>JAURBD010000019.1 GCA_030829155.1 Flavobacteriaceae bacterium
AGTATAATTGTCAAAATCGTTTTTGTATTTGACTGTTGCTATTCTAGAAATTCTTGGAGTTATGTATTCTAAAAAAAAAGGAAATTGCTCTTTAATATCCGACAAATCGTCATTCCTAAACTCAATTCTTCTGTTGGATTTAAATCCATTATAAGGTTTGGAAGTCTTACCTGGGAATAAAAAAATTACATTGGTTGCATCATCTAAGAAAAATTCCTGAAATTGATTTTTCAATCCATTACCAAAACCAAATAAAATGATGAAAATAAAAATACCTAGTGCAACAGTAAAGCCTGAAAGGAAGGTTCTGAGTTTATTCTTTCGAATGGTTTCGAAAATTTCTTGCCAGCGATCTCTATTAAACATAATCAGCTGCTAAAACTTGTTTGACCTTACTGTCTTCAACAATAACCCCATCTTTAAGCTTGACAATTCGCTTACACATTTTTGCTATGTCCTCTTCGTGAGTAACCACCAAAATTGTATTTCCTTCTTCATTAATTTTTTGAATCAGATCCATTACCTCATAAGAGGTTTTAGTGTCTAGTGCTCCTGTTGGTTCATCCGCCAAAAGTACTTTGGGTTTTGAGGCCATAGCTCTTGCAATTGCTACACGTTGTTTTTGTCCACCAGAAAGTTCACTTGGCAAATGTGTTGACCAATCAGCTAAGCCAACTCTTGTCAAATATTCCAATGCTTGTTCTTGACGTTCTTTTCGAGCTACTCCCTGATAGTAGAGAGGTAGAGATACATTTTCAAGTGCCGATTTGTAATTAATAAGATTAAAAGACTGAAAAACAAAACCTAAAAATTTATTTCTGTATTTGGCCGCTTTTGTTTCATCTAATTCTTTTATCAAAACATTATCAAGGGTGTAGGAACCTTCATCCAAAATATCTAACATACCAAGTATGTTGAGAAGTGTAGATTTACCTGAACCTGACGAACCCATAATCGCAACCAATTCGCCTTCCTCTACTTCAAAGTCAATGCCTTTTAAGACATGAAGAGATGAGTTGCCCATTCTATAAGACTTGTGTAGGTTTTTAATTTTTATCATGTATGGAAAATAAAAAATGACTTTTAATTATCTGTAAGACGTCGGTTGGAACGAAATGTTACAAAAAAAATCATTTATTTAATAGTCTAAAAACTACATAGCCTACAATACCTACCAAGACATATGGGATTGCCATTAAATATACAATACCATCATTGATTCCTTTAGCTGTTTGTTGCCCTTCTTCTGATTCCAAAACAGCTCTACACATTGAGCACTGTGCTTCTAAATCGATAGGTGTGATTAAAAACAAAATAAAACTTAAATAAATGATTTTTTTAATCATGTGATCTTAGTTGTAATAAGGTGATATCATTAAATATACAATTACCCCTGTTATCGTTACATACAACCAAATTGGAAAGGTAATTCGTGCGATTTTTCTGTGCAAGGTAAATTGCTGCGTAAATGCCCGAACATAAGAAATTAAAACTAAAGGGATTATCGTAATTGATAACAAAATATGTGATATTAAAATAAAGTAATAAACGTTTTTAACCCATCCTTCCCCTCCAAAAGGAGTAGGGTCCGAAGTCAAATGGTATGCTACATACATAATCAAAAAAACTAGGGAGAGCCCTATGGCTGTTTTCATTAATTGCTCGTGCAAATTAATTTTACGATTCTTTATTGCCCACAATGCAAAAAGGAGTATGATTGCTGTGTAACCATTAACAGCAGCATAAATTGGTGGTAAAAATGAAAGTGGCTTAACATTTTCTAGACGAATACCAAACAGAATTGCCACAACAACTGGGATTACAACAGAAATTACAATAATCCAGTTTTTATATTTAAGAGAAGATTTTTTTACACTCATAAAAATTAATTTTCATTTAATAATAGTTTGATATCAGTTAGGAGCATATCTACACCTGATTCTTCAACATCCTCCTGATCAAGTCCAGAATAGTAAACAATTGGGTTGCCGTGAGAATCTTCCCTAGATCGAATAAATCCATTTTTATCAATCAAAGCAAAATAACCTTGATGTTCAAAGCCCCCTGCCACTGCTAGATTAATTTCAGCAAAAATATTAAACCCTTTGTTGGCTAGATCATAAACAGATGTTTTAGATCCTGTTAAAAAATTCCAGTAATCATTTTGACCAACATAGCCTTCAGCGTATTTTTTTAAAATTGAGGGAGTATCGTAATCGGGATCAATAGTGAAAGAGGCAATACCAAAATCCTCCCTAGCTCCATAAGCATCATTAAGAATTTTCATATTTTTATTCATAATTGGGCAAATGGATGGGCAACGGGAAAAGAAAAATTCAATTACATAAACTTTACCTAAGTAATCTTCATTTGAAATGTATAAACTGTCTTGATTTAAAAAAAGAAAATCTGGCACCTTTTTAGAGTTTCCATTTATCTTGATAAAGTCAAGAGCTTTAAAACCTGGTTTTACAGAACGACTGCTCTCAACAGTAGCTCCCTTTTTTAATCGATTGAAAATTTTTGGCACTACAATTACAGCGAAAATAAAAACAACAACAAATAGTCCAAAATAAGAGGTTTTTTTCATGCTTCAAAGATACTTAATCTACTTCAAAATCAGACTCCTTATACTAAAACTAGTTTATTTTTGTCGTTTTGTATTATTTTTTTTAAGCGCCAATCGGTATTCTGCAAGAATAACTTTGACGTCATCGGTCATCTTGTTATTCAATTCTGCTACCGAAGAAGCATTATAGCCAAAAAGAGTTCCAACATCTTCATCATCATCTCGTCCTCTCAATTTAAGAGAGCGATCTACGATGAAAACAGTTGATGTACTTTGTTGAGGTGATAAACTTACATCAGAATTAAAGGTTTCGAATAAGGTTTTAATTTGATTGGGAGATCCAAAAATAAAATTCCATTTTACCATATCGGTACCTACCCCTTCTTGTAACTCTGATAAAATAGTTTTTGTTTGTTCTTGAGCTCCATCTTCAACAGCAAATACAAACTGAAAATCTTTAAATTGATAAAAACGTTTGTAAATCTTTTGATTTAGATTAAAAGCATCTCCTTTTTTATTTTCAATATCGTTACCCCAAAAACCAAAAATGGTAATTCGATCTTTTAATTGAACGGTATCTCCACGCAATGAACTCCAAGAGGATATTTCAGGAAGATTTTCTGTTAGAACTGGCAGTTTTGCAAAATTGTTAATCCCAGAAGCGAAAAATAGATATATGACTATGGGAAATACAAAAAGTATTCCCAGAACTATATACTTTTTAAAATCGTTACTAATCATCCTATATGATTAGAAGTTCCAACTTACAAATCCAGTACGCATTACCTCATAAATATAATCTGCTTCTAATAAAAGGATAAAACACAAGTAGGGAATTAAGACAACTAATGGAAGTACAATTGACCCCTTAAGACTACCTTTCTCATCACGAATGTGCATAAAGTCCCAAGCAATATAATACGCTTTTACAATGGTTAATATGATGAATATCCAATTCAGTATCTTCATACCTAAAAACATACTCATAAGACTTTGAGGTTTCAAAATTCCAAGTACAACCTCAATTGTTGTGACTATGGAAAGGAAAATCAAAACACCCCAAATTTTCTGAACGTTTGATTTGAATTTTAACAATCCTCTAAAAATGGCTAAATTTTCTGTGTCGTGTGCCATGATGGTATTTATTATATTAGTTAAACGAGATAGAAGAAGGTAAATACGAATACCCATACTAAATCTACAAAGTGCCAATAAAGTCCTACTTTTTCAACCATTTCATAGTGCCCTCTTTTCTCATAAGTCCCCATGATTACATTGAAAAAAATGATAATATTTATTACAACCCCCGAGAAAACGTGAAAACCATGAAAACCTGTTATGAAGAAAAAGAAATCTGCAAAAAGACGATTCCCGTATTCATTGTGAACTAGGTTTGCACCCTCTACTACGTTTATGGCTTCATTTACTTTCTGTAAAGATTCTTCTCTTGAAAGGATTATTTTGTGACCCAATTCATCAATTTTTTCGCTCTTAACAACTAGATTTCCGTTTGCAGCAAAACCTGCTGCAACCTCTTCAACACTATAACTAGGCAACGATGTTTCTGAAAGAAACCAGATTCCATTACTGTTTTCATGTGTAGTTCTAGGGGAATCAATATTTGCAGCAAAAGTTTCTAAGGCAACACGTTTACCTGTTTCTGCATCCATAAACTGTAAAATTTGACCGCCTCTAGTTTCTAATGCACCATACTCACCTTTGATGAAATTTTTCCACTCCCAAGCTTGAGATCCAACAAAAATTGCTCCACCAATAATAGTAAGTAGCATATAGAAGGTAACTTTCGCCTTATTCATATGATGGCCTGCATCAACAGCTAGAACCATTGTTACTGATGAAAAAATAAGAATAAAAGTCATCAAAGCAACATAGTACATAGGAGCATCTACTCCATGAAAAAATGGAAAATGAGTGAAAACCTCATCAGCTATTGGCCATGAATTAATATTTTTAAATCTTGAAAAACCATAAGCAACTAAAAAACCTGTGAAAGTCAAAGCATCTGAAACGATGAAAAACCACATCATCAATTTTCCGTAACTAGAACCCAGTGGCTTGTTACCTCCACTCCAAATGCTGGTTTCTTCGCTTATATTATTTGCTGTAACTTCCATAAAAGGTGCTAAATTTTAATTTTACAAAAATAGTGTTTTTTTTAATTATTTATTGTCACAAAAACGTACAAATATATCCACAAAAAATCTAGAAAGTGCCAAAATAATTCTGCTAATTCATATCCTAATTTATCGCTGGGAGAATATGCGTTTTTATAGGTTTTAACTATAACAATAGACAAAACTATCAATCCTCCAAAAACATGAACAAGGTGAAGTAAAACAAGAACATACAAAAATGATGTTGTTATCGAACTCTCGGCACCAGTAAAGTAATATCCCTTTTCGATGATCTGTGAAAATCCATTAAATTGAAAATATATAAACGCTAATGCCAAACCTAGAGTTGCCCAAAGGAATAATTTTTGGCTTACTGTTTTTCCCTGATTCAAAGCTTTCTTTCCTAGAAAAAAAGTAATACTACTCAAAAGAATAATTATTGTACTGTATAAAAAAACAGAGGGTAATTCAAACGAAGCCAGCCAATCCGATCTTGAACTGCTTACCACATATGCACTTGTCAGGCCTGCAAAAGTCATTGTCATGCTTATCATAGCAAACCAAAGCATCATTTTTTTTGCCTCAGTATTTTTTTTTTGAAGGGTACTTTCCATTTACTTAATAATTTTATCAATTACATATACTATTTGAATCAGTGTAATATATCCTACACTGGAAAACATGAGTTTTTTTGCTGCAATAGTAGTCTTTTGAATCATCAACTCCAAAGCAAAAAACAACATAATAAGTCCTAAAACTACTACAATTACTGCTCCCCAAATACTCAAATCAAAACTTCCAGTATAGGAAGTCGCGGGAAGCACTGAAGCCAAAATCATCCAAAGTGTGTAAAACACAATTTGGAAAGCTGTTGTATTATCTGCTTTTCCAGTAGGTAACATTTTAAAACCTGCTCGCTTATAATCCTTGTCAAGCATCCATCCTATTGCCCAAAAATGGGGAAACTGCCAAAAAAACTGTATCAAAAATAAAACCCCTGGTTCAATCCCAAAATGATTTGAATAAGCTACCCAACCTAACATAAAAGGGATAGCGCCTGGAAAAGCACCAACAAATACAGCAAGTGGGGTTTTTGTCTTCAGTGGGGTGTATACACAAACATACAAGAAGATAGAAATACCTCCAAAAAAAGCCGTTCTTATATTTATTGTAAATAAAACTAATAATCCAAGAAGTGTTAATATTGTTGCAATTATTGATGCAGTTTTAACAGACATTCTTCCTGATGGTAGAGGTCTGTTTTTAGTTCGGTCCATCAATGCATCGAGATCCTTTTCTAAAATTTGATTAAACGCATTAGAAGCTCCAACCATGAAATAGCCACCAAAAGCTAATAAAACAACATCTATAATTGAAGGGTTCTCAGCAGCCAAAAAGTAACCTGCTAAAGAAGAAAAAACAACGCTAATTGACAACCTTACTTTTGTAATTTCTTTAAAGTTATTTATAAAAACTGAAAAAGCCGACTCTACAGGCGACAAACGAATTTTTTCTACTTTCATAATCTTGTGCAAAGGTAGTACACAATAACGTATTTACAATAAAAACTGAAGTCTAAATTCTATGATTTTAAGACTTCACAAATCCCACAATTCAAATCTACAATAATTGTTCTGGCATAGGCTAATTTTCAATCTGGCTTATATTTTTTAATCAATCTGAATATACAAAACAAAAAAACCCGAAGTAAACTTCGGGTTTTATATGAATTAAATTATTCTTAATTTAATCTAAAGGTAATGGGGATACTGAAAGGAACACGAACAGGAATTCCTCTTTGTTTTCCAGGTGTCATTTTTGGAAGCTTTGAAATAATTCGTGCAGCTTCTTTTTCTAAATTTTTGTCTGGACCACGCATTCTAACGTTAGTAATGTTTCCATCTTTAGAAATTATAAAATTTACATAAACCCTTCCTTGAATACCCATTTCTTGTGCAATTTCTGGGTAACGGAAATTTTTACGAATATGCTTGTTGATTTTATCTTGAAAACAAGCTCTCCGCTCCGATTTAGCTACACGCTCACAACCAGGATATAAAGGAACATCTTCAATTACTGCAAAAGGAACATCTACATCATCAAAATCTTCCTCAACTTCAATGTCTTCAACCTCAACAATTTCTTCTTGATCTGTTTCAGTAGATTCTATTACAGTTTCCTCAACCTCTTCTTCATCTTCAACGATCTCAATTATTTCTGGAGCTGGGGGTGGAGGTGGAGGTGGAGGCGGAGTTTTTAGCTGTTCAGTAATCGGAACTTCTTCGTCGTCCTCGTCATCAACATTAAGTGCTTGATAATCGAAAGCAGTTTTTTCGTAGGTCTTCCACTCTATAGATCTCCAAGAAATAAAGAGAACTACTACAAGACCAATTGCGAAATATAAGCTACTATTTTTAGACAAGTCAGCTTTAGGGTTTTTTTTGAGATGCATAGAACTAAATTTAGATAGCTAATTTATAAAAATACCCCATTTGACAATAATTTTTTAACTCTTTTTGCCAAAAAAATAAACAAAATTATTCCTGTTACATTGGCAAATATATCATAAACCTCAAAACTACGGTGAATTAAAAAGATTCCTTGAATGATTTCAAGAATAAAACTCAATAGAAAAGATATGGTTATAGTCCATTTTAATGGGTTTTTTAGCTTCCAATCCACAACTGATGAGCCGAACATGGATAATGAAAAACAAAAATATGCAAAAATGTGTCCTATTTTGTCTATACCTATTACAAAATCTGTTGATTGTGGAAAGGATAAACGAGCCGTTGAAAGAAACACAATAAATATTGCAATGCTCAAACTAGCAATAGAAAAAAGATGTTTAGGCGCCAATTAATTCTTTGTAGCTTTCGGCATCTAAAAGAGCACCTGATTCTTCACTTAAAAGATCTAATTGTATCTTAATCATCCAACCTTTACCATAAGGATCATCATTAATCAATTCGGGTTCATCTTCTAGTGTATTATTAAACTCAATAATCCTTCCAGAAAGTGGCATAAAGAGATCTGAGACTGTTTTGACAGCTTCTACGGTTCCAAATACTTCGGAGATTTGAAGTTGTTCATCCAAGGTCTCTACTTCAACATAAACAATATCACCCAACTCTCCTTGAGCAAATTCTGTAATTCCAACTGTGGCAACTCCATTCTCTATGGAAATCCATTCGTGATCTTTGGTGTATTGGAGTGTATCGGGTATTTTCATCTATTTTTTGGTTTAAGAAAAACAAATATAATAGATTTTGTTTATCAATTCCCAAAATTATATCGAATGCTTATCCCCGATCGGATTGAGGTTTGAGGAAATGCTGTGGATATAGCAAACTTAGAAAAATTGTGATCATAAAAAAACTGACTCGTTAAATTACTAGACAATTTATAATCTGCAGTAAGTTTGATTGACCAGAGAGTTTGACCTGCTGTGACTTGGTTATCATTTATTTCTAAATTTCTTAGAACCGTAATATTATTTCGGTAAGATAGGTCTGCTTTTATATTTAAATCACCTTTTAAGGTTTTTCTATTTCCTACTATTCGGGTTTTAAACCTCAGGTCTTTAATTCGATATCCCAATCCAATTATATATTCTTCTCCACTAGATTCGGTCAATAAATTATTATCTAAACTCAATGACAATGCACGGTCTTTTTTTAGTTCAGCTAAAAATTTCAAAGAATTTTTAAGTTCCAGGTCAATCCTTAAAAGCGGATTAAATTGTTCTACTAAATTCAGGTTAGAATATAATGTTTCAGGTATAAAGTTTCCACCGTCGTCCACAAGATTAGGAAATGACGGATCGTAATCTAAATTTGTTTGAAAGTTATTTATTGTGTAGCTCGATCGATATGCATGGGTCAAAGAAAATCTATTAAATATTTTTTTGATGGACTTAAAATTCATTAAACCTGTATACTTCAAATTCCAGTTTGGTAAGGGTGTTTTTTTTATTGGATTTAAAGAAATATAGTCTGCAGAAGTACCTGAATAAGCAGCTAAAAATGAAGGTATTATTACAGCTTGACTTGACCTTCCATACCCTCTAGGAAAACCTTCTTCGTCTACATCAGTTGAAGAAATACCTTCTTGTACAGCAAGGCGTTGAGCTACGATCAAACGATTTGCTTTGAATTTTTCGAAATTGGGATTATAAGAACCATTAGATTTATCAAATGCTGTTCTTATCAGTAGGGTTGAAATCCCAAAATTTCCATAACTGTTTGGGTTGAGTGGAAGATAAGAGCCATTGATTACAGAGAAATTTTCTGAAAAATTTTCTGAAAAATTGCGTTCAGCAGTCAAATCAACCAACAATCCTTTACCAAAGTCTAATTGACCTGTAACCTTCAACTGAATATTTTTTATTTGAGTGAATTGTTGATTAAAATCAGGGAAATCGGTTAGCCATCCGTTTTTAGCAGCTTCGTATCGAACATCAGCCTGACTGCCAAAAGTGAATGCTGGAGTAGGTTGTAGAGTTCCTCCAAAACCTATACCTTGCAAATATCCTGGAAGTACTTTTCCATTATTTTCGCTGTAAGTAAATTGAATTCTTTTCATTATGGATAGAGCATCTGCAATGGATCGAAGTACTTTCTTTTTCTTTTTAGGAGGGACTTTTTTTGCTGAGGCGTTTTGTGGAATTTCTTTTTTAGGAAGTATCCTTTTTAAATTTTGATATCGTTTTTGAAGTCCAAACAAGCGATAAATTCGATTCATTGATATAGATCCATTAAGGGTCTTTTTATTTGCATTTTGAACTGTATTTACAATCCCCAAAAAATTCCCATTATTATTTTCTACATCTGCAAGGACATTTGAGCCACGTTGCCAACTAAAATCTCCAGTGTAGCTATAATTAGCGTCTATAAAACTCAAAAATGGAATGTATTTTAGCGGTAATTTATAATTTAATGTTAAGGCTTGGAAATATCTATTTGGATCTCCAACGTCCCAAATGTCATCCCATATTCCTTTACTTTTATCAACAAGAACATCTCCTTCACCATCTTCATTATAATAATTGCGAATAATATTATTACTGGAAGCTGTAAAATTCATTTTTAAAGATCGACTTAGATTATGATTTATGCTATATGTCCAATCAAACAAAAAATTACGTTGTTGTAAACTTGGTAAAGCAAGTTGTTGTGTTGCTTCTATATCTTCCATGTATACTTCTCTAAATTGCTGACTATTGAATAATCGATTAATGTTGGAGGTGATTGCAATATTATTAGGTGCTAAGTTAAAATTCAACTCACGAAGCCATTGCCAATATTTTTTCCGGTTTAGGATTTTGATTTTCTTAAAAGGATTAATTTCTAAAGGTTTAAAACCGTAGTTGTAGTTTGCGGCAAGTGCTAACGTTTTGTTGGACTGGTCTTCTATTTCATAGTCATGATGAGAAAGTTCGTTGTAGGCATAAGAAAAATCAAAGTTTTCAATATTATAAAAATGGGGTTTGGACGCTCCTACATTTTTTCGTACACCTATTAAACTAATGCTCTTTCGTTCAGTAAAATCAATTGCTTGATTTTCTATTGATTTTTGCTCAGAATGACTTGAAGCAGTTTCTATTCGATCTTTTAAAAGCAAATCTTGATAAAAAGGATCGTATTCTGGGGTGATTTTAGTAACTCCAACATTATAATTCAATGGTATTTGAACTCCCCAGTTTTTTGGTAATAATTGTCCAACATTAATGTTGGTAACAATGTCATATTGAGTTAGATCTTCCCTACTTCTCTCATTAGGTGACTGTTCTATGGAGCCAAAACCTATAGTAGATATCTTACCCGAGGCACTAATAGTTGCAAAATCTGCAATATTAGCATCTAATGATCCTATAGCTGCCCAACCACCTTGACGATCGATTCCTGCAATTCGAAGTTCATTAAACCATATCTCACCACACAAAACGTCTCCTAAAGTTTCAGAAGGGTTCTTTACTCCAATCATCATGGTTTTAATCGACCCTAAAGAAGGGTTTCCTTGAATCGAAAATTTATATCGTTTTCCCCCAGGCAAAGAACTGATTGGAGTAAACTCATCAATAATATTTAAATCTTCGTCATAATAAAGAGGTTTGTTTGAAATTTTACCAATACTTGCTGCTTTAAGCTTTGAAAGAAACTCAATAGAAACATCTATAGAATTGAAGTCTGGCTGCCAAACTTCTTCTGGACTCAACTTATTGGAAGCACCTTGTGTAAAAGAAGAGGGCTTCAAAGGGATTTCTATTTGGTAATAATTATCTTTATAATCTGTTCCTATTCGAATGAAGGCAACCATTCTTTTGTCGTATTCCTCTAATGCTCCTTCACCAGGTAATGGTATTTGTCCATTTGTAGATTCTGCATGTAAAAACATTTTTAATTTCTTGTATTGACGTAAATCTACCGAAACACTTTTGTAAATTGCTCGAGAATCCATAGGCTGTAAGTTACAAACTCGAAAAGATAGTGATTGTTCGTTTTGCCTTACTATGGTATTATTATTATTAATTTGTTCCCTTTGAATATCTGGAGGCAATACATAGTTTACAGGGATTCTATTCTCATTTTCTAAAATATTCACAGTACTAATATCAACGGTTGTGTTTACGTTGGTTATTAATTCTTTGTTTAGGGATTGATTGTATCTCCTCCAGTCACCTCGAACTAAATCTAAAGTTCCAAATCTAAAAACTACTGGTGTTTTAAATTCACTCAAAACCATTCTCATAAAACGAATTGATCGAAGGTCATCAATCCCGTTTATATTGTCGAAATAGGTGTTGAAATTTGTGCCTTCATAATAACGTTTGTCTATTGGGACTTTGAATTGAATCCAACGGGTAGTTAATTGTTGTCCGTTAGGAAGATCAACCGTTACGTTCTCCCGAACATCGGTGATAAAAGGATGGTTTCCTACGGTCATGTTTTTTGAAATTGGAACTCGATATTCGAAATAGCTATCAATCGTATTCATTGTTTGATCTCGATTAATATCTTCAGTATCTGGTTCTGCTGTACTTCCTCGATTGGTATCTGAAAATGCTAAAGGTGAATTTCCGTCAGTACCGTTATAATTTTTGTAACGCGAAACAATTCCTCCAGTAGCTTGAACGAAATATTCATAATTATCTCCCGCTGGATCATCTAGAGGACCATTGGGATAAAATAAGCGTTCTTCTTCGTCATTAAGGCCATCAAAACCAACATCTTGCAGCTTACGATCTTCTTCTACTGTATTAAATGCATAAAGCAAAGATTGAGCAGCAGGGGTTTTACCCCATTTGGATTCTTGTATTGCTGCAAGCTCAACTCCCGGTAGGCCATTCTCATATTGCTTTCTTCCATCATTGAGTATGTCCTCAGAAATATTCCCAAGATGAAATATTAAAGACCCTAAATCCTGATCAGAGGTTTCCAATTCAGTAAAAGTATCTAAAAGCCAAAACTCAATAAACTCTACATTGGATTGCTCAAAATTTGTAGCATTTATAGGGCGCATAATTGCACCCCAATTTTTTTCTGGTTTTTTTTGAAAGACATTCAATTTTTGATTGTTGTAGGGTCCTCTTTCATCAGGGAAATAAGCTAAATCAAAAGTGGGTTGAAAGGTTGATTGTCCTTGCACTAGGTCTTGTTCTGGAAAAATTTCATTGATAAAAATTCGTCGTGTTGTATTTAATGAAATATCATCATTTCCAATTCCGGGAGGGCGAGCTTGTGAAGTGTAAAAAATTGGATCAACACTATACCATGATAATTTTGCACGATTATATCCTGACTCCAAATCATCAATACCAGTATTCGAACCCGTAAAGCCTTCTGCGGGAACACTCGCCAAATTCCAAGAAAAAAATCCTTTTACATCTAAATTCGTTTGTGCTCCTTCAAAATCATCAAGATATACATTTGCTTCTCCTTCCAGCTGCGTGTTTTTGGGGTTACCAGCAATGAATGTCGCAACTTCTCCACGAAATGAAATTCGAGATGGCACCGTTGTTTCAATGTTTGGAAGCTTATTTACCAAACGAGTTAGAAAAGGCATTTCGGTCGAAAAATTGGTGTTTACACCGATCATAGTATTATTCACAGGCTCCGTTCCGTAATTAGCTTTTTGGGTTAATGGATTTTCACTTAAATTGATTAAAGTTCCTCCCAAAACAAAATTATTATTGAACTGATGGATGATGTCAAATCCTGAAAAGCGTTTATTTTGTTGCCCAAAGAAAGAGTTATTTTCAACAGAAATTTGAATTGGCACATTGGATGCTTGTAAGGCTGGGTCTAGAATCTTTACTCTTCCAATTTGATAATTTACAGTATAGTCTATTCCTTCTTGCAAGACTCTTCCTCCAGCTGTAACTCTAACAGAACCTCTCGGGACATTAAAAGCTCCAATAGCAATTCCATCGCCAGTTGCAGATTTATATTGGCCTTTAATTTCGTATTTATTCTGTTCAGAAGCTTCGAGAGCTGCTGCTTGGGTTAAGGCATACATGTCGCGAAATACATACTTTGCCTGGTTAGCATTGTAGCTCATTTCATTGGTATAAAGCTCACTAGACACCTCTGGATTATCTAACAGTTTGAATAGGGTTTCTCCAAAAGGTTCTACAGTTGGAAAAATAATGCGTCCATACTGTTGGTCTACCGTTATGCCAGGAACAAAATCAAAAAACCCATCTCCCTCGGGTTCGGGATCATTATATAAATTTAAGCGATCCAAATTAAGAGTTCTCAACAAAACTTGATTGGTCAAAGTTTTTGGCCATATTGCTGCATCAACTGGTTGAAGATAATTAATTGGTGAGGGGTCTGAATACAAAATATTTAATCGAAAGTCTTCTTGTTCAAGTTGAAAGGCTCCAGTATTATAAATATTTTTCATCATTAAATTCCACACGGGCTGGCGAACATCTGTAATTGAACTTTTCAATAATTTAACAACTAAATTATTTGTTGAAACAACAGCAACTTGAGTATTTGAATTCGTTCCTGTAATTGAAGTTCCTTCAATACCTCCATTGGCAAATTCTCCAACTTGATAAACTTTTCCTTGAAATGTAAATTGAAAAGCTACTCCTAAAATTTCATCATTACTTAAGCGTTGATTCAATGAAATATATCCTAATTGAGGATGCAATGTATATTCTGTGGGTTGTAATTTTCTTGCACTTTCCAAAACAGCATAATCAAACCCTTCTTTTATGCGCCCATTCAATACCCCAAAACCATTAGGAACAGTTGCAACATTTCGAATAGCATCTGTGATAAAAGATCCTCCACCCATGGCTTTTGGATCTAATTTATTCGCTTCATTGGCTGGAACTCCACGGGGTGTAGGGTTATTAAAAAAAGAGTTGGCTAGTTCGTCTACTTTTGTGTTTTTAGGGTTTACTTCTCCTAAATCTTGAAGAGCAATAATATTTCGAATATTATTGGTCTGAGACTGACGATTAGTAACCCATACTTCGACTCGTGTTATTTGAATGGGAGAATTTATGTAAGGATAGGTTTTTAAAAAAACATCATAATTATCTCTAAAATAATGCGCCAAAAAGAAATGTCGATCTACTTCATAATCCAGAGCAAATAATGAAAACTCCTGAAGAGTTCCCCCTCCTTGAGAAATTACTGATTGAGACTGGGATCTTTGTTCTGCAAAAACCCCTGTGATGTTGGTTCTTCCAAATTTTACTTCAGCTTTAACTCCCATTAAACTTTGTGCTCCAGAAATAAGTGAGCTGTTGAGTGGCATGTTGATGTTACCAATATCAATATTTTGAAGTATTGCATCTTCAGAAGCAGGTTCATTCAAAAAATCATTTATCCTATTTTGATATTCATCGGTTTTATTTTGAACTGCTGAAACCTTGTCATTGATTTGAATAACCTTGTCTTCTACTTCTGTTATTTTATTGTTGATTTTATCTGCGACATCTAAGGTCTTATCCTTTACTTTATTAGCTACTCCATAAACTTTGTCTAATGCCCTACTGGCTCTATCTTCCCACTTATTTCCTGATTCACTCACCGAATTTGGTAGATAGTCTTCAAGTCTGTTTATTTTAGGAGGATTAAATTGTAATTTTACGAGATTTTGAAAATCAAATGTGGATTCTGTATCATAATTAGCTGTTATTTGTAGTCTTTCTCCAATTTTACCAAGTAAACTTAGGCTAATTCGCTGATCAAAATCGAAGCCAAAATTTCTTCGATTTCTTGGTGAAAAAGATGGGTTATCTGTTTTTTGATAACGTACTCCTAAATCTATTCCGATAGACCCTTGAGGAGTAACATCAATCTCATTACTTCCAAAAATGGACTCAAAAAACTTGGAGTTCACATATAACTCCGGTAAAAGATCTCTTTGGGCTGCCTCTTGATTACTTCCTTTTTTCTGTGAAATTGCACTCACTTTCTCCTTGAAATAGGTATTCATTTGTTCTTTTAATACTAAACGCTGATACTCTTTTGGCGTTAAAACTAATTGGGTATTTAAAGGATAATTTCCGTCGATTTGAACATATATATAAACCTCTTTTTCTGTATCGTAAACGTATTGGTCCAAAGGGCTTTGACTTTTAGGAAAAGATAGTGCCCCTAAATCATAAGTAGATTCAGTCAAATCCTGGCCATAAAGCGTAGCACCAAAAACTAACCCTATAAAAAAGGCAGTAAGTAGAAAATGGCCGTGTATAAAAAAGTCGTCACTTTTATTTTTAACCAAAGGGTATTTACAATTTGTTCAAAGCGATTTTAATCAATTCCTCAATGGAACTATTTGGGGTGCTTTGAAGTATGTTATCAATTACTTTCTCAGACTGTTTCCTGGGATACCCAAGAACCTCTAGAGCTGATAACGTTTCTTCTTTGATTCTATTGCTTTGAAGAACAGGAATATCGTCAATTCCTTCAGTTTTTTGGACTTTATCTTTTAACTCAATTAAAACACGTTGTGCAGTCTTAAGACCAATGCCTTTTACCGCTTTTATTGCGCCTAAATTTTCGCTTAAAATTGCATGCTGTATTTCTTCAGGAGACATTGATGAAAGCATGGTTCGGGCAATACTAGCTCCAATTCCAGAAATGGATATTAAAAGTCTAAAAATACTTCGCTCTATGTTTTGATAAAAACCAAAAAGAGTATGTGAATCCTCTTTTACCTGAAGATGAGTATAAAGCTTTAGTAATTCTTCATCGCCTAACTGCCCATAAGTATATAATGAGATATGAACCATATAGCCAATTCCATTGCATTCTATTACAACATGTGTTGGATGTTTTTCTAATAATTTTCCTTTGATTTGTGTAATCATTTTTTCTGCTTTTTCTGAGCATCAATAACTGCTACTGCTGCCATATTAACGATTTCATCGACACTTGCACCAAGTTGAAGTATGTGAATGGGTTCTTTTAGTCCCAACAGAATTGGACCAACAGATTGATTTTTATTCAATTCTTTCATCAACTTGTAAGTTATGTTTGCTGATTCTAAATTAGGGAAAATTAAGGTGTTGACATTCATCTTTGCTAATTGTGAAAAAGGATATCTTTCATTTAACATCTCGCGATTTAAAGCAAAATCTGACTGTAAGGGTCCATCAACAACCAAATCCGGATAGTAACGATGTAAATACGCTACTGCTTCGGTTACTTTTCCAGCGTTGTGATGTTTTGAGGAACCAAAATTGGTGTATGAAAGCATTGCCATTACTGGTTTAATTCCAAACATTTCAACAATTTTTGAGGTCATAAAACCAATCTTTGCTAACTCTTTGGCTGTTGGCTCAATATTGATTGAGGTATCGGAAATAAAAATAGGCCCTCGATCAGTTAATATCATATTGGTTGCTGCAATTTTGGAAACTCCTTTGTTTTTTCCAACTACGTTAATTACAGGTTTGATTACTGATGCATAGTTTCTAGAATATCCCGAAAGCATCGCATCTGCATCCCCATTTTTAACCATCATCGAAGCAAAATAATTACGCTCACGCATCATTGACTGTGCTTCGTAAAGCGTTACTCCTTTTCTTTTTTGTTCGTTCCAAAAAAGTTTAGCATAATTATCTTTCATTTCTCGTTGAGCATCGCTTTTAGGGTCTAAAATGGATATCTCTCCGTTAAAATTAATGGACTCCATAAGATCTGTTATGACTTCTTTTCTCCCCAAAAGAATTGGTTGTCCAATACCTTCTTCAATTACAATTTGGGCAGCCTTTAGAACATCTAATTGATCTGCTTCTGCAAAGACAATTTTTTTAGGTGAGGACTTCGCTCGATCATGAATCAATCGGATCGTTTTTTTATCTGATCCAATGAGTTGGGCTAGTTGTACTCTATATTTTTCCCAATCCTCTATGGGTTCTTTTGCAACTCCAGATGCTATTGCAGCTTTAGCTACAGCAATAGGTACTTCTTCTATCAAACGAGGATCAAAAGGTTTTGGGATAATGTAATCCAGACCAAAAGATAAGCTCCTTTCTTGATAGGCTATATTAACTTGCTCTGGAACAGGTTTTTTTGCTAATTCAGCCAATGCCTCAACTGCAGCCATTTTCATGGCTTCGTTAATTTTTGTTGCACGGACATCTAAAGCTCCTCTGAATATAAATGGAAAACCTAAAACATTATTAACTTGATTTGGATGATCAGATCTTCCTGTTGCCATAATAATATCATCACGAACAGAACAAGCCAATTCATACTCTATTTCTGGATCTGGATTTGCCATAGCAAAAACGACAGGGTTTTTATTCATAGAGCGCAACATTCCTTTGTCAACAATATTGGGCTTTGATAAACCAATAAATACATCAGAGTTAATCATAGCCTCCTTGAGAGTATGAACATCAATGTCAGTAGCAAACTCTTGTTTTTCTGGAATTAAATTTTTTCGGTCTTTTCGAATTACTCCCTTACTATCTGTCATGATGATATTTTCATCTTTCGCTCCAAAAGACTTATAAAGACGAGTACAAGAAACTGCAGCAGCACCTGCCCCAGATATTACTATTCGAGCATCTTTGATTTTTTTGTTAGCCAATTCTAATGCATTTAACAAAGCAGCACATGAAATAATTGCTGTACCGTGTTGATCATCGTGCATTACCGGAATGTCTAATTCTTTTTTTAATCGTTGTTCAATTTCAAAGGCCTCTGGTGCTTTAATATCCTCTAAATTTATACCTCCAAAGGTTGGTGCAATTGCTTTTACTGCCTCAATAAACTTTTCAGGATCCTTTGCATCAACTTCAATATCAAAAACATCAATCCCTGCGAAAATTTTGAAAAGTAACCCCTTACCCTCCATCACTGGTTTTGATGCTTCAGGTCCAATGTCTCCCAATCCAAGAACAGCAGTCCCGTTTGAAATGACGGCTACAAGATTTCCTTTGTTAGTATATTTATAAACATCATCTTTTATTTTTTCTATTTCTAGACAAGGTACCGCTACTCCAGGGGAATAAGCCAAGGCTAAATCTCTTTGAGTACTATAACTTTTGGTAGGGACTACCTCAATTTTTCCTGGTCTTGGCTTAGCATGATAAACTAAAGCTTCTCTTCTTTTACGTTCTTTACTCATTTTTATGTGTGTCGAATAGCAAATGTAGGAAGACTTTAGAATTAACAAATGTTTATAGCCTAAATATTAGAAAAGTAACATTTAAATTCTATTTTTTATTTTCTTTAAATAACGTTTTAGAAATATACTCTTGGGAATCAAGGTATCCAAATCAGATTGGATTGATTATTGAAGAAAAATACCAACCTGCCTTATTTTAGGGCTATTCCAGTTGATTCACCAATATAAGTTTGTATTCTATTAACTACGTGCCTACCCACTTGATCTCCTTGATTTACTCCTTCCTCAATAGCCATCATATAATGTATTCCCCCGTAAAGCCTAGAAATTGCGGCTTCTTCTGAGGCTTCAATAAATGAACCATAGGATCGGACTGGTAGTCCATATTCCAATTCGGTTGTGTCATCAAAAGCAAAATTATCACCAAATAGATCTGTTAAAGTTATGGCTGCAGCTCTTGAGATAACTGAATGCCCACTTGTGTATTCTGGAAAGGGAGGGGTTTGTAAAATAGGCAACCATTCTTCATCATAATACTTATTGATTAGGGTTTCAGGTCTAACAACTAATGTATTCCACTTTTCATCCCAACAGCTTATAAAAGCATCAAAAAGAGCAATGGTTACATTGGCATAAGCATTAATAGTGGATTGAAAATCACCTTTTATTTTTCTTGTTACTACTGATGTAATCCCAATCCAATGCCCTCCTGGTGTAATTTTTTTGGTTGCAAACATTGCATGTCCACGGTGATGAGTTACGTAAGGGTTACAATCCCAAAATTTGGCAATTTCTAATTGTTCATCAGTTAGATTATTACCAATTTGATATACTTCATTCAATTGAGTTTGAAACGGGCTTCCTTTTGTCAAATCAAAAGGAATAGGAGGTTTTGGTGGAAATTGATTGGAAGAATCTAAAGCCATTGTTCGGATCAACTTCCAATGAGGTTCGATTCCATCCATATAATCCGGTGGGGTTGGTTTCCAAAAATGTTCTTCTTCTTTAATGGTGTATTTCGGAAAAGTCCGAGTTTGGTTATAATAATCTCCCTTAGCCCAATCTAAAATATGATTTGCAACTTGATCTCCATAGTTCTTAGATGCCCTGAGAACCGATCGCGGTACTCCTTTATCCTTTAAGATTTCATCTAGTTTCTCTTGATATGCAATCATTTTTTCTTGAGAAAAAATCATCGCTTTACCTACCTCATTATAGGCATGTAAAGAGGCAATATTTAAATTTACTTTTTCATTTTGAGGTTCACTCAAAGGTTTTAAACCCTTTATTTGACCACTTAAAGATGCATAAGAATCTTTATTGGCTAATTGCATTGTTTGGTAAGCTGCAATTGAAGGATAAACATACACTCTACTGGCAACAGGTGGTGAAAAAATATCATAGACGATTATATCTGTAAGGTTCTTTACATTTGACTGAACCAATTCTGGATCGTTAATCTTTGTTTTATAAGATCCATCTTCTGAACATGAAATGGCTGTAAAAATCATTAAGATTAAAGATAATATTTGAAATACTTTCATTAATTTTTTTAATGAGAAAATTAAAGGGGTATCTTTTTGGAGCATCTGGATTTATTAAATTTGAAATCTTGGGTGAAGTTAAAACTTTTATTAGACACCAAATTAATATTATCAATCATAATTTGGACACAATCTTTTTATTTGACAAAAAAGTTCTATTTTTAGAATAAATCAGTTTTAATTTATTTATGTTCTTTCTAGAAAGTTTAGATTAAATTTGTTTTAATATTGTTAATGTTAAGATAAATATGATGAATTCATGAAAAATCTAACCTTAAAGGACATTGCGGCTGCACTAGACATATCGGTTACTACTGTTTCTAAAGCGCTTAAAAACTACCCAGATGTAAGTTTTAAAACTAAAGAGCGTGTAAAAGCATATGCCGAGAAAGTTAATTTTACACCAAATTCTTTTGCTGCATATTTGAGAACTCATGAGTCCAAAACCATAGGAATCGTAATTCCCCGCCTAAATCACTATTTTTTCAGCAGCATTCTAAGAGGCATTATTTCTGAAGCTGAAAAGCAAGAATACATGACTTTTATCTTATGTTCTGAAGAGTCGTATGAGTTAGAGAAAATACAAATTCAACGTTTACTTAGTAAAAATGTAGATGGAATTTTTCTTTCTATAGCAGACAAAACCCACGATTTAGCTCATATTCAAAATATTATACATAATGGGACTAATTTGGTGATTTTCGATAAATACTCTAAACTAACCCAATGTTCAAGTATCGTAATTGATGATCGGAAAGCTGCCTACACAGCTGTAAAACATTTGATCAGCAAAGGCAATAAACGTATTGCTCATTTCAGAGGACCTCTTCTTCCTCAAAACTCCATAGATCGATTTTTGGGATACAAACAAGCTCTTGAAGATCATGGAATCAAATATGATAAAAATTTAGTGTTTATTTGCGATGAAATTAGTGACTCAGAAGGTTATGATCATACCCAAGAGATCTTAGACAAAAAAATGGATGTGGATGCTATTTTTGCAGTAGCTGATCTTCCTGCAATCGGAGCAATAAAATGTTTAATAGAAAATAATATAAAAATTCCAGATCAAATCGCTGTAATGGGATTTAGTAATTGGATGATTTCATCTCTTATCACCCCCTCGTTGAGCACCATCAATCAACCTGGAGAATTGATGGGAAGAAAAGCTTTTAGAGTTTTCCTTGAGGAACGAGAAACTAAAAAAAGAAATGAGATTATTGAGTTCAAGAAATATGAAATAGAAACTACTTTAATTGAAAGAAAGTCTACTTAATAACTTTTAAAAAATGAATATTTCTGGTTAAACCCTCAAAATTTATTCTCTTAACTGCACTATCTTTAAATACTTGTTTGAACGTTTCATCAGTTAATTCTTTCCAATCTTGAGATGACATTGTAAGAAGGTCGGGGTGTGGATTAAACAATGGTTCTTGGTGTGGCTTTGAAAACTTGTTCCAAGGACATACGTCTTGACACACATCACATCCAAACATCCAATTATCCATTTTCTCTTTAAATTCTGAGGGTAAAGAGTCTTTAAGCTCAATGGTAAAATACGAAATACACTTGCTCCCATCTACTTGATAAGGTTCACTAATAGCCTCTGTTGGGCATGCATCGATGCATGCTGTACAGCTCCCGCAATGGTCTGTAACGGGTTGGTCGGGCTCTAACTCAAGATCTAAAATTAATTCTGCAATAAAGAAAAAAGAACCAACTTGCTTTGAGATAAGATTACTGTTTTTACCAATCCAACCCAAACCTGCTTTTGCTGCCCATGCTTTATCCATCACTGGAGCAGAATCTACAAATACACGTCCTTCAACCACCCCTATATTTTTTTGAATCTGACTTAAAAGTTGTTTGAGCTTATCTTTTATCACAAAATGATAGTCTTTCCCGTAGGCATATTGAGAAATTTTTGGAGCATCAGAATCTGTTTGTTTTTTTGGATTATAATAATTCAAGGTAAGAGAAACCACACTTTTGGCTCCGGGAACTAATAAAGTTGGGTCTAAGCGTTTATCAAAATGGTTTTCCATATAGCTCATCTCACCATGTTGCTTGGTTTTCAACCAATGTTCTAGTCTCGGAGCTTCTTGTTCTAAAAATTCTGCTTTAGAAATTCCACATGAAAGAAAACCAATTTTCAACGCTTGGTCTTTAATCCATTGTGCATGCTTTTTTGGAGCTTGATTCATTGATTAAAATAAACCTTCTTGATTGTCTTTAATCCGACCCAGATGTTTGTAAGCTAGTGCTGTAACTTCTCTTCCTCTAGGAGTTCTCATGATAAATCCCTGTTGTATCAAAAAGGGTTCATAAACCTCTTCAATGGTTTCTCCATTTTCAGATACAGCTGTAGCTAAAGTGGTAATTCCGACGGGCCCACCCTTAAATTTGTCAATTAGGGTCGTTAGTATTTTATTATCCATTTCGTCCAAACCATTTGCGTCAACTTGGAGTGCTTTAAGGGCATATTGGGTTATTTCGAAATCAACTGTTCCATTGCCTTTTATTTGGGCAAAATCTCGTACTCTTCGCAACAAGCCATTTGCTATACGAGGAGTTCCTCTGCTTCTTCCTGCAATTTCTATTGATGCATCTTCTTTGGTAGGAACTTTCAG
>JAURBD010000098.1 GCA_030829155.1 Flavobacteriaceae bacterium
CCAATTGATTTCATAACAAAAGAACTAGTTTTAAATAAAATTGAATTACTTAAATAATTCTCTATAATGACTAAAGTAAAAACAACTTTTATCTGTCAAAAGAGTGGAACTCCACATTCCAAATGGCAAGGTCAGTGCAACGGATGCAAAGAATGGAATACTCTTGTTGAAGAGGTCATAGAAAAAAAAGAAAGAAAAGGATGGGTAGAGACAAAATCCACTAATACAAAAGGAACTCATCCTGTAAAAATCCAAGAAATTGACACCGATAAAGAAACTAGAATTTCGACAAATGACTCTGAGTTAAATAGAGTGATGGGAGGGGGTCTTGTTCCTGGGTCAATAACACTTATAGGAGGTGAACCAGGAATAGGAAAATCTACATTATTACTACAAATTTCACTTCAAATAAATGGAAAGGTACTTTATATTTCCGGAGAAGAAAGTCAAAAACAAATCAAATTAAGAGCTGAACGAATCGATTTACAAAACGCAAATTGTTATGTTTTGAGCGAAACTGTAACACAAAAAATATTCAAACAAATCAAATTACTTGATCCAGATATTGTTATCATTGACTCCATTCAAACCTTACAAACACAATATATAGAAAGTAGTTCAGGAAGTGTTTCTCAAATTAAAGAATGTACCTCAGAGCTAATTCAGTTTGCTAAAAAAACCCACACTCCTGTTATTTTGGTTGGCCACATAACCAAAGATGGAACTATTGCTGGGCCAAAAGTTTTAGAACATATGGTAGATACGGTTCTTCATTTTGAAGGAGATCGAAATCATCTTTACAGAATCGTAAGAGCTCAAAAAAATCGCTTTGGATCCACCGATGAAATTGGAATCTATGAAATGTTATCCAATGGACTCAGAATTGTAACAAACCCCAGTGAACTATTAATTTCTCAAACCAATCGAGAAATGAGTGGTCATGCAATTGCCGCTACAATTGAAGGTGTTCGCCCTCTAATGATTGAAGTTCAAGCCTTGGTTAGTACAGCAGTTTATGGAACACCTCAAAGAAGTACTACAGGATTTAATGCCAAAAGACTCAATATGTTGTTGGCTGTACTCGAAAAAAGAGCAGGGTTTCAATTAGGAACTAAAGATGTTTTCTTAAATATAACGGGTGGAATAAGTAGCGAAGATCCTGCAATTGATCTTGCTGTAGTTGCAGCAGTTTTATCAAGTTATCACGACATAGCTCTCCCCAAAGAAATTTGTTTTTCGGCAGAAATTGGACTTTCTGGAGAATTACGCCCTGTATCCAAATTGGATCAACGGATTTCGGAGTCCAAAAAACTTGGTTTTGAAACTATAGTTACCTCCAAAGGAACAAAAAATAAATCCAATGGCACAGGAATCAATTTATTATCTCTAACCAAAATTGAAGAAGTTGTTGCACTTTTATTTGCATGAAAAGAAACAAAAAAACTACATTCGTTATCATAACAATTTCTAATAATTACTGCTCTTAAAAAAAACCGTTGAAATGAAAAAAATCATCGATAATTTTTTGGCACAAGTCCAAGAAAGAAACCAAAATGAGCCTGAATTTATGCAGGCAGTTACTGAGGTTGCTGAAAATGTAATCCCTTATATTGTTAAAAATGACATTTATTATGGGCAAAATATTTTACTGCGCATGGTTGAACCCGAACGTGTAGTTTCCTTTAGAGTTGCATGGATTGATGATCAAAATGAAATTCAAGTGAATCGTGGATATCGCATTGAAATGAATTCAGCCATTGGCCCCTATAAAGGCGGGTTGCGCTTTCATCCAAGTGTAAACTTGAGTGTTCTTAAGTTTTTAGCCTTTGAACAAGTCTTCAAAAACAGTCTCACTACCCTTCCTATGGGAGGTGGGAAAGGTGGTTCAGATTTTGATCCCAAAGGAAAAAGTGATAATGAAGTAATGCGTTTTTGTCAAAGTTTTATGACCGAATTATTTCGTCATATTGGTCCTAATCGGGATATCCCTGCAGGTGACATTGGAGTTGGAGGAAGAGAGATTGGATATCTTTTTGGTCAATATAAACGTTTAAAAAATGAATTTACTGGAGTTCTTACTGGAAAAGGGGTAAGTTGGGGGGGATCATTGATCCGTCCAGAGGCAACCGGATATGGAGTTGTATATTTTTCACAAAAAATGTTGGAAAATATTGGTACGAGTTTAAAAGGCAAAAAAGTAGTCGTTTCTGGTTCAGGGAATGTCGCCCAATTTGCAGCTGAAAAAGTAATTCAACTGGGTGGAACCGTTTGTACACTTTCTGATTCTGGAGGATATATTCATGATGAAGAAGGTATTGATTCTGAAAAATTAGATCACATCATGAACATCAAAAATGTTAAAAGAGGAAGGATTCAAAAATATCTTGAGCGCTATCCAAATGCAAAATTTCATGCGGGTAAAACCCCATGGGAAGTTCCTTGCGATGTGGCTCTGCCTTGTGCCACTCAAAACGAATTGCATAAAAAAGATGCTGATCTTTTAATTAAAAATGGATGTGTCTGCATAGGTGAGGGAGCCAATATGCCCTCAACGCCTGAAGCAATTCAAACTTTTACAGAAAATAAAGTGTTGTTTGCCCCTGGAAAAGCATCCAATGCCGGTGGGGTTGCTGTTTCTGGTCTTGAAATGGCTCAAAATTCTTTACGCTACAATTGGACACGGGAAGAAGTTGATAGCCGATTAAAAAACATTATGAGTGAAATTCATGAATCGTGTGTTGAATATGGAAAAGAGGATGGATTCGTCAATTATGTTAAAGGTGCTAATATTGCGGGTTTTGTAAAAGTAGCAGACGCAATGTTGGCTCAAGGGGTTGTTTAATTTATTATGCTAGTTAAAACAAAGGCTATTGTATTGCATACACTAAAGTATAGCGATAGCAGTCTAATTGCAAACTGCTATACCCAAGAACAGGGCAAACAGTCTTTTATTTTGAAAGGAATTTTGACAGCAAAAAAAGGAATGATTCGAAAATCACAATTCCAAGTTTTAACCCAACTCGAAATACTTTTTGATTATAAAAATAATGGAAAACTTCAGTTTCTTAAAGAAGTTAAAGTAATTCATCCCTATCTGACAATTCCCAATCGCATTGAAAAAAATGCAATGGCACAATTTTTAGCTGAAATTCTTAACAATTCAATCCTTGAGGAGGAAGCCAATCCATCTCTATATGTTTTTCTTGAAACAGCATTCCATTGGCTAGACTCTAATAATGAAATCAGTGATTTTCATTTAATATTTTTAATTAACTTAACTAAATATCTGGGGTTTTTTCCAAACAATGAACCCCAAGATGCACTCTATTTCAATCTAGAAACTGGATGTTTTGATGCTCTTTTACCTCGGGAACAACATATTGAGGGTGATCAGATTCCAGTGTTCAGAGAATTATTAGGCATGAATTTTGGTAGTGTTCTTTCCATTAAACTTAATCGAACGAAAAGACGCGCACTATTGGAGACTCTTATACTATATTTTGAATTACATTTGTTCGGCTTTTCAAAACCAAAATCATTGGAAATTCTCAATGAAATATTTGACGATGTCTAACAAAATAGCCCTCTTTTTCACCTTTTTTGTTAGTCTTATTCAAGCGCAAGAGGTAACCGTAGTTGATGCTTTAACTTCAAAGCCAATTGTAAGCGTTAGCTTATACAATGAATCCAAAGATCGAAATATTACTACCGATAAAAACGGAAAATGTATAATTTCTTCATTCAGTGACTATGAAAAAATTTCGTTTCAATACATGGGCTACGAAACACAAAGTCATAACAAAAAAGAGCTTAAAAGAATGAACTATGTTATTGCGCTCCAAACAGACCTTAAAGAACTTTCAGAAGTAATTCTTTCAGTTGCTAGAACAGCTTCAAAAAAAAATCAAATAGCCGAAAAAGTGTCGATAATTAATGCTGTTGAAATCAAAAAAAAACAGCCACAGACTGGTGCAGATCTTCTTTTATTAGCTCCAGGGCTGCGTCTTCAAAAATCTCAAGGTGGTGGAGGAAGTCCTGTTTTAAGGGGTTTCGAAGCGAACAGAGTCTTGTTAGTTGTTGATGGAATTCGAATGAATAATGCGATTTACCGTTCAGGGCACCTACAAAATGCAATAACAATTGACCCCAATGCTATTGAACGCGTAGAAGTAGTTTATGGTTCATCTTCTGTTGGATATGGGTCTGATGCCTTAGGAGGCGTTGTTCATTACTTTACCAAAACTCCTAGAATTAATAGTAATAATCCCTTTAGAAGCAGTTTTTCTAGTAATTTTAATTCTGGAAACACCTCTTTTGTTAATCATTTTGACTCTGAAATAAGTTTTAAAAATTGGGGAAGCTACAGCAGCATAAGTATTTCCAAATTTGGTGACATCCGAATGGGAAAAAATAGAACTCACGGTTTTGATACTTGGGGATTGGTTCCGTTTTATTCAGAAAACACAGAAAAAATTTACCGATTAAACCCATCGATTAATAAAAATCCCAATATTCAAAAGAACTCAGGCTATGATCAAATAGATCTTTTACAAAAATTTATTGTTAAGCTTCCCAAAGAAAAATTTTTAAGTTTAAATATTCAGTTCTCTAAATCTTCGAATATTCCTCGATTTGACAAACTAAATGAATTCAAAAACGATAAACTTTTATATTCTGAATGGTATTATGGTCCTCAAAAACGTTTTTTAATTTCTCCTCAACTTAAACTGTTTCCAAAAAAAAGATTGTTTCATAAAGGCTATTTAACCTTAGCATATCAAAATATTCAAGAATCACGAATCGACCGAAAATTTGATCAACTGGATCGAAGATATCAGCAAGAGGAGGTTCAGGTCTGGAGTTTTAATGGTGATTTTGAAACAAAAAAAACAGGTTTAGCAAGTTTTGCGTATGGTTTTGAATGGGTAAACAACAAAGTCGTTTCCAATGCTTTTTCAAGAAAATTAATTTTAAGTGGCAACACTATTATTGGCCTGTCTAATCCAAAGCTTATTCCAACCCGATATCCCAATGCAGATGGACATTATGATTCTGCTGCACTTTATAATAATCTCAAATGGGATGTAAATCCAAAAACAACGCTGACTATTGGTGGTCGATATACTCATACTCAATTGAAAGCAAATTGGGACACTGGCAATGGGATTTATCCAACTTGGTTACTCAATGCTTCGAATTCCAACTTATCTCGAATTAATGTAAAAAATCATGCTTTAACAGGAAGCTTTTCCATTACCCATAGGCCTAATCCAAACTTGCAATTAAATTTTCTTGCCTCAAGTGGATTTAGATCACCAAATATTGATGATTTAGGTAAAACTAGAGAAAGTAAAGGGACTCTAATTATTCCAAATCCATCGCTTCTACCCGAATATGCTAATAATCTTGATTTTGGTATTTCTTTCAAAACACCTAACAAAAAAGGTGATTTTGCTTTAAGAATGTATAGTACTTTTATTAACAATTATATTGGGAGGGAGTATTCTCCAAATTATAAAGACCAATTAACAGGAGAAATTATTCCTTTTGATTTCAACGATGATATTGTAAAAACTCAAATTAATACTAACATTGGAAATGCTTCCATTCATGGTGCTTCATTTGAAGGGCGTTGGAATTTTAATAATCATTTTTCTTTTTTCTCTGACATGACCTATACACATGCTCAGTCTCTAGAGGGCTTCGGTCCTCTTCCGTCCATACTCCCTTTTTATGGATCAATGATGTTTGAATACAAAAACTCAAAACTTTCTATACAAATTAGGAATCGTTTTAGTAGTTCGAAAAATCCAAATGACTATAGTTTTGGGGGCGAAGATCGTCTGGAAGAAACCCC
>JAURBD010000021.1 GCA_030829155.1 Flavobacteriaceae bacterium
AAAACCCTTTTTGTACTCCAACAACATCTTTAATGTAAAATTTCTGTTTTTTTTTTAAACCAAATAGCTCTATTCTTCTAAACATTGAAAAACAGATACTTAAACATCTTAATTTATAAACTAAATACTCTAAGTTTTTAAAATTATCAAATTTTTTGAGATCTAGAGAATGATAAACGAGAAACAAAATAAAGATAAAGTTTGTGTTTTGGAAAATAAAAGGAATATGTGTCTTGAAAAAGGTTTGTATTTGAAGTCTAAAATTGACACAATAATCAAACACTTATGCTTATCTGAAGAAATTCCATACAAGTCCAAAACGGATAACAAAATCCCGGTAGGGATATCCGGGTGCACTGAAATAGTTATAATTCTCTAGAAGTGTGTTAATGTGTTCAGCTTTTAAAAACAATCTGGTCTGTTGAACCTTTCCATTTACAAAGAAATCTATCCTAGGAAAATCCCCGATCAAAACATTGTTTTGACGAGTAAAATCCCCTAACAATGGATTGTATCTATCTGCATAGTATTTTGTAAAATAGTGACCAGTGAAGCCTGTTTGTAGATACATGGCTTTTTTAAAAATCTCACGGCTAAAACTCAGGGTAGTTCTCAAGTTCCATTCTGGAACATTTAACGGCTGGGAATTCCCAAGGTCTTCAGCGGCTTCTAACTCAGTGGTTACTTTTTGATACTGTGCTGTATTGGTCATTGCAAAATTCCCCAATTTGAACTCTGAAGTGTAACGAATCTTAAAATAATTCAGGGCGTTGTTTGCTTGTTGTGGAGCCGCTAAGTAAATATCATTAGGCGGGACATATAGTATACTTTCTCGATCTACGTCAAGATCTTCAGGCTTAGGCTCAAATTTAGTGGTGTTAAAATAGGTGTAATTTGAGATTAACTGCCAATGTACATATAATCTTCCAAGTTGGGGATGTTTGAAATTGAAAGAAAAATGGGTTGTGTTTTGATTTTCTAGATCAGGATTATACCAATTGTAGTTTAGGTAATCACTTTTATAAAGTTGAAAATTAAAGTCAGGAGTTTGGTTTCGGAAGCTTGCTCGAGCTGTAAAGGAAGTTTTATTTGGAAATTCGTATTGAGCTTTGAATCCTATTTCATCACTCAACAAACTTCCACTTATGCTTTTTTGGAGGTTTGCTTGCATTGAAAATCCTTTCCATTGAAATTTCCAATCTCCGTTCAAAAGAAGTTGAGTGGTTTTTATCTGATTTGGGATCGATTCAGAAACAACATCTTCCTCTTCTAAACCAAAAAAATAATTTGATTGAACGGATGTTATTCCTGCACGTAATTTGCCCGTGTATGGGGTTTTAAATTCGGTGTAAACTTGATTTTTGGTTCTGAAGAGCTTAGCCAAGTCGTTTATTTTTGAAAATCCAATTACTAAATCTCCAAAATGATCTGTTTTTTTTGAGTCTACATAAGAATAATATCGAGATTCATCAACAAATCGATGTCCAATTAAGAGTTTAGCTCTAACAGAGTCTTTGGGAGGTACTATATTCCAATGATGGTCGATAAAAGAACGCTTTCCTGCCAAAAGACTTTCTGCTGTTTTAAAACGAACATCCAAAACTGAACGATCTTTAAAATCAGGATCCCCAGTTTCGAAAAGAAGAATTCCCTCCTCGTCAAGACCTCCATTTTCTTGATTTTCAATGGACTGATTGGAGTAATGCCCCCACAATGTATATCTTGTGTTCAGGGATTGATATTTAAATGAAAATTGAAAACGCTCATATGCCGATCTGAAATTGACATACTTACCCAAAGAACGTGAGCCTTTGTAAGTAAATGCAAAATTAAATTGAGGACTTAAGTTTGCCGTTATGGTTGTATGTGCGATTCTACCTTGCTCAAATGCGGTTCGATAAAAAAGCTCGGTTAAAGGGGTTGGAACCTGAAAATACAATGACTCTGGGGCTTCAATGTAGCTGAAATGTTTTGAACGAGCTCCAAGATTAGCCAATAAAGACTGTTTAGAGAAATCATATCCAATTCTATTAAATGCATGACCTGTATTGGAAAAAGGTAATAATTCAAAATAATCCTTTCTCAAAAAATTCATCTTGTACTCCTTCTGTATCGTTAAAGTTGTATCTATATAACTAGAATCTCTATCTACAGTGTAAATTGTGTACATATCAATATTTATTGAGTCTTTGAGAATAGAATCTTTCTCCTTTACTGTTTTTTTTTGAGGTTTCTGAATGGATAAAATGTCTATTCCAGCGGAATTTGTTTTTTTATTTTTAAACTTTTTTTCAAAATAGGCACCTGGAATCCCCTGACCAAAAGTTATTGAGTTACTCAATAAAAAAAGTAAAAAAAAGAATCTTTGGGTCATGAAACAGTGTAATTTTGATTGCGAAGTTAAATAATTGTAAGTAATTTGAAATGAGAATAATTAAATATAATAAAAGGTGTTGAGCTTACAATTATTAGAAGGACTTGAGGCAGGAACAGACGAAGCAGGAAGGGGTTGCCTTGCAGGGCCAGTCACCGCTGCAGCTGTAATTCTTTCAGCAGACTTTGACGTACCCCTTTTAAACGACTCCAAAAAGCTTAGCGAAAAGCAAAGACAATTCTTGAGACCCATCATTGAAGATCAAGCGATAGCATATGCAGTAGCACATTGTTCTCCGAAAGAAGTTGATACCATCAACATTCTTAATGCTTCCATAAAAGCAATGCACAGAGCACTTGAAAAGCTTGATCCTTGCCCAAATCATATCCTTGTAGATGGGAATCGTTTTCATTCTTTTAAGAAAATTCCACATCAATGCATTATCAAAGGAGATGGAAAATTCCAAAATATTGCAGCAGCATCTGTTCTAGCAAAAACCTATAGAGATGATCTGATGATTGATCTTGACCTTAAATACCCCAAATACAACTGGAAAAACAATAAGGGATATCCCACCAAAAGTCATCGCGAGGCCATTCTTAAAGAAGGAATAAGTCCTCAACACCGAAAAACTTTTAGATTACTATCAGAACAATTTCAAATTAAATTTTGAGTTTCCTATTTTTGGACTTTATATACAACCCTATGATTCATTCAATCTTGCTTCAATCTTTAAAAAAAGTATTTCTCCCTGGATTTTTAGCTGTTCTTTTTGTCAGTTTATGGAGCTGCCAGCCAATCAGTAATAAGAATAGTCAGCTTTCGGATTGGATACCACAAAACAGTAGTTGGGTGATTCAAATTAATGACATCAATACCCTCACTAGTGAACTTGCCAACAATGAAGTGTTTAGAGAAATAAAATCCCTTAACCCAAGTTTGACATTTGAATTTTCACGTTTAGTCCGAGATACTCCAGATGTAAAAAGCTTATTGTGCATAACCACTGTTGGTAAAAACCCCAGTGCTTTAATTCATATATACAAGGCACCGATAGACTCTACAAGAACAAAGGGATCTTCCATTGAATATAGTAAATTGAAAATTAATATTGAAAAAAGCGAAAACAACATTCTCTACAGCGCTAATATTGAAGGCTTCACCTTGCGTTCGACTTCACAATTACTAATCGAAAATTGTATCCGTAAATTTCAGCAAAAAGCTAAACCCAATCAAGAGAATCTTTTCGATAAAATATACGCCACTCTTGACACGAGTGCTCCACTCAACTTTCTGGTTCAACCAAAGAGTGAAGAATTTATTGAAAAAGCAATTGGAAGCATACCATTAGCTCCAAAAATTAATCACGATTGGAATGCCTATGATCTAAATTTTGAAAATTCTGGATTTAGCTTAGATGGTTTAATAGCGGTTCAAGATTCGTTGGGAGATTCCATGGGAATTCTTAAAGAAAACGATGCTCAAAAAATACTTTTAGATCAATTAACTCCAGAAAACAGCACTTCTTTTTTATCTATTCCCTTAAACAACGCTCTGGAGACTGAGGATGCATTTAAACAATGGGTTCTTCATCACAATATTGCCCTTCCCGAAATCGATCTAAAAGCCTTGAGCACTATCGATGAAATTGGATGGATTAAATTGGGTTCTGAAACCGTTTTACTTTTTCACTCTCAAAACGAGGAACGAGCCAAAAAAAATCTTTTACCAAAATTAGAAAATGCTAAAAATTTTAGAGAAATTTCATACTATCAAACTAATTTACCTGATGACATTCTTTTATTTTCAAAGGTTATTGGATCTCAAGTAAAACCAAACTGGGGAGCTGTAATTGAAAACTTTTTTGTTTTTACTGCAAGTGAAAAAGCCATAAAAACAGTTATTGGCAATTATAAAGATGGGAGTACTTTAAGCAAAAACATAATCTATAATACATTCAAAGAAACCCTTGTTTCTGAAAGTTCAATCTATTGGATTGCACAAACCAAGCACTTGATTGAGGGGTGGGTAAATAAAAAAGAAAAGAAAAACCCCTGGTCAAAATTAGATACAAATCGATTTCCATTTATCGCATTTCAAGGTACTTTAGAAAATAGCTTTATGCACATGCACCTAAGAATTCATGAGAATGAATTAAAAACAGTGCAAAATACTGTTTCAAACCAATACCTTTTAGAGCTGGAGGCTCCTCTAAGCTCTACCCCTCAATGGCTTAAAAACCACAGAAGTAAAGGTATGGATGTTTTAGTTCAAGACGTTAACAATAAGCTTTACTTGTTTTCTGATAAAGGAAATCTGTTTTGGAAAAAGCAATTATCTGGAAACATTCAGGGTAGTGTTGTGCAGGTTGATTTATACAAAAACAAAAGATTACAAATGGCATTCAGGACTGAAGATAAGTTCTTTATATTGGATCGAAATGGAAAAATTGTTAAACCTTTTTCAATTAAAATTCCAAGTAAAGAACCCATTCAACCCCTTGCTGTTTTTGATTATGATCAGAGAAGAGACTATCGTTTTGTTTTAGCTCAAGGAACTAATTTACAGATGTTTAATTCTAAGGGTAAAAAAGTAACGGGATTTAAATTTAAAAAAACTAAAACGCCTATTATAAATTCTCCTGTACATATTCGAATTAATCAAAAGGATTACATCGCAATCCAGGAAGAAAGTGGAAAACTTAACCTTTTAAATCGAACTGGAAAAGAACGAGTTAAAGTAAAAGGAAACATTGCTTTTTCAGGAAATACCGTTAATTCTTATCTAAAAACATTTACTACCTCAGATTTAAATGGGAATCTTATTCAAATCGATGTTAAGGGCAACATCATAAAAACCAATTTAGATTTAGAAAAGGGACACCGAATTGTAACCACAACTAAATCTTTGGTATCCCAATCAAATAATATTTTATACATTAAAGGAATTCCTATTAATTTGCCTTTTGGACGCTACACTGCACCTAAGATTTACTACATCAAGAACATTATTTATGTAACTACTACCGATTTAGATGCACAAAAAGTATACCTCTATTACAGCAACGGAACTCCCGTAAATGGGTTCCCAGTATATGGATCATCAGCTGCTGATTTAACAAATGCGGACAAAGACAAAGCTCTAGAACTTCTAGTTCAATCTGAAAGTGATGGGATAATAATCTATGAAATTAACTAAGTGAAAATAAACTTCGCTTCGAACAAGTTTTGAAAGTGTTTAGCAAGTTTTTCTTTTACTTCTATCAATGAAATTTCTTTTTTAAGTTCAGCTTTTAGTGAGGTAACTCCTTTACCTTGAATTCCACAGGGAACAATATAATCAAAGTAAGCCAAATCAGTATTTATATTGAATGCAAACCCGTGCATGGTAACCCATCGACTTGCTTTAACTCCTAATGCACAAATTTTTCGGGCAAAAGGTGTTCCCGCGTCTAACCAAACCCCTGTTTCTCCGGGACTTCGAACCCCTTTTAAATCATATTCTTTCAAGGTCAAAATAACCGTTTCTTCAAGTAATCGAAGATATTTATGAATGTCCGTAAAAAAGTTTTCTAAATCTAAAATAGGATACCCAACTACTTGACCTGGACCGTGAAAAGTGATGTCTCCTCCTCTGTTGGTTTTGTAATATTCAATTCCATGTTTTTGAAGTTGTTTCTCGTTGAGAAGCAAATGGTCAACGGCACCGCTCTTACCAAGAGTAATTACTGGGGGGTGCTCTACCCATAAAAAATAATTAGGAGTTGGCTGTTGGGTGTCATTTCTTCGATTCAAAATTTTGAGATCTACTATTTCTTTAAGAAGTTTTTCTTGAAAGTCCCAAGCAGGCTGATACGCAGTATTTTTTAGTTCTTTTACTTGTATTTTTTTATTTAAAACCCCCATCAATAACGATTGGTGTTATTCAAAATAACAAGAGCTGCAATAACTCCGGGTACCCACCCACATAAGGTTAAAATGAAGACGATTACAATAGATCCACAACCTTGATCTATCACCGCAAGGGGTGGGAAAAGTATTGAAAGTATGACACGAATAAGACTCAAAGCATTTTTTTTAGCAAGATAATAAAATTTGAATTTTTGAATTCATGGAATCTCCTATCTTTGCTAAAATTTTTGATACCATGGCTGCATTAAGCGAACAGGAAATTATAAGAAGAGAAAAACTGGAGAAAATTAGAGAATTAGGGATTAACCCCTATCCTGCTGCACTCTATCCTGTAAACGAATCTTCATCATCTATAAAAAAAAACTTTGTTGAAGGCAAAGAAGTAATTATAGCTGGACGTTTGATGTCTAGAAGAATTCAAGGTAAGGCAAGCTTTGCAGAAGTTCAAGATAGCCAAGGAAAAATTCAAGTATATTTTAATCGAGATGAAATCTGTACAGGAGATGATAAGACTCTTTATAATGAACTTTATAAAAAACTCCTTGATATCGGAGACATCATCGGAATAGTAGGTACGCTTTTTACAACCCAGGTAGGTGAGCAAACAATTCTAGTCAAAAAGTTTGATCTTCTAAACAAAACTTTGCGACCACTTCCGCTCCCCAAAACAGATTCTGAGGGAAATACGTATGATGAATTTAACGATCCTGAGCTGAGATACCGTCAACGCTATGTTGATTTAATTGTCAATCCAAAAGTCAAAGACACTTTCATCAAAAGGACTAAAATAACCAACAGTATTCGGGAGTTTTTTAATTCAAAAGATTACTTGGAAGTTGAAACCCCCATATTGCAACCCATTCCTGGAGGGGCATCAGCTCGTCCGTTTTTGACCCATCACAATGCACTTGATATGCCTCTATACCTCAGAATTGCCAATGAACTTTATCTCAAACGATTGATTGTAGGAGGGTTTGATGGAGTTTATGAGTTTTCAAAAGACTTTAGAAACGAAGGAATGGATAGGACTCACAATCCTGAATTTACTGTAATGGAACTTTATGTTGCTTACAAAGATTATTTTTGGATGATGGAAACTACTGAAAAGCTTCTTGAAAAAGTAGCGGTTGATTCCAATGAAAATTCTGCTGTCCAAGTTGGAGAACATACAATCGATTTTAAGGCTCCTTATCCAAAAGTCCCTATCCTCAAAGCCATTGAAATTCACACCGGAATTGATGTTTCTGAAATGAATGAAAGTACTCTAAGAAATACTGCCCGTGAATTGGGGATTGAGGTGGATGATACTATGGGAATCGGGAAATTGATTGATGAGATTTTTGGGGAAAAATGTGAACACCATTACATTCAACCAACTTTTATTATTGATTACCCCAAAGAAATGAGCCCTTTAACCAAAGAGCATCGATCCAACCCTAAGTTGACAGAAAGATTTGAACTGATGGTAAACGGTAAAGAACTAGCCAATGCATATTCGGAATTGAACGATCCCATTGATCAAAGAGAGCGTTTTGAAGAGCAATTGAAATTGAGTGAAAAAGGAGATGATGAAGCCATGTTTATCGATCAAGATTTTTTGAGAGCTCTGGAATATGGAATGCCTCCTACCTCGGGAATTGGAATTGGAATTGATCGTTTGGTAATGCTCCTAACTAACAACAGTTCAATTCAAGAGGTTCTGTTTTTTCCGCAAATGAGACAAGAAAAGAAAATTGTAGAAATGACCGAAGACGAGAAATTAGTTTTTACTTTACTGAAAAAAGAGGAATCTATTGATCTCAATGAATTGAAAAAGCAAGCTGGCTTAAGCAACAAAAAATGGGATAAAGCCATCAAAGGACTTACCAAAATTGGAAGCGCCAAAGTTACCAAAGATGAGGAAGGCATCAGAGTCAACCTTGGATAGACTCTTATGAAATAATTTAATTCAAAGTCTGAGGTTTTTTGAGGAATTGAATAACTAATAATTGAGAGATGAAATTTGTTATTGCACCAGATAAGTTCAAAGGTTCTTTGAGTGGAGCTGAGTTTTGTAATGCAGTTGAAGAAGGAATTAAAAATATTTTTCCAAAAGCTATCATTCTCAAAAAACCTTTAGCAGATGGTGGAGAAGGTACTTTAAAAGTCATTAAAAAATACTTGAAAACTGAATTGATAAAAGTACAAGTTTCAGACCCTCTGTTTCGTCCCATAAAAGCTCACTATATATTTTCAAAAACTTCAAAAACAGCCTACGTAGAAATGTCTGAAGCGTCGGGACATAAGCTTTTATCAACTGATGAGTTGAATTGTATGAATACATCTTCCTTTGGAACGGGTGAACTCATTTTAGATGCTCTCAAAAAGGGTGCAAAAAAAATCTTCTTGGGAATTGGCGGAAGTGCTACCAATGATGCTGGAATAGGGATGTGTCAAGCTCTAGGTATTGAGTTTTTAGATTCAAAAAAAAATCCTTTAAAACCCATTGGAAGAAACCTTCAAAATATCCAAGAAGTTAACACCAAACAACTCAATAAATTAGTTCAAAAGACTGAATTCTGGGTAGCTTGTGATGTTAAAAATTGTCTTCATGGCAAAAAAGGCGCAGCCTATGTATTTGCTTTACAAAAAGGAGCAAATGAGTCCGATTTATTTTTACTGGATAAGGGATTAAAAAACTTTGATAGCGTTCTAAAGAGGCAATTTAATATTGATGTTCAAAATATACAAGGCTCTGGGGCTGCCGGTGGCCTAGGTGCTGGAGCTATTGCTTTTTTAAATGCAACACTTGTTTGTGGTATTGATTTGATAAAGGAATTGGCTAACTTCGATGAAGAAATTAAAAACACAGATTGGATTATTACTGGAGAAGGTAAGTTGGATGGGCAAACCCTTGCTGGAAAAACAATAGCTGGGGTAATAGAATCAGCCCGTAAAAAAGAAATTCCAGTAGCTGCTTTATGTGGAAGTGTCTCTCTTAACGAAAAAGAAAAAAGAGAGCTCGGATTGGACTATTGTGTAGCAATTTCAAAAGAAGGAACTTCTATAGATAAAGCAATGTTATTTGCACGTGAAAACCTGGTTAATAGTACAATTATATTTTGTTCTGGTTTAATTAATAAATCGGAATCCTAAAAAATGGTAAGAAACGGATTAATACTTTAAGTTTTTAATTACTCGTTCAAATGCATCTAGGGTAAAATCAATATCATCATTGGACAAAGCATCGTTCAAAAAGTAACTTTCGAATGCACTGGGAGGGAGATAAATTCCTTCTTTTAGCATTCCATGAAAATAAGCCTTAAAAAAGTCATTGTTCCCATTTACTGCTGTTTGAAAATCAACTACTGGGGTTTCTGTAAAATGAAGAGAAATCATAGAGCCAAAACGATTAATCTGATAAGGTAAAGATGTGTTGGCGATACGGTCTTCCATTCCGCAGTGTAAACGTTCTGTTTTTTGATCCAAGCGAGTATATATTTGAGGCTGTTTTTGCAATGCTTGAAGCATTGTAAAACCTGCTGCCATTGCAAGAGGGTTTCCACTAAGTGTTCCGGCTTGATAAACTGGTCCTTCTGGTGCTAGGTAACTCATAATTTCATTTGTTGCTGCAAATGCTCCTACTGGAAGACCTCCACCAATAACTTTTCCAAAAGTGGCAATGTCTGCTTTAATATGTAAACGTTCTTGAGCTCCACCTGCTGCCAAACGAAAACCTGTCATTACCTCATCAAAAACAAGAAGTGCCTCGTTTGAATCACAAAGTTGACGTAAGCCTTCTAAAAAACCTTTTTTTGGGGCAATACAACCCATGTTTCCTGCCACAGGTTCGACAATAATGGCGGCTATTTGATCTGAATGTTGTTCAAAAATGGTAGCGACAGAATCCAAATCATTGTATTCTGCTAAGAGTGTATCTTTCGCTGTTCCTTGAGTTACTCCCGGGCTGTTAGGGGCTCCAAAAGTTGCTGCACCACTTCCTGCTTGAATTAAAAAAGCATCTGAATGACCGTGGTAACAACCTGCAAATTTTATTATCTTTTCTCTATCGGTTACTCCTCGAGCTAAACGTATGGCACTCATACAAGCCTCCGTTCCTGAATTCACAAAACGAATTTTATCCATGTTCGGAATCATAGCAACTGCCAATTCTGCTATTTCAGTTTCTAGGGCTGTTGGCATCCCAAAGGATGTTCCTTTTTTTGCTCTTTGACTTAGTGCTTCAATTACGGGTTCATAGGCGTGTCCTAAGATCATTGGACCCCAACTAGAAATATAATCTATCAATCGATTACCGTCCACATCATAGAGATAAGCTCCCTTTGATTTATCTACAAAAATTGGAGTTCCTCCTACGGACTTGAAGGCTCTTACTGGAGAATTTACTCCGCCTGGAATTACTTTTTGAGCAGCTTCAAAAAGACTGCTACTTCGTTGATATTGCATTTATTTAGATTTTGGTATAATCAATTCTTGACCTTTAAAAATTGTATTGTCTCGAAGATTATTTTCTTTTATTAGCTGGTTTACAGAAATGTTGTAACGTCTTGAAATTGAGTACAAGGTGTCTCCTGTTACTACACGATGAATGTTTTTTCGAGCGCTTTTATTCGTTTTAGGATTCGATCTTTTAACAATTCTTTTCTGTTTCCTTTTAACATCATATTGGTATAATTGATAGCGTTCAATAATTCCAATAAGTTTTTTGGGATACTTGGGATCAGTTGCATATCCTGCTTTCTTTAGTCCTTTTGCCCATGATTTATAATCTTTTCTGGGCAGCTTAAACAGAAAAGAGTAGCGTTCTCTTCCACTTAGAAAAATGGAATGATCGCGATAGGATTCTGCAGGATCATCATAAGTTCTAAAACACTCTCCTTTTTCATCATCATCGTGATACATTCGTCCACCATTCCAACCTCGATGGCACTTAATTCCAAAGTGATTATTTCCTTCGCGCGCCAATCTTCCTGAACCTGTTCCTGATTCTAAAATTCCTTGAGCTAGTGTAATGCTTGCTGGTATTTTGTATTGCCACATTTCTGTTCGAGCAATAGGTGAAAATCGATCTAAATAGTCTTGAACTTTTTCAGCATAGGAGCTTTTTACTACTTTGGTTCCGGGTTTGTTGATTTTTTTCTTTGTGAGACTTTCTTTCTTTGAAACAACTTCTTTTTTCGTGCGAACAGTTTTGGTAACGCTACAACTAAAAATTAATAGTGCAAATAAACAAAGAGAAACCTTTCTTAGTATTGAATGGTTGTTCGTCCTTTCTGTTCTAAATGGCGATTGACTCCCTGGATTCCCTGAATTCCGCCAGTATGGATAATTAAGATGTTTTTTTTCCAACGCCATTTTTTGTTTTTTATTAGTGTAAAAATACCAAAAACCATTTTCCCAGTATACAGGGGATCCAAAAGAATTTGATGCTGTTTATAAAAATCATTAATGAATGTAATTATTTCAGATGAAAAAGTCCCATAGCCTCCGTAATCATAATCATAAAGTAATTCCCATCGATTGCGATTGGTTGTAAAATTTCGAACAGTTTGATCTATCAAGGGGTCTTTAACTACCACAAAACCCAACAACTCTTTTTCAGGAGCTGCTTGAACCAAACCCGAAAAAGTTCCTCCTGTACCCACAGCACAACAAATTGTGCTAAACTTGTGATCCTCTGCATTTAAAATTTCTTTACAGCCCTGAATTGCTAATTTATTGGTTCCCCCTTCTGGAATTAAATACGTCTTTGGATTATCCTCAATAAAACGGGTGACTTGTGAGGCTTTATTTTTTAATCGATATGCACTTCGGGATATAAAATGCAGTTGCATGCCATGATTTTCACAAAAACTTAAAGTGGGGTTGCGTTGTTTTGATTCCAATTCCTCTCCACGAACAAAGCCATGAGTTGGTATTTTTAATTCTGCTCCAACAGCAGCTGTTGCGGCTAAATGATTTGAATATGCTCCGCCGAAAGTAATAATTGATGTTGCTTTATTTTCAAGGGCGTGTTTTAGGTTGTACTTTAACTTTCTGTATTTATTACCCGACACTTGGGGATGAATGAGGTCTTCTCTTTTTATTGTGATTGAAAACTCGTTTATTTGTGTAATGAATTGGTTTGGGATTTTAGGAGTAGCTTCAAATAACATATTTAAATTTATTTGCCTAAATTAATTAATTTCAGAACAGCATACTAAAAAAGAATCATGTTAGGTGGAAAAGAATTAAAGGAAAGTGATTTTTATATGTCACCCGACGGATATAAGGTCTTCACAGAGCAATACCACCTCAAAAGAGGTTACTGCTGTGAAAATGGCTGCAAACATTGTCCCTATGATTTCAAAAAAAGAAAAAAGTAAAGGCATGATTTTTGATAAATTCTTTAATAAGAAATACTTTTTATGAAAAATACACTTCTTATATTTTCAAGTTTTATAATTTTTAGTTGCAGTAGTATTCGAGTTTATCATGATTTCGACACCAGTGTTGATTTTGATTCTTTTACCACTTATGCGTTTTTCAAGCCTGGTATTGATGAAGTTGAAATTTCGGACTTGGATAAAAAAAGAATTTTAAAAGCCATTGAAACTGAATTGGTAAACAAGAGTCTTTCTCCCTCTGACACTCCTGAACTTTTAGTTAATATTGCTGTTAAATCTTCTAATGATGTCTACATCAACAACTGGAATGGTTTGGGTTATGGTTGGGGATGGGGATATGGCTGGGGTTGGCCACAGAATAATATCGCAACTGTGAGTTCTCAAACCAACGGCATACTCTTTATTGACTTAATTGATTCAAAATCCAAACAACTTGTCTGGCAAGGAAAAGGAAGGGGTTTTATCAATGAATACTCGAAGAAAAGAGACCAGCGAATTCAAGGATTTGTTACAGAAATCTTAAAAAACTACCCTCCAAGTTTAGAGTAAATTACCCTCGTGATTGAATTTTAGTTTTGATGGGGTTCACTTAAAGGAAAAGGTTATCTTTGCGCCTTTGAAAAAATATCATTCCTTGAAAAAACTTTTTAGAAACTTCAGTCAAAACCCAAAAAATGATATCCTTTCTGGATTAACCGTAGCATTAGCTTTAGTCCCAGAGGCAGTTGCTTTTGCTTTTATTGCAGGTATCGATCCACTCGTTGGACTTTACGGTGCTTTTATGATGGGGATTGTAACCTCAATTTTTGGAGGAAGACCTGGAATGATTTCTGGTGCAACAGGAGCAATGGCAGTTGTGATGATTCATATGATTCAGCAAGGAAATAAAGTTGGAAACGCTTTGGAACAACCCATTGAAAATTTAGGTTTACATTGGCTTTTTATCACTTTACTTATTGTTGGTATAATTCAAGTTTCTGCAGGGATTTTTAAACTCGGTAAATTTGTTCGATTAATTCCTCATTCGGTAATGATGGGTTTTGTAAACGGATTAGCAATTGTTATTTTCTTATCTCAATTGGGATTGTTCCAAAAATCTGATGCCTCTGGTGTTCAATGGATTCAAGGAACAGAATTATACACAATGCTTGCTTTAGTCCTAATGACCATGCTCATCATGTATTTCTTACCCAAACTGACTACCAAGGTTCCCGCAGCTCTTGTCGCTATTATAAGTGTTGCTTTAGTTACTATTCTTGGAGGAATTGAAGTTTCTACTGTTGGTTCTTTTATCAGAGACGGTGGTGGTGAGGGGCTACAAGGGGGACTACCTGTTTTTCAAGGACAAGTATTTGAATTATTTTATACTTTGGAAGGTCATTGGAACTTGATCTTACCTACTGCATTTTTATTGGCTTCGGTTGGGCTTATAGAGTCTTTGATGACTTTAAATTTAATTGATGAAATAACACAAACCCGAGGAAGTGGTAACCGAGAGTGTTTGGCTCAAGGTGGAGCTAATTTCTTAAATGGCCTTTTTGGAGGAATGGGTGGTTGTGCTATGATTGGTCAATCCATCATCAATGTAAATTCCGGAGGTAGAGGGCGTTTATCAGGAATCATAGCTTCAATTTCCTTGTTGCTATTTGTCCTTTTTGGATCCAGTGTAATTGAACAGATTCCAATCGCAGCTCTTGTAGGGGTAATGTTCATGGTTGTTATTGGTACTTTTGCCTGGAGTAGTTTCAGAATTTTACGGAAAATTCCAAAATCAGATGCTTTTGTTTTAATAACCGTATCAGCAGTTACGGTTTGGCAGGATCTAGCAATTGCTGTTATTGTTGGGGTTATTATTTCGGCATTAGTTTTTGCATGGGAAAATGCAACCATGATTAGAGCTCGAAAACGCTTTAAAGAGGATGGAACCAAAGTATATGAAATTTGGGGGCCTTTATTTTTTGGCTCTATTCAAAACTTCAATTCCAAATTTGACATTCAAAAAGATCCAGAAATCATTGAAATTGATTTTATAGAGTCTCGAGTAAGTGATCATTCTGGAATTGAAGCAATTGAAAATTTAATTGAGAAATACAGAGGAGTAAACAAAAAGGTAAGGCTTATTCACCTGAGTCCTGAATGTAAATCCCTTCTTCTCAAAGCGAATCCTACTTTTGAAAGAAGCATTGTTGCTTCTATTGATGACCCGCGGTATTACGTAGTAACCGATTTAGTGGATCGAGAAATCTAGGTTTATTCAATAAAACTAGAAGCTTCATTCAACAGAGCAGGTATTCCCTCGGGCTGCTTTCCTCCTGCAGTTGCAAAGAATGCTTGCCCACCTCCACCTCCATGAATGTGTTTTCCTAGGACTTTGACAATATCTCCTGCATGAAGAGATCTTGCTGCTACTAGAGGTTTTGAAATGTAACAACTTACCACAGGCTTTCCTCCTTTTTGGGTAACCAAGACTAAAAAGACATCCTCTTTTCCATTTCCCATATCAAAGGCTAAATCTTTAATCGCTGAAGGTGAAAGTGCTACTTCTACTGCTAAAAAAGAAACGCCATTGATTGTTTTTATTTGAGCCTCTAATTCCTGCTTTACAATTTGAATTTGGATTTTTGAAAGCGTTTCAAGTTCTTTTTTTAAGGTCGTATTTTCAGCTTGCAAATTACTTATTGCTTTGATTGGATCTTGTGGATTTTTCAAATTTTCATTGATGCTGTTCAAGGTTGCTTCTTGAGATTCATAAAAGTCCTGAACCGCTTTCCCTGTTATTGCCTCAATCCTCCTAATTCCAGAAGCAACAGCACTTTCAGATTTTATTTTGAAACGCCAAATTTCGGAAGTATTTTTTACATGTGTACCTCCACACAATTCGATGGATGTTCCAAATCGAATGGTACGAACGGAATCTCCATATTTCTCACCAAACAAAGCCATTGCTCCAGAAGCCATTGCTTCCGCAATGGGTACTGCTAGGTTTTCTTCCAAACTTATTTTTTCATTGATTTTCTGGTTGACAAATGTTTCAACAGACTTAATTTCTTCTGAAGTTACTTTAGCAAAGTGAGAAAAGTCAAATCGTAAGTTTACATCGTTAACCATGGAGCCCTTTTGTTCTACATGAGATCCCAATATCTCTCTCAATGCTTGGTGCATTAAATGAGTTGCTGAGTGATTACATTCCGAACGAAATCGATTTTCAGTATTTACTTGGGCAGTGAATGAATCTGAAATATTTTCAGGTAAGTGTTCGGTGTAATGAACAATTAAGTTGTTTTCTTTTTTAGTATCTAAAATGTTACTTTTGTTTCCTTTTGAATCAATTAAAAAACCGGTATCTCCTACTTGTCCTCCTCCTTCAGAATAAAAAGGAGTTATATTTAATACTAATTGGTATTGATTCCCAGATTTTACTGACTTAATTTTTCGATATCGAACTACCTTGACTTGAACTTCCAGATTATCATAACCCAAAAAACCATCGATTTCAAGTTTGTTTACCTCTGTCCAATCCTCAGCACTTGAACTTGATGCTGCTCGTGATCTTGATTTCTGTTGGGTCATAGCTTTTTCAAAACCTTTTTCATCTACCTCATACCCTTTTTCTCTAGCTATTAGTGCAGTTAAATCTAAGGGAAAACCATAGGTGTCATAGAGTTCGAAAACCTCTTCTCCTTTGAGCATCTTGGTTTTGGTTTTTGAAATTAATTCGTCTAACAACAAAAGTCCTTGGTTGAGGGTTTTTAAAAAAGAAACTTCTTCTTCTCTAATTACATTTTTTGTGAGCTCTTTTTGCTGAATTAATTCTGGAAAAACAGCACCCATTTGGCTTTCTAAACGATCGACTAAACCAAAAATAAAAGGTTCTTTAAGATCTAAAAAAGTATATCCATAACGAATTGCTCTTCTTAAGATTCTTCGGATCACATATCCAGATCCTGTATTGTTCGGTAGTTGCCCGTCGGCAATTGCAAAATAAACTGTTCGAACGTGATCTGAAATTACCCTCATAGCCCGATCTACCGTTTCTTCTTTACCGTAAACAAGATTGGTTTTTTGCTCTATTTCGTTGATCAGTGGTGTGAATACATCAGTATCATAATTTGATGTTTTGTTTTGTAAAACCATACACAAACGTTCAAACCCCATTCCGGTATCAATATGCTGGGCGGGAAGTTTTTCCAGACTTCCGTTTGCTTTTCGATTAAATTCAATAAATACCAAATTCCAAACTTCTACAACTTGGGGATGATCCATATTTACTAACGAAGCTCCTGAAACCACTTTTTTTTCCTCAGCAGAACGAATGTCTACGTGGATTTCTGAACAAGGGCCACAAGGACCTTGATCTCCCATTTCCCAAAAATTATCTTTTTTGTTACCGAGAAGGATTCGATCTTCTGGAAGTATTTTTTTCCAAAAATCGTAGGCTTTGTCATCTTTTTCTAAACTATCTTCTTTACTTCCTTCGAAGATGGTTACGTATAAGATGGAAGGATCTATTTTATAAACATCAACCAACAATTCCCATGCCCAGGATATAGCTTCTTCTTTAAAGTAATTACCAAAACTCCAATTTCCAAGCATTTCAAAAAAAGTGTGATGATAGGTATCTATTCCTACTTCTTCCAAATCATTGTGTTTCCCAGAAACCCTCAAACATTTTTGAGTGTCTGCAACTCGAACATTTTTCGGCACACTGTTCCCTAAAAAATACTCTTTAAACTGGTTCATTCCTGCATTAGTAAACATCAAAGTAGGGTCATTCTTTATAACCATAGGTGCAGAGGGTACAATCTGATGTGATTTAGATGCAAAAAAATCTAAAAATTTTTGACGTACTTCAGCTGATTTCATTCAATAGTCGTTTTATAAGTTCCATGCAAAATATAAATTTTATTATATTTGCTTTAAGTTTTATTTCTCTATGCAAAAGAAATGAAAATTTACAAGAATACCGTTCATGGCTAAGGTTAAATATTACTACGATTCCGAGACCCTTTCGTACAGACCAATTTCTTCTGGCAAAGGACTAAAGATTTCGAATTTACTTTTGTTTTTAATATCATCTCTTCTTTTTGGAATTATAGCCTTATTGACTCTGTTGAATACTAATGTAATTAAAACCCCAAAAGAAATACTTCAAGATCGTGAACTTCGAAATTATAAACTTCAGTTTGAATTATTGAATCGCAGAATTAGTCAAATGCAAAATGTATTGACTAACATTGAAGAACGTGACGATGATATTTATAGAATTTATTTTGAAGCTAGTCCAATTCCAAAAGAACAGCGAAGAGCAGGTTTTGGTGGGGTTAACCGCTATGATTATCTCGAAGGATACAACAATTCAAATGTGATTATCAATACAACCAAGCAAATCGATGTTTTATCTAAAATGCTTGTAGTACAATCCGAATCTCTGGAGGAAATACAAAAACTAGCAGAGCGAAAAGAAGAGCTCTTAGCCTCTATTCCATCAATTCAGCCGGTTCGTAAAGAGAATCTGAAACGAATGGCATCAGGGTTTGGATGGAGAACAGATCCTTTTACAAAGACAAGAAAAATGCACAAAGGCATGGATTTTTCAGCTAATCGTGGAACCCCAGTATACGCAACGGGTGATGGTAAAGTTGTTCGAGCTGATAATCGTGCTTCTGGCTATGGTAAACACATTAGAATTGACCACGGTTTTGGATATGTAAGTCTTTACGCTCATCTCAACAAATACAATATTAAAAGAGGAGCAAAAGTCAAAAGAGGTGATGTAATCGGATTTGTAGGTAATACTGGACGATCTGTAGCTCCTCACCTACACTACGAGATTATAAAGGATAATAAAAAAATTAATCCTTTGAATTTCTATTACGGTAATTTAAGTACTTCAGAATTTGATGCACTTCTTGCCCAAGCTTCACAAGAAAATCAATCCTTTGACTAGATCATGAAAATTGATCTCCCTGAAAAACGATATTATACTATTGGAGAGGTTGCGAAAGCCTTCAATGTAAACACCTCATTGTTAAGGTTTTGGGAAAAAGAGTTTAAAGAAATTGAGCCCAAAAAGAAAACCTCTGGAGTTCGGAAATACACCCCAAAAGATGTCGAAAACATTCTGCTCATTTATCACTTACTCAAAGAAAAAGGAATGACTATTGAAGGTGCTAAGAATCAACTGAAAGTTTCAAAAAGCGCTGAGGAAAATAAAATGTCTCTTCTAAAAAAATTAGCAGGAATCAAAAAAGAGCTTGAAAATTTACAAGACAACCTTTAATCTTATTTTTTTCTAAAAAAAAGTGTGATTGGAATACCTGAAAAGTCAAAAATATCGCGCATTTGATTTTCTAAAAAACGCTTGTACGGGTCCTTCACATATTGGGGGAGATTACAGAAAAATGCAAATTGTGGGTATGCAGTAGGTAGTTGTGTACAAAACTTAATTTTTACATGCTTCCCTTTATAAGCTGGTGGTGGCCTGCTTTCAATTACAGGAAGTAGGATATCATTCAACTTTCTGGTTGGAACACGATTGCTTCGATTTTTAAAAACATCCACAGCGGTTTCAATTGCTTTAAAAATCCTTTGTTTTGAAAGTGAAGAAACAAAAACAATAGGTACATCTACAAATGGTGCAGTTTGTTTTCTAATTTGATCTTCAAATGATTTGGTTGTTTTATGGTCTTTTTCAACCAAGTCCCATTTGTTAATCATAATAACAATTCCTTTATTGTTTCGATGAGCTAACCAAAAAATGTTCTGTACTTGTCCATCAAATCCTCGGGTTGCATCAACCACCAAAATACATACATCACAATGTTCAATTGCTCTTACAGATCGCATTACAGAATAGAACTCAATATCCTCCTTTACCTTAGCTTTTCGGCGAATCCCTGCGGTATCAATTAAATTAAATTCAAAACCGAAACGATTGTATCGAGTGTCTATACTATCTCTTGTGGTCCCTGCAATATCGGTTACAATATAACGGTCTTCACCAATCAACGCGTTAATGAAGGAAGATTTTCCAGCATTGGGACGCCCAACTACGGCAAATCTTGGCACATCATCGTCATTTGAATCAGTTTCTTCTGGAAGTGCTTTTACTAAATCATCTAATAATTCTCCAGATCCACCACCATTATTTCCCGACATGGGATATATTTTATCAAAACCGAGGCTGTAAAATTCTACTGCTCCATCTTGACGCATTGCATTGTCTACTTTGTTTACAGCCAGAAAAACTGGCTTTTTTGAGCGACGAAGCAATTGAGCTACTTCTTCATCCATACCGGTAAGACCTGTTTCGACCTCTACCATAAAAATGATTGCATCTGCTTCTTCTATAGCAAGCTTTACTTGTTTGTCAATTTCTTTTTCAAAAATGTCATCACTACCTACGACATAACCTCCAGTATCAATTAAAGAAAAATTTCTTCCGTTCCAATCGGTCTTTCCATAATGACGATCACGTGTTACTCCACTAACTGCATCTACGATCGCCTCTCTTTTTTGAATCATCCGATTAAAAAAGGTTGATTTCCCTACATTGGGTCTTCCTACTATGGCAACAATTGCACTCATTTAAATTAATTTGATTTGCAAAAATAAACTTTTTGAAAGGATTAAAGGTAGTTTTAGAAATTAGGTTTTTTTTAATGTTTATATCCAAAACGTTTGAGTTGATTGACATTATTCCTCCAATCTTTGTTCACTTTTACATAAAGCTCTAAATGTACTTTTTTACCAAAAAAAGCTTCAAGAGTTTTTCTAGCGCCTACTCCCACGCGTTTGAGTGCAGATCCTTTATGTCCTATTATAATCCCTTTTTGAGTATCACGTTCAACCATTATGACTGATCGAAGCTTGATGATTTTCTTTTCCTCAATGAAATCTTCGGTATCTACCTCAACAGCATAAGGTATCTCTTTAGAATAAAATTGTAAAATTTGTTCGCGAATCGCTTCGTTTACAAAAAAACGCTCGGGTTTATCGGTCAACTGATCTTTAGGAAAAAAAGCTGGCCCTTTAGGTAAAATTTCGATGATATATTTCAAAACTTCTTTTACTGAAAAACCTGTAATTGCAGAAATCGGAAAAATCTTTGCTTTTGGAAGTATTTTTTCCCAATGAGATAAAGTAGTTATTAATGTTTCTTGATCTGCTGTATCAATTTTGTTGATCAAGAGCAGCACGGGTAAATTCGATACCTTGATCTTCTTAAACAGAGAGGGATCTTTCATTTCTTTTTCACCAATCTCTGTCATATAGATGAGAATGTCTGCGTCTTCCAATGCTCCTTTGACAAAATCCATCATGGAAGACTGCATTTCATAATTTGGTTTTATAACTCCAGGAGTATCCGAAAGAACCATTTGATAATGATCTCCGTTAATAATTCCCAAGATTCGGTGTCGAGTAGTTTGTGCCTTTGACGTTATTATGGATAGCCGCTCTCCTATCCACGCGTTCATTAAAGTTGATTTCCCTACATTAGGATTTCCAACAATAGTAACAAAACCTGACTTGTGATTTTCCATATATTTTGCACAAATGTACACAGTTCCCAAGAAGTATGTTGTTTGTTGAAGAATAAGTTTGTACATTTGCGGTCACAACGCGGGATAGAGCAGTAGGTAGCTCGTCGGGCTCATAACCCGAAGGTCGTAGGTTCGAGTCCTACTCCCGCTACTAAAACAATAAAACGGTTATACTATTATA
>JAURBD010000093.1 GCA_030829155.1 Flavobacteriaceae bacterium
AAAAATTGTTGAATTACACAATGGCACGATTCATGCTGAGAGTGTGAAAGGTGAGGGTACAACCTTTCGAGTTTGCTTGCCCTTGGTAAATTATAAAATTAGTGTTTAAAAATTTGAATGAACCTTTTGATTATGAAAGTAGAAAATATAAAAATACTCTTAGTTGAAGACGATCCTAATTTTGGAAACATCCTCAAAGAGTATTTATCTACAAATGGATATGATGTTACTTTAGCTAAAAATGGAATTGAAGGTTTCGAGAAATTCAAAAAAGATCAATTTGACCTTTGTCTTCTGGATGTAATGATGCCCTATAAAGATGGTTTTACTTTGGCGAAAGAGATTCGAGAAAAGAACGACATAGTTCCTCTGATCTTTCTTACCGCAAAAACATTAAAAGAAGATGTACTGAGGGGTTTTAAATTAGGCGCAGACGATTATGTTTCAAAGCCATTTGACTCTGAAGTATTACTCGCCAAAATTAAATCCATTCTATCTAGAAGGGTAGCACAACCTTATGTAGAGTCCGAAGAAATTGATTTTAAAATTGGTTCTTTTGACTTCAATTCGAAATTGAGAATGTTAACCTTCAAAGACAATACCCCCATTAAATTATCTCCAAAAGAAAACCAACTATTACGTTTATTGGCCTTGCATGTGAACGATCTACTCTCTCGTGAAACAGCCTTGAACAGAATTTGGAATGACGATAATTATTTTACTTCGAGAAGTATGGATGTTTACATTGCTAAATTGAGAAAGTACCTCAGGTTAGATTCTAATGTTGAGATTCTAAACATTCATGGAGAAGGGTTTCGTTTGGTAGTAAATGTATTGGCTGAATAATTATCTATTCCTCGGATGAAATTCTTCTAAAACTTTTGACAACTGTTGTGTGTCTAAATGCATGTATACCTCAGTTGTTGTAATACTTTCGTGTCCCATTAGGGTTTGAATTGTTCTCAAATCTGCACCATTTTCTAAAAGGTGGGTAGCAAAGGAATGCCTGAAGGTATGTGGGCTTATTTTCTTATCAATTTTCGCTTGTTTAGCCAGTTGCTTTATTAAAGTAAAAATCATTGCTCGGGTAAGTTTTCTTCCATTCCGATTAAGAAAAAGAGTATCGCGATCTTCTTCAGTAATTTTATTTAAAACCCGAACTTCGTCTTTGTAGTGTTTAATATATTTTTTTGCATAGGCTCCTAAGGGCACTAGCCGCTGTTTGTCTCCTTTTCCAGTAATGAGCATCATGTTCTCCTTGAAGTAGAGGTCGGATATCTTGAGATTTACCAATTCACTTACCCGCAAACCACTTCCATAAAGTGTTTCAATAATGGCTCTATTTCTATGTCCAAGGGAATTTCCTAAATCAATTGTATTGAGTAAGAGTTCGATTTCATCTAAAGATAATACGATAGGTAGCTTACGCCCCAACTTTGGACTTTCAATCAGGTCAATTGGAGAGGATTCTCGATATCCTTCAAAAACCAAAAAATTAAAAAAACTTTTTAAACCAGATATACGACGTGCTTGAGATCGTGCCTCTATATTCTTTGCCTCTTCATATAAAAATTGCTGTACGTCCTCTTTAGAACAATTTAGTGGTGTACGTTTAGTGTTTTCTGAATAAAAAATCATCAATGCTTGAACATCTAGAACGTAACTTAAGATAGAGTTATCTGATAGACCACGCTCAATTTTGAGATAATGTTCGTATTGCTTAAGTGATTCTTTCCAGTTCATACTCCAAAAATAAGCTTTTTGTTCTTCTTTGTTTGTAGCCGATTATTCTAAAAAACTTTAACTATTTTTGTTTAAAACTAGCAAATGAAAATCAGTATCATCAATGGCCCTAACCTTAACTTACTAGGTCAACGTGAACCGGGTATTTATGGTAATCAAACTTTTGAGCAATATTTCGTTGACCTTAAGACTAAGTTTTCTCAAATCGAATTTGACTATTTTCAATCAAATATAGAAGGTGAACTCATTGAGCAATTACATCGGGTTGGATTTTCTTTTGATGGAATTATTCTCAATGCTGCCGCATATACCCACACATCAGTTGGACTTGGAGATGCAATCAAAGCCATCGATACTAGTGTTATCGAAGTACATATTTCTAACACATTTGCACGTGAAGACTTCAGGCATACCTCTTATCTAACACCAAATGCTAAAGGGTTGATCCTTGGTTTTGGTATGGACTCCTATCGTTTAGCGGTAGAAAGCTTTTTGTAAAATTTGTTAGTCTTCGAGCAATGTATCAAATGCTTTTTTTCCCCATACCACATTTTCATTCAATTAGGATCTTGTGCCAAAATCTGCATTTTTTGCATAGCCACTAAATGTTCGGCATCTTTTTTTTGAAACATTTCTTTTCCGTGTTGTTTTCTGAGTAACGAGATTTCTTCAAATGTATTTATGCTAAATTTTTGTTCACATGTACCACCAAGTTGTTTGCAGGTCATTGTTTTCATTGCACATTGATTTAAGTTTATGTTGTTTTTGGGTTGATATTCTATTTCATTTTTTTAGTCTCATTTTTAATAAATCGGGTTTAAATCCAATTTTCTGATAAGCCTTTAGCGCGCTTTCATTTTCTGCATAAACATCCAATTGAATTTCTACTATTTTTTTTTCTTTTACCCATTTCAAAAGTTCATTGATTATCATACCATTGATTCCTTTTCCCCTTTGTTCGTGTACTACGAACATGAACCCCAAATAAACAAATTGCCCTGGAGTTTTAAATGGTTCAGAATCTTTGATCATCGCATATCCAGATCCTATGGGTTTACCTTCCGAGGTGGCTACTAAAATCTGTACATCTGATCTTTTAATATAGTTTTCAAGATCATAATACACAATTGGGTCTTGTTTTAGGTTTTTTGCAAAAGAACGCTCATAACGAATTATTTCTTGTTCAAATTCTTTTAAGATTTGAAGATCTTCTGGAACAGCTACTCTTATTTTTACGTTGGATTGTGACATATATTTTTTTGTAATCTGTGGGAGAATATTTATTTTATGCTTTGTAAGCACGGTTTTTTTTTCTTTGACCGTTCCTAATCTAAAAAATATTTGCTTCAATGTCTTTATATTGAATTCTATATTTGTCATTTCTCAATTTTCAAAACTCATTACACATGTACTTAATTCTTTTGATATCATAGACAACATTGGTGTACCAAGTTTGAAATTAATGTATTTCTCTACCCTAAAAGGCATAAAAATGAAATCTCTATTTACTATATCTTTTCATGCTTTTGCGAATTTACAGATGCAATTAATTCTTGATCGTAAGTAAAATTTGCTTTTACAATGGGTTTATGTCGATGCGTGTCAGGTATAGGCCGTAGGTTTTTCATGATAGAAGAACAAATTAGGGGACTGTAAGTAACTACCTCAAATGTTGTAAAAAAATAAAGTCCTCAAGTAAGAGGGCTTTATTTTTAATATGTGAACTTGTTTACTTACAAGTGGATCACTTCATCATAGGCATCGGCCACAGCCTCCATCATGGCTTCGCTCATGGTGGGGTGGGGGTGAACGGTCTTGAGGACTTCGTTTCCGGTAGTTTCGAGTTTACGTCCCAAAACAGCTTCTGCGATCATGTCGGTAACACCGGCTCCAATCATGTGACATCCCAACCACTCTCCGTATTTGGCATCGAAGATTACTTTCACAAAACCTTCGGAAGTACCGCTGGCTTGTGCTTTTCCGGATGCAGAGAAGGGGAATTTTCCAACTTTGATATCGTACCCTTGTTCTTTGGCTTGAGCTTCGGACAGACCAACAGAAGCAATTTCAGGAGAGCAATACGTACATCCGGGGATGTTCCCATAATCAAGAGGTTCCACACTGTGTCCTGCAATTTTTTCTACACAAAGTATTCCTTCAGCAGATGCAACGTGTGCAAGAGCCTGTCCTGAAGTAACGTCTCCAATGGCATAGTAGCCCGGAAGATTAGTTTGGTAAAAGTCATTAACTAAAATTTTATCTCGATCCACAGCAATCCCAGCCTCTTGTAGACCAATATTTTCAATATTGGTTTTGATTCCAACAGCAGATAAAACGATATCAGCCTTGAGTATTTCTTCACCCTTGGCAGTTTTTACAGCTGCTGTAACTCCTTTTCCTTTGGTATCCACATGGGTAACTTCGGCTTGAGTCATAATGTTGATCCCTGCTTTTTTGAAGGAGCGCTCCAGTTGTTTGGATATTTCTTCATCCTCAACAGGAACAATACGGTCTTGGAATTCAACTACGGTCACCTCAGTACCCATAGAGTTGTAAAAATGTGCAAATTCAATTCCAATGGCACCAGAACCTACAACGATAATCTTTTTAGGCTGCTTAGGTAGGGTCATAGCCTCTCGGTAACCAACAACCTTTTTACCGTCTTGTGGGAGGCTAGGAAGCTCTCTAGAGCGGGCTCCGGTGGCAATAATGATGTTGTTGGCTTGATAAGTAGTAGCTTTATCATCTAGGGTAACACTCACTTGTTTTTTAGGGAGAATTTTACCAAAACCTTTTAAAACGTCAATTTTATTTTTTTTCATCAGAAACTGAACGCCTTTGCTCATACCTGCAGCTACGTTACGACTTCGGTTGATTACCGCATCAAAGTCTTTGTCGTAGTCTGTTACTTTGAGGCCATAATCAGAAGCGTGCTTGAGGTAGTCAAAAACCTGTGCAGACTTGAGAAGCGCTTTGGTTGGAATACACCCCCAATTGAGACAAACTCCTCCAAGGCTTTCTTTTTCAATTACCGCAGTTTTCAATCCCAGTTGTGAGGCACGTATTGCAGTTACATATCCACCAGGACCGCTTCCTAAAACAATTACATCATATGTTGTCATAAATTTAATATTTTAATGATACAAAAATACAAAAAAAACAAGGGGAAGAAAAAACCCCCTACTCCCTCTTTTTTGGTTCAAAACGGATGCTAGCCGAATTCACACAGTAACGTTTTCCCGAAACCGTGGGTCCATCATCAAAAACATGACCCTGATGTCCACCACAGTTAGAACAAATGATTTCAACGCGTAGCATTCCCAGGCTGGTGTCTTTACGATATTCAATAGCACCTTCAATACTCTGATCGTAACTGGGCCATCCACAGCCGCTGTTAAATTTAGAATTACTGCTGTAAAGCGGTTGATTACAGCCCCTGCAATTATATGTACCAGCTTCGTAATGTGCGTTGTATTGTCCGCTGTGGGGATATTCGGTTCCTTGCTGGCGAAGTATTCGGTATTCTTCATCTGACAGGAGTTTTCGCCATTCCTCATCAGACTTTTGGAAAGGATAATTTTTATTCATTAGTTTCGGAAATAAAAGAGAGTGCGGCTGAGTTGATGCAGTGGCGCTTTCCGGTAGTATTTCGTGGACCATCGTTGAACATATGCCCCAAATGACCTCCGCATCTATTACATTTGAGTTCGGTTCGGGCATATCCCAATTTGTAATCTACATCATACTCAATGTTTTCATCCTTCCCTCTATCAAAAGAAGGCCATCCACTTCCAGATTCGTATTTGTATTGGGATTGATACAAAGTGGTAGCGCATGCAGCACATTGATAAACCCCTTTTTCATAAAATTTATCGTATTGACCCGAAAAAGCACGTTCTGTTCCTCCCTGACGTAATACATAAAACGCCATTTTTGAAAGCTCGGCTTTCCATTCAGATTCTGTTTTTTTATAAAGATATTTAACTTGTTTTGAAGGATCTTTTTTGGAGCTTTGACAGCTCAATAAAAGAGGGAAGAATAATAAAAAAAATAAAGGTTTTTTCATATTTGTTGGAGTTTTCATAAAGATACAAATCTTCTGAATGAATTCTTAAAACCCAAGTTTTTTGATGTCTCTAACTAAAATTTAAAGAAAATCAACTTAAAGCATCACTTTATTTATAAGCATCAAAAAATATAAAATAAAATAATGAATTTAAAGAATTATAAATAAAACATTGATTTAAAATATTTTAAATTATAGTGTAAATATTATTTATACTTATACCAATTAAATCATCTTTTGATTTGAATTTTTAAAAAGAAAAATTAATTTTTGCTTCAACTAAAGTTAATACCTTATATTGAACTTTTAAACTACATTATGTTAAAACCAAAAGTAGCGTTAGTAAAAGGAAGCAAAAAATTAATTAACGCTTGGGCTTTTTATGATTGGGCAAACTCAGT
>JAURBD010000112.1 GCA_030829155.1 Flavobacteriaceae bacterium
ATTGCACTTCCGTCGAAAGTGTATTCTTTGTCAAAAGTTGCATCCTCATCTGTTGTAAGGGTTGACCAGTAATTCTTTGCCTTATCCCAAGCTGCTCCTTTTGGAGTAAATTCTCGGTCTTTGATGTATTCAAAAGTTTTTTCATCGGGAGCAATTATTCCTCCACGTGCTCCCATTTCAATACTCAAATTGCAAACAGTCATTCGCCCTTCCATACTAAAGGATCGAAATACATCTCCTGCATATTCTACAAAATAACCGGTTGCTCCAGAGGTTGAAAGTTGTGAGATTATAAACAATGCCACGTCTTTTGGAGTTACCCCTTTACTTAGGTAACCGTTTATATTGATTCGCATAGTTTTGGGCTTTGGTTGCATAATGCATTGGGTTGAGAGTACCATTTCAACTTCCGAAGTTCCAATCCCAAATGCTATGGCTCCAAATGCTCCGTGAGTAGAGGTGTGCGAATCTCCACATACTATTGTAGCTCCGGGTTGTGTAATTCCATATTCAGGTCCCACGACATGAACAATACCATTTTTTTTATGGCCCAATCCCCAATATGAAATACCATGTGCTTTTGCATTTTCCTCAAGAGCTTTGAGTTGGTTCGCAGACAAGGGATCTGCTACAGGTAAATGTTGGTTTATTGTAGGGGTATTGTGATCTGCAGTAGCAAATGTACGCTTAGGACTCATTACTTTTACACCTCTATTGTTTAATCCTAAAAAAGCTACAGGACTTGTAACTTCATGTACCAAATGGCGGTCGATGAATAGGACGTCAGGCCCATCTTCAATTTGCTGCACTACGTGCGAATCCCATACTTTGTCGAATAATGTTTTACTCATATGTTTTAAATATAATTTTAAATCAAGCCGATATTACTTGCTTTAATTATGGTTTTAATATCTTTATCGGTGATTTCTTTTTGTGAATCTGCTAATTTTAAAAACTCATGATATACCTTATCTAACTGAAGTTTTTCTAACTCATAACCTATGTTTTTTGCACGATAGGCCAATGCTGCTCTACCACTTCTGGCTGTAAGTATTATTGCAGATTCTGTAACACCGACGTCATGAGGGTTCATGATTTCGTAGGTATCTCTATTTTTTATTACTCCATCTTGATGAATTCCAGAACTGTGAGCAAAGGCATTGGTGCCTATAATTGCTTTATTGGGTTGAACAATCATGCCCATTAGATCAGAAACCATTTGACTGGTTGAGTATAAAAGTTTTGAATCAATTTTTGTGTCCAATTTCAAATAGGGGTGCTGACGTAAAATCATGACTACTTCTTCAAGAGAGGTATTACCAGCACGTTCTCCAATTCCATTAATTGTGCATTCGATTTGACGTGCTCCGTTGTTTATTCCTGCAATTGAATTGGCAGTAGCTAATCCGAGGTCATTGTGGCAATGACAAGACAATACTGCCTTGTCAATGCCGGTAACATTTTCTTTTAAATATTTAATCTTCGCCCCGTATTCTTCTGGTAAACAATAACCTGTGGTATCAGGAATATTGAGTACCGTTGCTCCTGCTTTGATGACTGCTTCACAAACACGAGCTAAAAATTCATTATCTGTTCTTCCTGCATCTTCAGCATAAAACTCTACATCTTCTACAAATGATTTTGCATAGGAAACAGCAGCAATAGCTCGTTCGATGATGGAGTTTTTGTTGGAATTAAATTTGTATTTTATATGAGATTCAGAAGTACCAATACCCGTATGAATTCGTGGTCTTTTAGCATCTTTAAGAGCATCTGCTGCAACTTTGATGTCGTTCTCAACGGCACGAGTTAATCCGCAAACCGTTGCATTTTTAATAAGTTTAGAAATCTCAACTACAGAATCGAAGTCTCCTGGGCTGGAAACCGGAAACCCAGCTTCGAGAATGTCTACTCCAAGAACATCTAACCTTTCGGCAATAATTAGCTTACTTTTAGTGTCTAATTTACACCCTGGTACTTGTTCTCCATCACGAAGCGTAGTATCAAAAATTTGGACGTGCTCTTGGGCCATATTTACTCTATCTTTATTAAGGCAATACGAATTTAATATTTATATACATAAACTTGTGATTTTTTGATTACTTTTATTACGAAACCTGAGCCTGTATGATTACAAATAAAGCACTTAATATTAATATTTTATAATAAAATTTGCTACAATGACAAACAATCAAAAAGAAAACCTCTTTGTTTTGATAAAATCTTTGTCAAAATCAGAAAAAAGACAGTTTAAGCTTTATGCAGGCAGAATGGATTCAAATTTAGATTCAAAATTCCTAAGTTTATTCAATATTTTGGATAAATTGAATTTTTATGATGAGAAAATTATTCTCAAAAAAGGTTTTGTGACTAAACAGCAACTGTCTAACTTAAAAGCACATTTGTATCGTCAAATTTTGATTAGCTTACGTCTTAACCCTTCTCAACAAAACAAACGAATGCAAATCCGAGAACAATTGGATTTTGCAACAGTACTTTACCAAAAAGGATTGTACAATCAAAGCCTAAAGATTTTAGATCGAGCAAAAACCATTGCTGTAAAGTTTGAAGAAAAATACGCTGCCTTTGAAATTGTTGAGTTAGAAAAAGTTATTGAATCTCAGTACATTACCAGAAGTATGAGTAACCGTACCGAAGTACTCGTTCAAGATGCAACCTATTTCAGTACTCAAAATCATATTTCGAGTCAGTTATCGAATTTGTCTTTGGAATTATATGAGCGTCTTATCAAAGCAGGATATGCCAAAAGTGATGATGAATTTAGATCGGTAACGAAGTTTTTTTTGGAACGACTTCCCAAGTTTTCTTTCGATGACCTTGGCTTTAGAGAAAAACTATGGTTTTTTAAGGCTCATGTTTGGTATAGTCTACTTACACAGGATTTTTTGTCTAGTTATCGTTATTCTACAAAATGGGTTGGTTTGTTTGATGAACAACCCGATATGATAAATTCACACCCAGTTTTTTATTTACAAGGGAACAACTACTTAATGGAATCAGTTGCCCTATTAAAGTATCCTGTGAAATTTCATGAGATTTTAAAAAAAATGACAGATACTGTAAATTCTGAGGTTTTTCCAGAAAATGATAATTTAAGTGCTTTGGTATTTTTATACGATTACAACAATCGTTTCAATTTATACTTCCTCGAAGGAAACTTTAAAGAGGGTCAGGAAATCATTGAGCCCTTGCTTTCAAAAATTCAAGAGTTTAAGGGGCAAATTGATGAGCATCATATAATGATGTTTTATTATAAAATTGCCTGCTTGTATTTTGGTTCTAATGATTTTGAAAAATCAATTAATTACTTGAATAGAATTGTAAACAACAAGAAATTAAAAATGAGAGAAGATTTGCTTTGCTTTACTCGTTTGTTGAATCTCATTGCTCATTATGAGGCGGGTTTTGATTATCATATTGATCACCACATTCGTGACACCTTTAAGTTTTTGCTAAAAATGGGGGATTTACATGAAGTCCAAAAATCTTTGATACGTTTTGTTCGAAAACTCGGAAATATTTATCCACACGAATTAAAAGATGCTTTCAAGAAATTACATGCTGAATTAAAGCAATACGAAAAGGATCCTTACGAAAGAAGAGCCTTTTTGTATTTGGATATTTTATCCTGGCTAGAAAGTAAAATTCAAAACAAAACGGTTGCTGAGATTATTTATGCTAAAGCCCATTTAATTAATCGGAAAGACAAGCATCCCACAGAGCATCTTTAGGTAAAGGAGCTATGCATTTCAAAGGTTTTTTGGTTACGGGATGTAGGATTTCAAGGGAGCGTGCATGAAGATGAATGCTTCCATTTGGATTACTCCTCGACCCACCGTACTTGAGGTCTCCTTTAATTGGACATCCAATTGCCGAGAGTTGAGACCGGATTTGATGATGTCTTCCTGTTTCCAGCTCAATTTCAAGTAAAGAGTAGTTGTTTAATTTTTTCTTTTCCGAATATTTTAAAATTGCCTTTTTGGATTCTGGAACTTCCTTTTGATAAACATAGGATTTGTTTTGTTTTGTGTTTCGAACCGTCCAATGAATTAGTGTGTTCGAACTCGGGCTAGGGGAGGCTTTGGTAATTGCCCAGTATATTTTTTTGGTCATCCGATCTTTGAATTGCAAATTCAATCGCTTTAAGGCTTTGGAGGTTCTTGCAAAAACAATTGCACCACTTGTTGGTCGATCAAGTCGGTGTATTACTCCCAAAAAAACAGCACCTGGTTTTTTGTGTTTTTGTTTGATATAGGCCTTTGCCAGTTCAACCAAAGGAAGGTCTCCTGTTATGTCCCCTTGAACCAAAACTCCTGCAGGTTTATTGATAATTAATAAATGATTATCTTCATAGAGAACTTCTAACTTCATGAATTTAGTATTGTTCAGATTCGTTTGGAAAATCTTTACTTTTTACATCATTTGTATATTGTTGAATAGCTCCAATAATTTCGGTATGTAAATCTAAATAGCGTCTCAAAAATCGCGGACTAAATTCTTTACTCATTCCCAGCATATCATGAAGAACCAAAACTTGACCATCTACACCATTTCCAGCTCCGATTCCAATCACAGGTATTGAAACAATTGAAGCAACTTTTTTAGCTAAATCCGCAGGCACTTTTTCTAAAACTAATCCAAAACATCCTATTTTTTCTAACATTTTTGCGTCCTCGATGAGTTGTTTTGCTTCGACCTCCTCTTTTGCCCTAACGGTGTAGGTTCCAAATTTATATATGGATTGTGGAATGAGTCCTAAGTGCCCCATAACTGG
>JAURBD010000091.1 GCA_030829155.1 Flavobacteriaceae bacterium
CTCCTATCATTCTTTGGAAGATCGTTTGGTTAAGCGCTTTGTGAGAGAAGGAGTTTTTGAAGGGTATGCTGAACAAGATTTTTTTGGGAATCGATTTGTACCAATGAAAAAAATTGGAGGATTGGTAACTCCTGATGAAGAAGAAAAAAAATTAAACAGTAGGGCAAGAAGTGCAAAACTTAGAACGGCAGAAAAAATATGAATCAGTTACTATCTCTTTTAAATATTGACTTTTTGATAAAGGATGATGCCTTAAAAAATTGGCGTATGATTTTGTATCTCTCTTTGTTAGCTCTAATAATTATTTCAAGTGGTCATTTGGCTGACAAAAAAATATTTGAAATCGCACAACTCAATAATGAGTTGAAAGAAATGAAAAGTGAATTTGTAGAGAAACGAGCTTATTTAATGGAACTCAAAATGGAGTCTCGTGTAATTAAGTCATTACGAGAAATTGGAATTAAGCCTGCTAAAATACCACCAGTAAAACTAATAGTAGAATCGAACAAAAAATGAGTACAGAGATAAAAAAAATAAACAATCGTTTTTACCTAGTGGTACTGGGCTTATTTGTTTTTGCTTTTACATTAGTTTATAAATTATTTCTAATCCAATTCACTGAAGGAGATTACTATCGCGATTTGGCAAAAAAACGTACGGTTAAAAATTTTGTACTTCAACCCAGTAGAGGGAATATTTATGCTGATGATCAAAGTTTGTTGGCTACAACAGTCCCAAAGTACGAAATACGTTGGGACGCCAAAGTACCTTCAGATCAACTTTTTGAAAAACACAAAGACAGTTTAGCCCTTGCTCTTGGTAATTTATTCAACAAACCAAGCTCTTTTTATTACAAAAAGTTAAAAAAGGCTAGGCTTGAGAGTAATAGGTATTTATTGATAGGTAAAAATTTAAATTATTCAACGTACAAAATAATTAAAAGTTTCCCCTTGTTTAATCGATCTTCTCTCAAAGGAGGTTTAATCGTAGAATCCCGATTGGCAAGAGAAAACCCAATTGGGAAAATTGCCGAGCGTACCATTGGATATGAGCAGAAAGATCCAAGCGGTAATTACCTCAGAGTAGGATTAGAAGGCGCCTTTGGACAATATTTGAAAGGTGAAAATGGAAGGCGTTTGAAGCAAAAAATTGCAAATGGACAATGGAAGCCCATAAATGATAATAATGAAAAAGAACCCACAGAGGGATTTGATGTTCACACAACACTAAACATCAATATGCAGGACATTGCACATCATTCACTTTTAAGTCAACTTGAGAAATTTGAAGCCGACCATGGAAGTGTTGTTGTCATGGAAACCAAAACTGGTAATATCAAGGCCATATCGAATTTGGGCAGAACATCCAAGGGAAAATATTACGAAAAGTTAAATTATGCAGTCGGTGAGGCTCATGAGCCTGGTTCTACCTTTAAGCTCATGGCTATGATTGCCGCATTAGAAGATGGAGTAATCGATCAAAATGATCTGGTTGATACGACCGGGGGAGAGCTTACATTTTATAAAAAATATAAAGTTAGAGATTCAAAAAAAGGAGGCTATGGAATTCTTACCGCATCAAAAGTTTTTGAAGTTTCATCCAATACAGGGATAGTAAAAATCATTCACGAGAATTACAAAAGGAATCCTTCTAAATTTGTTGATCGTCTTTATAATATGGGATTAAATAAAACTTTGAGTTTACCTTTTAAGGGTGAAGCTTTACCAAAGATCCCATATCCTACAGACTCCGATTGGGATGGATTGGATTTACCTTGGATGGCATTTGGCTATGGTGTTTTGATGACCCCCCTTCAAACTTTAACTTTTTATAATGCAATTGCAAATCAGGGTGAGATGGTTAAGCCAAAGTTTATTGATCGTATCAGTAATTTTGGTGAATTTCCAGTAAAAGTTTTTGAAAAAGAAGTTATAAATCCTTCAATATGTTCTCAAGAAACTCTTGAGAAAGTTAAAAAAATGATGTTCAATGTGGTGGACAAAAAATGGGGAACAGCTCACAAAATTAAAGACAAGAAATTTTCTATTGCGGGCAAAACAGGTACCTGCCAAGTAGATTATACCAAAGAAGAAACGCAGTATGTGGCAAGTTTTGTAGGTTATTTCCCAGCAGATAAACCAAAATATTCATGTATTGTTGTTATTCACCGCCCCAATAAAGCTCTCGGTTATTATGGTGCAGAAGTTGCAGCCCCTGTTTTCAAAGAAATAGCACTAAAAATATTCAATACAACTCCTATTGAAGTTATTATTCCTGATTTGAATTTAGCTAATCAACAAATTACCCCAGATAAAATAAAACAAATATTAGCTGATCAAATCATCCCCAATGTCAAAGGGATGCCCGGTATGGACGCTTTAATGGTTTTGGAGCGTTTGGGCCTTGAAGTGAAATTAAAAGGTAAAGGAAAAGTTTTTCGACAATCCTTAAAACATGGATCAAAGGTAAAAAGTAATCAACAAATTTTATTAGAGCTTTCATGAAACAGTTGAAGAACTTATTATTTGGTGTTGCTATTGAACAAACCTTTGGATCTTTAGACAAACAAATCAGCACTGTTGTTTATGATTCTAGTAAAGTTGAAACGAATAGTATTTTTGTTGCGATCAAAGGTGACCTAGTAGATGGGCATGACTTTATTGATAAGGCATTTGAATTGGGTGCCACAGTTGCAATTGTCGAAGATCAAGTGAATTATAATCATACAGAAATCACATTAATAAGGGTTCAAGATACTCGAATTGCATTGGCAGTTTTAGCGGATAATTATTATGGGAATCCTTCTCAAAATCTAGAATTAATTGGAATTACCGGGACCAATGGTAAAACTACTGTAGCCAGTTTATGCTTTGAGTTATTTTCTCAAATGGGTTATGCATCTGGACTTCTATCAACAGTAGCCATTAAATATGGAAATTATATACTCCAAGCAACACATACAACTCCTAATCCACTTGAAATTAACAAACACTTGAGTGAAATGGTTGTTTTGGGGATAAGTCATTGTTTTATGGAAGTTTCTTCTCATGGGATTCATCAAAAACGAATTTATGGATTGAATTTCAGAGCTGGTGTATTTACCAACCTTACACGAGACCATTTAGACTATCATAAAACTTTTGCGGATTATCGGGACACTAAAAAATTATTTTTTGATATGCTACCAAAATCTGCATTTGCTTTAGTTAATGGAGATGATAAAAACGCAGTTTTTATGCTCCAAAATACCAAAGCAAAGAAAAAATCATTTGCAATTGAAAATTATGCAGATTATCGTGCACAAATTTTAGAAAATCAATTTACAGGGATGCAATTAAAGGTAGATAACCAAGAGCTATGGACTCCTATGATCGGGAATTTCAATGCTTCTAACCTATTGGCTGTTTATGCAATTGCTTCACTTTTAGATCAAAATACTCTTGAAGTTTTGGCTGAGCTCAGTAAACTTAAAAATGTAAAGGGTCGTTTCGAAACCATAAAGGGTCCTAAAGGTACTCTGGCAATTGTTGATTATGCTCATACTCCTGATGCACTAAAGAATGTTTTGCAAACTATTAATTCTGTTAGAACTAAAAATGAAAATTTAATTACTGTAGTGGGATGTGGTGGAGAAAGAGATCAGGGTAAAAGGCCAAAAATGGCTGCAATTGCTGCAAGATTAAGTGATCGTGTTGTTTTTACTTCGGATAACCCTAGATCAGAAGATCCCGATCAAATTATTGCAGATATGGAAGCAGGAGTTGCTCCTGAGGATTATAAAAAAACGCTAAAAATTAGTGATCGAAAAGAAGCAATCAAGGCTGCTTGTATGCTCTTGTCGGACAAAGATATTTTACTCATTGCGGGAAAAGGTCACGAAACTTATCAAGAAATAAAAGGAGTAAAAACACAATTTGACGATTATAAAGTAACAGAAGAAATATTATTGAAATTATCTTAATATGTTGTACAATTTATTTGAGTATTTAGAAAACCAATATCAGTTTCCAGGAGCAAGCTTATTTCAGTTTATCTCATTCCGAGCAGCTCTCTCTATTCTTTTTGCATTGATGTTTTCTACCATTTTTGGAAAAAAAATTATTGAATACCTGAAGCGTAAGCAAATTGGAGAATCAGTACGCGAACTTGGTTTGGAGGGACAATCCGAAAAATCAGGTACTCCAACAATGGGTGGAGTCATAATCATCATGAGTACTTTGATTCCTGTTCTATTGATCGCTCAACTCCAGAACATATATATTCTGCTTTTAATTTTCACCACTGTTTGGATGGGTGCAATTGGTTTTTTAGACGATTACATTAAAGTTTTTCGAAAAGATAAAGCAGGGCTTAAAGGTTTTTTTAAGATTATTGGACAGGTAATATTGGGAATCGTAGTTGGATTAACTTTATACTTTCATTCTGAAGTGGTTGTTAGAATTGAGCAATCAAGCCCTCAATTTGAACACGGTATTGAAGGTTTTACAAAAGACGATAAATCTACCATCACAACAATTCCATTTTTAAAAAACAATGAATTCGATTACGCCTTATTGATTGATTGGATTCCAAATTCAACTCCATATGCCTGGATTGTGTTTGTTCCTTTTGTTGTTTTCATGGTTACTGCTTTTTCAAATGGAGCAAACTTGACAGACGGAATTGATGGATTAGCGGCTGGTAGTTCTGCAATTATGGTTTTTACACTGGGAATCTTTGCATGGGTTTCGGGTAATGTTATTTTTTCGGATTATCTCAATGTAATGTATATCCCCAATGCTGGAGAGATAACCATATTCGTAGCATCCTTTTTGGGAGCTTTAATAGGATTCTTATGGTACAACACTTTTCCAGCACAAGTTTTTATGGGAGATACAGGAAGTTTAACCATTGGAGCAATAATAGCTGTTATTGCACTGATGATTCGCAAAGAACTATTATTACCTCTTTTGTGTGGGATTTTTGTAATTGAGAATTTATCAGTTGTACTTCAGGTAGGATATTTTAAATATACCAGAAAAAAATATGGAGAAGGAAAGCGAATTTTTTTAATGGCTCCTTTACACCATCATTATCAAAAGCTAGGATATCATGAAAGTAAAATAGTATCTCGCTTTTGGATTATTGGAATTCTGTTAAGTGTATTAACAATAGTAACACTTAAAATTCGATAATGGCAGAAAAACTTGTCATATTAGGAGGTGGCGAAAGCGGTGTTGGGACTGCAGTTTTGGCAGTGAAAGAAGGTTTTGATGTTTTTCTTTCTGATGCAGGAAGTATATCTAATGAAATCAAAACTGAATTGACCACTTTGGGTGTTCCTTTTGAAGAAGGAGGTCACGATTTAAAAACAATACTTAAAGCATCATTGATCATGAAAAGTCCGGGTATTTCCGATCATATTGATTTGATGCAGCAAGTTCGTTCCTCTTCAATTAAAGTAGTCTCCGAGATAGAGTTTGCTAGCCAGTTTACTTCTGCTACACTAATTGGAATAACAGGAAGTAATGGAAAAACGACTACAACTTTATTGACCCATCATTTGTTGAAGGAATCTGGAATTAATGTAGGTGTAGCCGGAAATATTGGGTACAGCTTTGCACGTCAGGTAGCAGAAACTAAACGAGACGTTTATGTTTTGGAAATCAGCAGTTTTCAATTAGATGACATTCATAAATTCAAACCTGAAGTTGCTGTGATTACAAATATTACACCAGATCATTTAGATCGTTATGAAAATGATTTCTCAAAATATATAGTCTCAAAATTACGCATTGTTGAAAATCAAACTTCTAATCAATTTTTAGTGTTTAACTCTGAAGACCCAGTTTTAGTTGAAGCAATTAATCAACTCAACACACCAGTTTCTAAAATTTCTTTTGGTTTTCAACAACCAATACACAAAGGGACTTTTGTCTCTAATGATCAAATAATAATTCAACTAGAAAAATCAGATATGATGATACAAACAAATCAATTTCAGCTTAAAGGAAGGCATAATTTGCTAAATGCAATGGCAGCTGTTTCTGTAGCTCGACTTCTTAAAGTTAGTAAAGATTCAATACGAGAAAGTTTGATGAGTTTTATGGGAGTACCTCATCGATTGGAACACTTTCTTAAAATTCATAATGTAAACTACATCAATGACTCCAAGGCTACTAATGTTAATGCAACATATTATGCTTTGGAAAGTGTGCGATCACAACTTGTATGGATTGCAGGAGGGGTAGATAAAGGAAATGATTACAATGCGCTTTTACCACTGGTTCGA
>JAURBD010000042.1 GCA_030829155.1 Flavobacteriaceae bacterium
GTAAATCAATTAATGAAAAATCAGAGGCTAATTGTAATCCAGGAAGCCATATAGACATAGCACCAACACTCATAGAACTTGTAGCTCCGTCTAATTTCACGTATTATAGTTTTGGAAATTCATTGCTAAATAACAATAGAAAAAACAAGCTTGGAATAGGGTACAATAAGGTAATAAATTCAAATCAAATATCAGAGTTCTCTAAAAACTATGGTATTAAAAAGCAAAGCATAAATTCTTGCATACAAAAAAATAATTTGCTATTTGAGGAAAATAAAAGAGAACACGATAGCTTAATGTCACTTGCTTGGCATTATGTAACAAATGGTGATCGCTTAGACTAATAAACTCTTACCTTATTTTTAGTCATAATTACTCAAAATCAATTCCTTTTCTCTACTAAATCAGGGAAAAAGAGCATAAATAATCTAAAAGAATAAACTTACCTTTGCCATTATGCAAAAGAAAATCAACATTCAGAATAAAAAAGCCCGGTTTGAGTTCGAAATTCTCGATCAATATACCGCTGGTATGGTGTTGACAGGAACAGAAATTAAATCCATCCGAGAAAGTAAGGCTTCAATAGCAGAAAGCTTTTGTGAATTCAATGAGCAAGGAGAATTGTTTGCAGTAAATATGTACATCGAAGAATATTTGTTTGGAACACATTACAATCACAAACCCAGATCTACTCGAAAATTATTGCTCAACAAAAAAGAACTTAGAAAGCTCAATAAGCAAGTTAAAAATGTTGGTCTTACAATCGTTCCTTTAAAACTTTTTATTACAGATAAAGGCTACGCTAAAATGAGTATTGCTCTAGCTCGAGGTAAAAAATTGTACGACAAGCGTGACACATTAAAAGACCGAGACAATAAACGTGACTTAGATCGAGTCAAAAAAAATTTATCAAATAAATGATGAGTAATTGATTTTTAGCTCCTAATAAGGCTAGTTTTTGTCCTTCAGCATGGGAACAAATCGAAACATACCAAAGGTTTCCTTGTCAAATTCATTTTCAGACTTACGCGTAAATCGAGTCATTATTTGTTCATCTTTACCAATAGGTATTACTAGGTGTCCACCAACAGCAAGTTGTTGGAGTAATAGTTTGGGAACATCAGGGGCTCCAGCAGTGACTACAATCCCATTGAAAGGAGCCGACTCTGGCAGCCCCAAATATCCATCACCAAAAACTACTTTTTTGGGTTTTAACCTCAATTTGGTAAACAAACGCTGAGTCTTTTTGAATAATTCTTGTTGACGTTCTATGGTAAAGGTCTTAATACCAAGCGCCAATAAAACTGCAGTTTGATAACCTGATCCAGTTCCTATTTCCAAAACCAAATCTCCTGCTTTAATTTCTAGAAGCTGAGATTGAAAAGCAACTGTATAAGGATGTGAAATGGTTTGATCTGCTGCTATTGGAAAAGCCTTGTTATAATAAGCATGAGACTCGAGACCAGAATCCATAAACCAATGTCTTGGTACCTGAAGCATCGCTTCTAAAACACTAGAATCTTTGATTCCCATTGCTACTAATTTGTCGATAAGTAATTTTCTTTGTCCTTGATGCTTGGCTGTGTCCAAAGGTGTATTCATAAGTGTAAAAATAACAATAAAATGGCTTTTCTTGGGAAGTATAAAGAGAAATTAAGTCTAAAAAATGTACCTTTGATTTATACTTGAAAATCTCATAATAGGATTAATGAAAAAGTTGAAAATAGGAGTTTTAGGAACAGGACATCTGGGTAAAATTCATCTTAGATTATTAAAAGAATCAGAATTTTATGACTTAGTAGGTTTTTTTGACTCTGATAAAAATACTGCAAATGAATTGGAAAAAAAAGAAGGTTATGTTGCTTTTGAATCCATAGAAAAACTTCTTTCTGAAGTAGAAGTGGTTGACATTGTTACACCCACTCCCTATCACCATAAAATGGCTGTTATTTGTTTGAAAGCTAAAAAACATATTTTTATTGAAAAACCAATTACTCAAACAGTTATCCAAGCAGAAGAAATTGTTCAGCTAGCCAAAGAAAACAACCTTCAGGGTCAGGTTGGTCATGTAGAGCGTTTCAATCCAGCCTTCAAGGCAATTAAAGAACATATTAACAAACCAATGTTTATTGAAACTCATCGTCTGGCAGAATTCAATCCAAGAGGGACAGACGTACCTGTTGTTTTGGATTTGATGATTCATGATATTGACATTATTCTTAGTGTTGTGAATTCACCTGTTATAAATGTGAGTAGCTCGGGAGTTTCTGTAATTAGTGAAACACCAGATATAGCAAATGCTCGAATTGAATTCGAAAACGGATGTGTTGCCAATTTAACAGCCAGTCGTATTTCGCTCAAAAACATGCGTAAAACTCGATTTTTTCAGAAAGAAGCTTACATTTCAATTGATTTTCTTACCAAACAAGTTGAGGTTGTTAAAATGAAAGATGCTCCCAAAAAACCAGAAGAATTTGCTTTGATTCTTCAGAATGCTGAAGGTGTGAAAAAACAAATCTATTTTGAACCTCCAAAAATAGAAGAATCAAACGCGATTTTAGAGGAACTGAATACTTTTGCACAAGCCATTCAAAACAATACTGAACCTATTGTTACTTTAAAACACGCCACTGAAGCACTGAAAGTAGCACATCAAATAATTGATTGTTTTAAATAATCCACAATGAAGAATATTACTGTAATCGGAGGTGGTACTATGGGTAATGGAATAGCCCATTGCTTTGCCCTAAACCAATTCAATGTTAACTTGGTTGATTTATCTGAAAATCAACTTAAAAAAGCTATTTCAACAATCAGCAAAAATTTAGACCGTCAGATTGCTAAAAAAATTATAACAACGTTACAAAAAAGTGAAACATTAGATCGAATACAAACTTCAACCGTTCTTGAAAATTCTTTAAAAGAAACTAATTTAGTTGTTGAAGCTGCTTCTGAAAACATTAAAATCAAAGCAGAGCTTTTTAAGAAAATGGATTCATTTGCTCCTTCGGATTGTATCTTAGCTTCAAACACTTCATCTATCTCCATTACCAAACTTGGGGCTTTTACTAAACGTCCAGAAAAAGTTATTGGAATGCATTTTATGAATCCTGTTCCCATCATGAAACTGATTGAAGTAATTCAGGGATACAAGACGGATGATGATACTTTAAATCAAATTTTGACGGTCTCAAAAACTTTAAATAAAACTCCCATATTATCCCAAGATTATCCTGGATTTGTTGCCAATAGAATTTTACTACCAATGATTAATGAAGCAATCGAATCACTTTTCCAAGGGGTAGCCGGTGTTTCTGAAATTGATCAAATTATGAAATTAGGGATGGGACATCCAATGGGACCTCTTGAACTTGCTGACTTTATTGGATTAGATGTATGCTTATCTATCTTAAATGTGTTGCATGATGGTTTTGGTGCTCAAAAATACGCTCCCTGTCCCCTACTGGTCAATATGGTCCAGGCAGGAAACTTGGGAATCAAATCTGGAGTTGGATTTTATGATTATAAAATCGATTTAAAAAAGCCAACTGTAGTAAATCAGTTTTTATAGCATGAAGATTAAAGAACAATTGCAATCATTAAGAGCAGAACTCCCAAGACAAGTCCGTTTGGTTGCGGTTTCAAAAACAAAACCAAATGCTGATCTAGAACGAGCATATGAAGCCGGTCAACGAATTTTTGGAGAAAATAAAATTCAAGAAATGACACGAAAATGGGAAACCCTTCCGAAAGATATTCAATGGCATATGATTGGACATGTACAAACTAATAAAGTCAAATATATGGCACCCTATGTAAGCTTGATTCATGGAGTTGATCGATATAAACTTTTAAAAGAAATCAATAAACAAGGTGCTAAAAATAATCGTATTATCAATTGTTTACTTCAAATGCACATTGCTCAAGAAGAAACTAAATTTGGCTTTAATCAAAGAGAATTAGAGGAAGTTGTTAATAATTTAAAAATAAATCCTCTGCCAAATATTAAAATCAAAGGATTGATGGGGATGGCTACTTTTACTGAAAATAAAAATCAAATCAGAAAAGAATTTAAAACATTAAAACAAAATTTTGATTGGATTCAAACCCAACTCACAGAGGTTACAGAACTTTCAATGGGAATGAGTGGAGATTATTCCATAGCTATTAAAGAAGGAAGTACTATGATTCGTGTTGGAAGTAAAATTTTTGGGCATAGAAATTAATAGCAGATGTACGCAATTGTAGATATCGAAACTACGGGTGGTAAATATAATGAGGAGGGAATTACCGAAATTGCAATATATCGATACGATGGACAAAAGATTCTCGATCAAGTATCAAGTTTAGTAAATCCAAATCGAAAAATCCAACCCTTTGTCGAACGTTTAACAGGAATCAACAGTAAAATGCTTGTTAATGCTCCTAAGTTTTTTGAACTAGCTAAACGCATAGTTGAAATTACGGAAGGTTGTGTTATTGTTGCCCATAACGCCGAGTTTGACTATCGTATTTTACAAACCGAATTTAGAAGACTTGGATATTCTTTTGAAAGTAAATCTTTGTGTACAGTAGCACTCGCTCAAAAACTTTTACCAGAAGCAGAGTCTTATAAACTCGGAAAACTAGTTCGTTCTCTTGGGATTCCTATTACTGATCGTCATCGAGCCCATGGTGATGCCTTGGCTACCCTTGAACTCTTTAAGATATTACTCGAAAAAGATTCTGGAAAAGAAATAATCAGCACTTATGTTAAAGAGCTGAATAATAATAAAGTAGCTCCAAAATTTCTAAAAATTATTGAAGAATTGCCCTCGGAAATTGGGGTGTATTATATTCATGATCAAGAGGGTAGAATTATTTATATAGGTAAAAGTAAAAACATTAAGAAAAGGGTTTTAAATCATTTAACTGGAGAAACCGTAAAAGCGCAAAAAATTCAAAAGAAATTAGCTCGTGTTTTTTTTGAACTCTCTGGAAATGAATGTATTGCTCTTCTAAAAGAACAGCATGAAATAAAAAAAAATAAACCCGAACTAAACCATTTAATGAAATACCATCTTTTTGAAATGGGAATTCGAATCAACCGTTCAAGTCCTTATCATAATTTAGTAGTAGAGCGAGTAATCCATGAAAAACAGTACTTAGAGGTATTCAAAAATAAAAGAAAAGCAAATAGAAAATTACGAACTTGGTTGGAAGAATTTAATCTATGCGAAAGTAAAACTTCTCTGGGAAATTCTGAAAAAGCATGTTTTGGTCATGGAATAAAAAAATGTAATGGAGCTTGTATTGGTGACGAATCTCCTAAAGTTTATAATCAGCGTATTCTAGAAATTGAAAATAAATTGAGGTATCCTCACAGTAACATGCTGATTATTGGTAAAGGAAAAAGAAAAGGTGAACAAAGTTTTATTTTTATAAAAAAAACTGTTTTTCAGGGCTATGGGTATTATAGCCTAAACCATCAAATAAAGACAATTGATGCAATTGAAAAACGATTGATTCCAATAAAAAATAACAGAGATTCCCAAGCTCTCATTCGAAGTTTTATTGGTAAAAAACAGTATAAAAAAATCATAGATTTAGATCCCTGTTAAAATTTCTTAACTTTACCCTTCAAGATGTCAAACAAGAAAATACCCTACTGGAAACATCGTCTTCATGAAATTGTTTATGAAGCTGATACATTAGCAGGAAAACGTTTCGATCTAATTTTACTAATCTTAATTCTTTTGAGTGTAATCCTAGTTATGCTCGAAAGTGTAACCTCAATTCATAACGGGTATGCAACTGAATTCAATATACTTGAATGGCTAATTACTGGATTGTTTACCCTAGAGTATATTGTACGCCTAATAGCGATTAAAAAACCTTTTAGCTATGTATTCAGCTTTTATGGAATAATTGATCTTTTATCTACCCTACCCAAATACATCTCACTCTTTCTTGTCGGTACTGAGTCTTTAATAGCTCTCAGAGCTCTAAGACTACTTCGTGTTTTTAGAATTTTAAAAGTTACCCGCTTTATTGGAGAATCTAATTTTCTTGTTAAAGCTTTGCATGCGAGTCGAGCCAAAATTGCAGTTTTTCTTTTTGCAGTATTCATTCTTTGTATCATATTTGGAACCATCATGTATTTGATTGAAGGAGAACCCAATGGCTTTACAAGTATCCCTAGGAGTATTTATTGGGCGATTGTTACAATGACCACTGTGGGTTATGGGGATATAGCTCCTCAAACCCCGCTAGGGCAACTTTTGGCATCCATAATTATGATCATGGGTTATGGAATAATAGCTGTCCCTACTGGAATTGTATCGGCTGAAATGAGCATCCAAACTAAAGAAGTGGACACCAACACCCAAGTATGTCTTCAATGCAATACAGAACAACATAAAGATGGTGCAATATATTGTCATCATTGCGGCAGCCTATTAAACGATGAATTCTAAACGTCTAATCTATGTAGCGGGTCCTACAGCCTCTGGAAAAACTTCCTTGGCTATTAAATTGGCAAAACATTTTAAAACCGAAATCATCTCTTGTGATTCTCGGCAGTTTTATAAAGAAATGGCAATCGGAACTGCCGTCCCTTCTTCCCAGGAATTAGCTGATGTCAAACATCATTTTATTCAACAAAAAAGCATTCAAAACCCTTATTCGGTTGGGGATTATCAAAAAGAGGCTTTAGATTTACTAAAAAATTTATTTCAAACAAAAGATAAGGTTGTTTTAGTTGGTGGATCTGGCTTATACGCTGATGCACTTATTGATGGTTTAGATCATTTTCCAAAAGTTAATTCTTCACTCAGAAAGGAACTTCAAAAACAATTTGAGGTAGGCGGTATTACTGCACTCCAAAAGCTTTTGAAAAAACACGACTCAAACCATTACAAAAAGATTGATCTTGAAAATCCTCGTCGTTTGATTCGTGCACTTGAGATTAGTTTATCTAGTGGAAAACCCTACTCTTCTTTCTTGGGAAACAAAAAAGCGCCTAATTTTTTCACAACACAAAAACTGGTAATTCAATGGGAAAGAGCAACACTTTATGAACGCATCAACCTTAGAGTAGATAAAATGATTGCTCAAGGTATGGAGCAAGAAGCTAAAAAGCTTTATCCATTCAAAGAAATTAATGCACTCCAAACCGTTGGATATAAAGAATGGTTTAACTTTTTTGATGGAACAATTGCTCATGAAAAAGTAGCAGATGAAATTAAAAAAAATACCCGTCGCTACGCCAAACGCCAAACAACTTGGTTTAGAAAGTACACCAATGCCATCAATATCAGGGGAGGAAGTCCAGCTAAGAATACAATAATGAAATTGTAAGATACTACAAAAGGCCTTCTAAATTTTGCTTAAAATAAAGTGCACTGTCAGCAGCACTTTGCATCGATGATTCAGCAAAATTACCACCCTGCTCGATGTACAAGTATTCCAAACCAGAGGTTTTTGGATCGGGTAGCATTATGGTATAGTCTATAGAACCGTTTCCCAGCTCGGTGTAATCGCGAGTAACTTTATCCATATCCTTAATATGCCACATTACATATCTCCCAGGATTCTGAGCAACCATATCTTTTGGAGTTTTTCCTGAATGAACCAACCAGTACATATCCATTTGTAATTTTACAAATTTTGGATCTGTGAGTTGCATTAAAATTTGATGCCCAGAAGTTCCGCCCCAATCCTCGAATTCATATCCGTGATTGTGATAAGCAAAACCTATTCCTGCTTTTGTTGCTTGTTCTCCGATAACATTAAGTTTCTCTGATAAATGTTTAAATCCCTCGGGATTGCAGTTTTCAGGTTTTATGAAGGGCCAAGTAATGTAGGATGAATTTAAATTTATTGCCGTTTGAATACATTGATCCACATATCGGTTTAATTGATCCGCAGATGCATTAAAATAGTCTGGAAAACTATAATGACCACTAGTTGTTGAAAGACCTAAATCATCTAAAATTCTTTTAAATTCAATGCTTTTATATCCGTAAATGGTTTCTGTATCGGCCTGAAATCCATAAATCTCAAAATCTTGATAGCCAATAGTTTTGAGTTTCTTCAAAGTGTCTAAGGGAGCGAATTTCATTGCATCTCGGACACTGAAGAGCTGTAAACCCATTTTGAAATGTTTTTTTTTTGAGAAAGAAAAATTAGGTAACCCTATTGAAAATCCTGCACTCAGCAGAGCGGTTTTTTGAATGAATTCTTTTCGTTTCATATTTCAATATAACTTTAATTTCATACTAAAATAAACAATAAAAATTAAGTGCTGTTAAAACTGAAAGTGTTAATGATATAACCTTAGATAATCAAATTGATAAGATTTTTGATATAAAAAAGTTGGAATCTCTGAAAAATAGAATTTATCGCCTTTTTGATAAAAAAAATTACTCAAATTGCTTGATCTGAATACTTTTTTGAATGTGCTTAATTTTTTTAACATCATTATTAGAATTGACTAAAAACCGAAACAAAATCAATCCTTTTTTTGTTTTGGATTTAATCACTTCAATGTTGTCGTCAGCTTTTGGGAGAAAATATCCCTTATGAATGATTAAAAAATTTAATTTATTGGAACAATAACTTAAGTTTTATAATGAAAACACCCTTCACAGAATCTGTGAAGGGTGTTACATCAAAAGCAAAAAATGTAATTACTTTAATTTATTCTACAGTTAAATTAAATGTAACTGCAATGTCTGTTTCACCTCCTGCGTCATCAAGACCAGTATTTGGTTTTGTAGGTTCGTGACGTAAGGTAAATGTTAAAGCTCCTGAACTTGCTGCTCCAGCAACTAGAGTGAATTCTGTTCCTAATGGATTTCCCTCTGAATCATTGTTTTCATAAGAAGTTGTAACATCTAGTCCACCACCGATGGTATAAAAAAACTGATGATCCAAATCTTCTTCTTCTACTTCTTCAGTTATGTCTTCTGCTGGACTTTCCATTTCGTTAAGAAGCTCAATAGTACCATTATAAATAACTCCAGCTGACAAGTTTCCAGAAACCGTTATTACTGGTGTATTAGGACCATCACCGTCCAAATCTTGTGACTTAAGCGTAATGGTTGTTCCCTGACCTGCAGGCACAAGAGTAGCTGTTAGCGTAGTAATAACCTCCTCTTCATTTACAGGTTCTGGAGTGGAATCATCGTCTTTTGAACATGATACAAATAATAGGGTTGTAAAAAGAACTGTTGCTAAAAAATTTAATTTTCTCATTTTTTTGTGATTTTAAAATTAATAATTGAATTTGATGTTTAGTAATAAATTTCTACCTAAATCGTTGGCATAAAAACGTAAGCGATTTAGGTAATTTCTGTAGGATGTATTGAACAGATTTGTAATTCCGAAACCCAAGCTCAATGATGATTTTTCTGAGAAATCAAAATCAATACTTGAATTAAAGTTTAATAAGTGATATGCATTAGGAGGTGAACTTACATCAACTAGTTCTCTGGTTTCGGTCTGTGGGATGTATATTTCAAAATTAGTGTCGGGGTATTCATTTTGACGAAATACATATTCGCTTTGTAACGCTAATCGTAAATTCTTGATTTTGGGATTAAAATAAACAAGCTCATTTTTAGTATTTACAGCTGGTATATTTATCAAGGGCTCATCTTGCAAACGATCATATCCTTTAACCATTGATGACAGATGATTAAAACGAAGTTCTTCCGAAAAAACATAGGAGGCATTGAAATCCATTCCCAAAAGCTGGACATTGGTTTGTCTGTATTCCCAAACAGGAAAAGTTCCTCGAATTGAATTATTGATTCCGACAGGTTCAATAATAATAAAATCTGAAACCGTGTTTATAAACGGATTTAACGAAAAGCTAAACTTTTCATTAATTCGCTCAAGTGTTAAGGATAATTTATGACCAACTTCTGAATTAAACTCCAGATTACCATATTCAATTCGAGCAGCAGAGTGATGTAAACCTTCACTGAAAAGCTCAGATGGATTAGGGGTTCTTGAGGCAATTGTATAATTCAGAAACAACTTGTAATCCTCAACAAAATCATAGGTTGCTCCCAATGTGGTTGAGCCGTTGTAGTAATTTAATTGAGGTCGAGCCAAAACCTGATTAACCAATTCTTCGACTATTAAATTAGAAAAGTTTTCATTATAATTTCTCAACTCCCAAAAAGAGGTACGATAGAATTTATAAACATCCATATAGGTAAAGTCAAAACGCGCTCCTACTTCAAAAAGCCAATTGCTATCCAGCTGATAATCCGAAACAGCATAAATTCCAAAATCATATTTTTTATAATCAGGAATCAATCGACGAACCCCAGTATTGGGTGCATAGTTATTTTGATAGCTTCCCATTAAACCTGTTTTTAAATCAACGTTATCACTCAAATTAGTGTCTAAATCAAGTAATACTGTATGGGTGTCTAATTGCAAGTCTAAAGATGCTTTCCCTCGATCTGAACCCCGTCTGATATCAAATTCCAATCGTTCATTTCGCTGATAATCATACTGAAAGCTTAACTTTCCAAAGCCAAACCTTTTGTAAGCTATCATTCTTGCTAATTGGTGACCAACATCTTGTTTGGGTGCCGATAGGTCATAAGTAAAATCATCAATCCTTAAAGGAATGTCACTTTTGATTGCTCGATATAAATCTTGTGCACTTCCTAGGTGAGATGCCCTTAAAATACCTATCTCATTTTTAAATAATGAATAATAAAAATTCATTCCATAATCAAATCGATTTAGACCAACATTTACAGAAATATTTTGTTGATTTACTCCTGTATTACTCAAAAAGTAGTCGGGTGTCTCAGAATCACCAAACCTTTTGAATGTACCCTGTAAACTTGCATACCATCCGCTTGCATAACTCTTGGTTAGTTTTGAAGTAATTAAGGATCCCCTTCCATTTGAATTTGAAGCAAATAGTGTTTTTCCATAAAGACTATCTTTAAAAGGGATTTTGGCACTCTCAACAACAACAACACCTCCCATTGCATCTCCGCTATATTGAAGTGCTCCAGCTCCTTTAATCAGAGTTAGTCTGTTGATTGCGTTCACATCAATATTTGGAGCATGTTCGGCTCCCCATTCTTGATCTTCCATGCGAACACCATTGTTAATTATAGCAACACGACTGCTATGAAGTCCATTAATAATTGGCTTTACAATTGTATTTCCTGTATTCAATGACGAAACACCACTCAAACTGTTGAGAGCATCTCCCAATGTTCCACTGCTAAAACGTTCTAATTCCTCTTTCAAAATAGTATTCTCCTGAAGTGTTTTGGATTCTTTACTCTTAATTTTTCCGTCAACGGTTATCTCATTGAGTTCCTCCAAGTGATGTTCCAATTTAAAAGACTTGAATGTGTCTCCCGATATTCTAACTCGAAAACCTTTGGTCAAACAAAAGGGATGAGACACCTGAATGGAATAGGTCTCATTGCATAAATTTGAAATCTTAAATTTTCCTTCAAAATCAGTTACAAAAGTGAGTTCAGAACCAGCAACAATTAGTGTTGCACCCTCAAGTACAGAATCGTCGTGAAGATCTGTAAGGATTCCGGAAAGAGTAAAGTCACAGTTTTGTGACAAAGCTTGGAAGCTGCTCAAAAGCAGCAATCCTAGGACATTAATACGCATGGATTGATTGAATTAACATAAAAAACAGTCGTTTATTTATGCTAATACAGGTGGCCCACGAAGTTTAGTGTTGGTGATAGTGAACGAATGAAACAACAGTGAAGCAAAGCTTACTTTTGTGGCTTCTGGAGTTAAAACAACTTCCGAATTCGTGAAAATAACAAAACTAAAATGGTAAGGAGAATAATTAAAAGTGCATGTTTCACACTCAATAACAGATTGATGAACGTGAATTTGCTGTTCGTTACAAATAAAGTGATTGTGTGACTCAAAGGCAGAGGCAAATTGTACAGCAGTAGGCAACAAAAAAGCCCCCAAAAGCACCAAAGCGAATGTATTTTTACAAAACTGTTTGCTGCTAAACATCTTAAAGCTCTTTAATTTTGTACAAAAATATAAAAACATTTTGGATTTTAGAAGAATTTCTCAATCCAACTCGAATCCTAAACAATGTATTTTTTGTGTTCTTGTTGCATCAGACAATCTACTTTAATGGAAAAACTTAATTTACTCTTCCCTCACCTTTTTTGAGAACTATACGAGTTGGAGTGTCTTTTCCACTAATTATGGATTGGGTACCCAAAGCAATTGCTCGAATGGTTTCAGCAATCACTTCCATATCAAGAGTTTGAGGCTCATCTGTAACTTGATGA
>JAURBD010000061.1 GCA_030829155.1 Flavobacteriaceae bacterium
AACGTTTTGGCTTGTCTCAATTACATCAGCTTCGTGGTCGTGTTGGTAGAGGAAATGATCAAAGCTATTGCATTTTAATGAGTAGCCATAAAAAATCAAAAGAGGCTAATACTCGATTAAAAACAATGGTTCAAACCAACGATGGTTTTGAAATTGCGGAAGTTGACTTGCGCTTACGTGGTCCTGGTGACTTGACGGGAACACAACAAAGTGGGATTCTTCAACTTAAAATTGCTGACCTATTACGGGATCAGGAACTTCTGAAAACCGCTCGGATTTATGCAAAAAAAATTATTTCAGAAGATCCTGAACTTTCTGATATTAAACACCAAAAAGTTAGAACCACCTATTCAAAGATTACAACTCATAAAAACATTTGGAATTACATAAGTTAGTACTTTATTTTAGGATACAGATGCTTATCTTTGTGGTTTATTGATGCACTTAAATGACAAACCAAAACATTCAATGTGATCAAGTTTGAGTAGAGTATTGATCTTTAATAAAACAATTAACACATGAAAATTTCCCATAACTGGATACAACAACACCTCAAAATTGATTTACCCCTTGATAAACAACTAGAATTACTTACTGAGTTGGGGCTTGAGGTAGAGGGAACCGCTTCATTTGAATCAATTAAAGGAGGTTTAAAAGGTGTGCTTGTAGGAGAAGTAATTTCAAGTAAACCACATCCCAATGCAGATCGCTTGCGGATAACTCAAGTCAATCTTGGAGAGGATGAAATCGTCCAAATTGTTTGTGGTGCTCCCAATGTTGCTGCTGGTCAGAAAGTACCTGTAGCTACAGTAGGAACCAAATTGTATGATGCTGAGGGAAATTTTTTTGAAATTAAGAAAAGTAAAATTAGAGGTGAAGCCAGTCATGGAATGATCTGTGCTGAAGATGAGTTGGGTCTTGGTACTTCACATGAGGGAATTATGGTTTTGAGTGATACTTTAATTCCTGGAACACCCTGTTCTGAAGTATTTGAAATTGAATCGGATACCGTAATAGAAATTGGACTTACCCCTAACCGATCTGATGCAATGAGCCATATGGGAGTTGCGCGTGATCTAAAGGCTGGATGTAATCAAATTGATGTGTCCTCTGAATGGAAATCATCGAACACCAATAATTTTAAAATAGCTGATACAAGTTTTACTGTTGACGTTAATGTTGATGACAAAGAACGATGCCCTCAATATTACGGCATTACTCTAACTGATGTTGAAGTGAAGCCCTCCCCTAGTTGGCTTCAAAACCGATTGAATGCAATTGGGATAACCCCAAAAAATAATATCGTAGATGCTACAAATTACATTTTACACGATTTAGGTCAGCCCCTTCATGCGTTTGATGCTTCTAAGATAAAAGGTAAAATACATGTAAAAACGCTATCATCAGGAACTAAATTTACGACCCTTGACGGTGTAGAGCGGAGCCTTCATGAAGATGACTTGATGATTTGTGATGATGAAAACCCACTTTGTATTGCTGGTGTTTTTGGAGGTTTAGACTCTGGCGTATCCGAAAAAACTACCTCCATATTTCTTGAAAGTGCCTATTTTGATCCAGTAAGTGTTCGCAAATCGGCCAAACGTCACGGTTTAAATACAGATGCTTCTTTTCGATTTGAAAGAGGAATTGATCCAGAGATAGGGGTTTTTGCTCTAAAAACTGCAGCAGTATTGATTCAAAATATTGCTGGAGGAAAAATTAGCAGTGAAATTCAAGAACAGGCTCAACCCCTTCCCGACAAAGTAAATTTATTTTTAAAATTTGATAAGATTACTCGTGTGATCGGTAAAAAAATTCCAAAAGACACTCTTTTGAAAATTTTAAATTCACTTGAAATTGAAATCAATAGTGCAACAGATGACGGATTTGTTATGACCGTTCCTCGCTATCGAGTTGATGTTACTCGTGAAGCTGATGTTATTGAAGAAATATTAAGGGTTTACGGTTACAACAATATCGAATCTTCCGATACTCTTCGAACTGTATTTCCAGATTTCGATCTAAAAACACCACATAAAACTGAGCAAATTGTTGCTCAATCTCTCGTTGGGCAAGGTTTTTCTGAAGTAATGAATAATTCGTTAACAAATCCCTCATACACCAACTTAAGTAAGCAACTGGAGTCTGTTTCCAAAGTTAGTTTACTCAATCCACTGGGTCAAGATTTATCTCAATTACGATCCAGTTTACTGTTTTCTATGTTAGAAGTTGTTCAATTCAACAGCAATCGTCAACAGAAGGATCTAAAGATTTTTGAATTCGGAAAAACATACAGTTCACAAGCAGATTCCTACAAAGAGTCAAAAAAATTAGGGGTTTGTTTGACTGGGAATAAATATTCCGAAATGTGGAACAGTCCAATTTCAAAAATCAATTTTTTTGACATGAAGGCTACTGTTAATAGTATTTTAGAACGTCTTGGAATTTGTTCTTTTAAAGAAAATAAAACAACAATAGATCTTTTTTCAGAAGGTCTTTCTCTGAGTTTAAACAATAATTCCCTTGTTGATTTTGGTGTTGTAAAAAAAGAAATAACCAAATATTTTTCTTTAGATGCCGAAATTATTTATGCTGACTTTGATTGGGATCTGATCTACAAATACGCTTTTAAAAAAGAAATTAAAATTGAAGAAATTTCAAAATTTCCAACTTCAAGAAGAGATTTTGCGTTACTCATTGACCGTGATGTGAATTTTGATGAATTAGAGACAGCTGCATTTAAAACCGATCGCAAGCTTCTAAAAAGTGTTTCCCTTTTTGATGTTTATGAAGGCAAAAATCTTCCAGAAGGTAAAAAATCCTATGGGTTGAGTTTTTATTTTGGAGATCCAAACAAAACTTTAACCGATAAAAACATTGATCGAATAATGCAGAAGCTTCAAAAAGAATTTGAACAGAATTTTGGTGCTGTTTTAAGATAGCTAAAAGTTAATTGATTTTAATTTGAAAGCCTTAAAGGTTTTTGAATTTTTATTTTTAATTTTACAGAAATTAAGCTCAATAGTATGGATTTAAAGATATTTTCAAACACAAATATTGAAGAACAATTAAAGCAAATACGTTCCAAAGATTTAAACGAACTCTTTTCAAAAAATGATCTTTCGCAAAATGAATTGAATCAGTTTAACATTGATGATTTAGAGTGCGATCGTATTTTTCATATTGAAGATATCAAAAAAACATGTATTGATTATCGACTTCGTTTTTTGGATTCACGTTACTTTAAAAGCAAAATACCTCAAGCTGCTTTTGATGAAATAAACAGGCTTAATGCATTGCACAACACCCGATTGGGAGATTACAAAATAATGGCTCCTTCTAAGTTATTTAAATTAAAAGATTATGACGATCCCCTACTTTTTGCTCCCATTGGAAATGGATATTATTACTTGATACACAAATGGGGAAAAGACCTTCACCCATTCAGAAAGCTAATGATGTGGCCTTTCAAGTCCATTTCAAACTTATTTGTGCTGATTCTCTTATTGAGTTGTTTTGCTACCTCATTAACCCCAATACAATTGTTTTCAAAATCAAATGACTGGAGTGTTTATTGGATGATTTATTTTTTTATGTTCAAAGCAATCGCTTCTGTTGTTATTTTTTACGGTTTTGCACTTGGGAAAAATTTCAATCCTGCTATTTGGAACAGCAAATACAATAAATCTTAAATATTATTTTAATGAAAGATCCTGAGAAATTTATCAAAATTTTTACTGGGAATGCCATTGAAATTCTCGCCCTGAGAAATGAATTAAAAAAACAGGGAATAGCTCCAATTATTAAAGATGACTCAGAATCCGCTCGATTAGCAGGCTTTGGAATTGTTGCACCAGGTCTACAAGAAGTTTTTGTTCATAAAGATGAATTGGATGTTGCATTTCGAATAGTTGAAAGCCTAAAATAATTCTTTAATATTATCGATTTCTATTTCATTTATTAGAAATACTTTCGCTATATTTCCTTTTCAAACAAACTAAATTAATTATGCAATTTTTTACATTTCTTGCCTTTACAGCCCTAGTAGGTGTAATAGCATATTTAGCAACACGTAACACTGATGAAAATTCTTCTGACGGTTATTTTTTGGGTGGCAGAAGTCTGACAGGAGTTGTAATCGCTGGATCTTTACTACTAACAAATTTATCCACTGAGCAGTTAGTTGGACTTAATGGTTCAGCTTACAAAGAAGGAATTTTGGTAATGGCATGGGAAACTTTAGCAGCTTTGACTATGGTGGTAACCGCAATTGTATTGCTTCCTCGCTACCTCAAAGGAGGAATTGCAACGGTACCTCAATTTTTAGAAAATAGATACGATACCATGACCAAAACCATCACCTCAGGTCTATTCTTGAGTGGTTACATGGTTGTCCTTTTACCAATTGTTTTGTATTCTGGGGCACTCGCCTTGAACGGTATGTTTGATGTACCAACAGTTTTGGGAGTTTCTGAAAGTGCTGCATTAAAAATATCTGTATGGTCCATAGGAATTGTTGGATCAATTTATGCAATTTTTGGTGGATTGAAAGCTGTTGCTGTATCGGATACAGTAAATGCTGTGGGTCTTTTGATTGGAGGTACCTTGGTACCCATATTTGGATTAATTTACATCGGTGATGGTAGTGTTTTACAAGGGATTGAAGCATTAGCAGCTTCAAATCCAGAAAAACTTAATGTAATAGGTGGACCAGATTCTTCAATTCCATTTTCAACTCTCTTTACTGGGATGATGCTGGTACAATTATTTTATTGGGGAACGAATCAAGCGATTATTCAGCGTGCTCTTGCTGCTAAAAATTTAGTGGAAGGTCAAAAAGGATTAATCTATGCTGGATTCATAAAAATCCTCGGTCCTATTATCGTTGTTTTACCTGGGATCATTGCATTTCATATTTTTGGGAACGAGTTGGATGTAACCAAACAAGATCAGTCCTATGGATTACTCGTTTCTAGAGTATTACCCGCTTCTTTAGTTGGATTCTTTGCTGCTGTTCTTTTTGGTGCTATTTTAAGTTCTTTCAACTCTGCTTTGAACAGTTCTGTTACTTTATTTGGGTTGGACATTTACAAACAATATTTCAAAAAAGATGCTACTGAATCTCAGGTTGTAAAAGCAGGAAAAACTTTTGGTATTGGATTGGCATTGTTTTCTATGTTGATAGCTCCAACAATTGCCAATGCACCAGATGGTCTCTTTGGTTATTTACAAGAAATTAATGGTTGTTATAGTATCCCGATTTTAACCATAATAATCGTTGGATATCTTACAAAAAGAGTTCCTGCCTTAGCTGCAAAAATTGGAATGTTATCTGGTGTGATTTTGTATTGCTTTAGTCAATTTTATCTCAAAGGAGAGGTTGAAGCTGCAGGAGGTACTTATCCGCACTATTTACATGTAATGGCTATTTTATTTTCTTTTAATGTGCTGTTGATGTTAGCAATAGGTTACTTTAGACCAAGAACAGAAGACTTTGAATTGGAGTACACCAAGCAGGTGGATATTACTCCATGGAAATTAGTAAAACCTATGGGTCTTTTAATTGCCATCATCGTAGTGACAATTTACATTGTGTTTGCCTAGTAAAGGAAAGGCTTTATATATTTACGAAGTGTACATAGAGATCCGTTGTTCCTTTAACTTGGCGTCAGTCATGTACTCATCAAATGTTAAAAAGCGATCGATTACACCTTTTGGAGTAAGCTCAATTATGCGGTTTCCTACTGTTTGAGCAAAAGCATGATCGTGTGTTGTTAACAAGAGTGTTCCTTTAAAGTTAGTCAAGGCATTATTCAATGCTGTAATGGACTCTAAATCTAAGTGGTTTGTTGGTTCATCCATCATAATAACATTGGAACGACTCATCATCATTTTTGACAGCATACAGCGAACTTTTTCACCTCCAGATAATACGTTTGATTTCTTGAGAGCCTCTTCACCACTAAAAATCATTTTACCCAGAAAACCGCGAATGTAAACTTCTTCTCTTTCTTCCTCGGTAAGTGCAAATTGTCGAAGCCAATCCACTAAATTTAATTCCCCATTTTCAAAATAAGAATCGTGATCCAGAGGCAAATAAGACTGCCCTGTAGTTACCCCCCATTGAAATGAACCTGTATCAGCTTTTTTTGAGTTATTTAAAATTTCATAAAAAGCAGTAATAGCTCTTGAATCTTTAGAATAAACCACCACCTTATCCCCTCTTCCAAGATTTATGTTAATATTACTAAACAAGGTTTCGCCTTCTAATGAATAGGAAAGATTTTCAATATTTAAGATCTGATCTCCTGCTGCTCGATCTTGTTCAAAAATAATCGCTGGATATCTTCTAGAAGAAGGTTTGATCTCTTCTATGTTTAATTTTTCAATCATCTTCTTACGAGAAGTTGCTTGTTTAGATTTTGCAACATTAGCAGAGAATCTAGCGATGAATTCTTGTAATTCTTTTTTCTTTTCTTCACCTTTTTTGTTTTGTTGTGCTCTTTGGCGAGCTGCCAACTGACTTGATTCATACCAAAAAGTATAGTTCCCAGAGAAATGTTGGATTTTCCCAAAATCAATATCAGAGATATGAGTACAAACTGCGTCTAAAAAATGACGGTCGTGTGAAACAACAATTACGGTGTGTTCATAATTTGCAAGAAATTGTTCTAACCAAGCAATTGTTTCATAGTCTAAATCGTTAGTAGGTTCATCCATAATCAATACGTCAGGATTTCCAAAAAGAGCTTGAGCTAATAAAACCCTTACTTTTTGAGTCCCATCTATATCAATCATTTTATTGTAATGAAGTGAAGGCTCAATTTCTAAGTGTGAAAGTAAAGTTGCAGCTTCACTCTCTGCATTCCAGCCATCCATCTCTTCAAAAACAACTTGTAACTCACCAACCCTTTCACCGTCAGCATCAGAAAAGTTTTCCTTTGCATAAATCCAATCCATCTCGGATTTCACTTTATAAAGTTCTTGATTACCTCTTAAAATAGTATCTAAAACCGTGTATTGGTTAAAAGCATTATGATTTTGTTCCAAAACTGACAATCGTTTTCCGGGTTCTAAAAAAACACTTCCTGAATTTGATTCTTGCTTTCCTGATAAAATTTTCAGAAATGTTGATTTTCCAGCACCATTAGCTCCAATAATTCCGTAGCAGTTTGTTCCCGAAAATGTAATATTTACATCGTCAAAGAGTACACGTTTACCAAATTGAACAGAGAGATTAGAAACAGATAACATAGTTAAATTTTTTAATAGCGCAAAAGTAAGCAAATTGATAGCTTAATCAATATTTTTTTTAACTTGTAGTTTTAATTCTAGAAACATTTAGTGGTTTAAATAAATTGGAATGACTCAAATAATAAAGGGGTTCTGCATGTTTTTATTGATTTGTTTTTGTTCTTGTATTTCGGAACCAGATAATGATGGTGCTTTTTTGGGAGGTCAAATTATAAATCCTTCCTCAAAAACCGTATCCCTTTTCAAAAATAATAAGCTTATTGACTCTATTGTTCTTGATGAAAAGAATCGATTTCAAAGAAATTATGATTCCTTAAGCTATGGAGTTTTTAAATTTGAACACCTGCCTGAGAGTCAAAATTTATTGCTTGAAAAAGGAGATAGTATTTGGTTTCGAACTAATACCTCTGACTTTAATTCTTCTCTTGTTTTTTCTGGTCGTGGTTCTGCTAAAAATAATTTTTTAATGGAGATTTATTTATCACTTCAAAAAGAAACGAGATTTTTAGCAAGTCAGTATGGGCAGAACAGCAAAGTGTTTGAAAATGTAATTGACTCACTTTTTGAGCAAAAAAAAGAAAAATGGATTCAGTTTGATTCCTTAAATAAATTAACCCCAAAAGCCAAGATAATTTCTCAAGCTTCATATATATATCCTTATGCTAACCGAAAAGAACGCTATGCATTGATTAGAGGGCGAAAAAAAATAAATGAACAGGATAGTACTTATTTTAACTATAGAAAAGCCTTAAATTATGGCGAAAGGGAACTGGCATACTTTGAGCCCTATATCACATATATGCTGAATTTTCTTAATCAAAAAGCACTTTTAGAGGATGAAATTTTTTTTCAAGCAAAAGATCAAACAGATTTTAATATCCGACGCTTAGAATTGATTCGTGAGTTAGTAGAAACTGATGATTTAAGAAATAATTTAGCTCGGTCTGTTGCATATGAAGAACTCATCAATTTCAAAAATTTCAAAGAACATTCAAGATTTTTAAAGTATTTCATAGCAATGAATACTTCACCAGAATATGTGGCAGAAATAATGAACCTTCAAACAGCTTTACAAAAAATGCAAGTGAAAAAACCTCTCCCCGAGATTATGCTTGAAGACAGTCAATTCAAAAGGGAATCAAGTAGCGCAATTCTAACAGGAAAACGAACTGTGATTTACTTTTGGTCTCAAACTCAAATGAATCACTACAAAAAAACACAGGAGCGAGTAAAGGCATTCAAAAAGGAGTTCCCAAAATATCGTTATGTAGGTGTTTGTATTCAACCTTACAATAAACTCGTTCAAGATTATCAAAAAGTAATGGAGATTGACACTAGGAATCAGTATGCCTTTGTTGATTTCGAAAATGCAAGTAAGAAATGGGTGTTAACATTACTAAATAAAGGAATTGTAGTTGATGAAAAAGGGAATATACTCGAAGGGTTTGGCAATTTTTATTCCCCAAATTTTAATACCATTCTAGAAGTAAACAGCCCTTAATGGAATCAAAAAAATCCTATTGTACTGCTGTAAAAACTGGAGTTTTATCCAAATTACACAAAACATATCACGATACAGAATATGGCTTTAAGGCAGAATCTGACAATGCTTTCTTTGGCAGACTAATTCTTGAAATTAATCAAGCCGGTTTGTCATGGAATACTATTATAAACAAAAAAGAATCTATCAGAAATGCTTATGTGGATTTTGATATTTCAAAAATTGCAACTTTTACAGAAAAAGACATCGAATCCTTATTAAGAAACCCCGGAATAATCAGAATGAGAGCCAAAATTGAAGCAATCGTTTACAATGCAAAACAAGTCCTTATTTTTCAAAAAAAAAATGGGTCTTTTGAAAATTGGTTGGATCAAAACCACCCCTTATCCGAAAAAGAATGGGTGAAGCTTTTTAAAAAAAATTTTAAATTTACAGGAAAAGAAATCACCAAAGAATTTTTGATTAGTAATGGGTATATAGAAGGGGCCCATAAAAAAAATTGCCCAATATATCCCAAAACGATCGCAGCTCAACCCATGTGGGCTATATACAATACTTAATTTCCCTTTTGATGATCGGCTAAAAACTGAGCCAATCCACTGTCTGTAAGTGGGTGTTTCATTAATCCTTTGATAGAACTTAGAGGTCCAGTCATCACATCTGCTCCAATTTTAGCA
>JAURBD010000153.1 GCA_030829155.1 Flavobacteriaceae bacterium
GGATGGAATTCGATTGCTTTTTTACGATATGCTTTTTTTATCTCAGAGTCTGATGCACCTTTGGATACTCCCAAAATATCATAATAATCTTGTTTCATATATTTTATTTTAGATCACTTCAAGTGATATCTAATTTACTGGCCTACAACTACTTTGGGGTATCGCAAAATCTTATCTCCTAATTTATAACCTTTTTCAATTACATCAATTATTTTTCCTTTCTGGTCATCTCCACTAGGGATTTGTGTTATTGCTTCATGAACTTCAGAATCAAAAGTTTCTCCTATCTCAACAGAAACAGGTTCTAATCCTTTAGACTTTAAACTCTCAACTAACTTATTACTGATCAACCTAAATCCTTCAAATTCTGGGGAGTTTTTGGACTTATCTGCTTCTTTTATTGCTCGATCAAAATCGTCAACGACTGGCAACAAGGCTATCATAACATCCTGACCTGCTGTTTTGAATAATTCGATTCTTTCTTTAGAAGTTCGTTTTTTAAAATTTTCGAACTCAGCAAACAATCGTAAATATTTATCTTTCTCTATTTCTAAAGCTTCTTTGACTGCAACAAATTCTTTGGCTTCTTTGGAAGGTCTTTTTTTAGATGCAGTTTTTTTGGTTACTACTTTTTTAGGCTTTTTTTTAGATTCCTCTGAAATACTCATTTAATTGTTTTTGAAGCTTGTTGCAAAAGTACTGCCAAATGATTATTATTGTCAAAATGTCACCCTAAATAATTACAATAAATTTTCACACGCTTTTTGTAAAGTAGGAAATTGGTATTTAAATTCCTTTTCAAGGGCTTTGTTTGAACTTACATTATGACTATTTAAGACCAAAGAACTCATTTCCCCAACCATTATTTGCAGTAAAAACTCAGGTATTGGAGGCATAAAAAAGGGACGGTTAATTGTTTTAGTTATTTGTTTGACAAACTGATTTTGGGAAACAACCTCAGGAGCAACAGCATTATAAACACCCTCCCACTGATCGGATGCAGCTCTTAAAAATAAATTAGTCAAATCAGCAATATGTATCCATGATTGCCATTGTTTTCCATTGCCAAAAGCAGCCCCTACTCCCAATTTAGCTGGGATTTTTAGAGTTGCTAAAACCCCTCCATCTTTTGCTAAAACTAAACCTATTCGAAGTTTACAAACCTTAACATCATATTCCAAAAAACCATCAACAATTTGCTCCCAATCCAAAACAACTTTTTGCATAAATGAATTAGGAAAAGCAGCATCATTTTCCTTATGAATTTTATCCAAAGAAGATGGATAGATACCGATAGCAGAAGCTGAAACAACATTTTGAACTTGATGTTTAGTTTTCTTCAGTCCATCTATAAGTAATTGAGTAGTTAAAAGCCGGCTATTCAAAATTTCTTGTTTGTATTTTTTGGTCCAAAACTTAGAAACGGTTGCACCAGCAAGATGAATCAAAGTATCTATTCCATCAAAACAAGAAACATCAATTTCATTTTTATTGGGATTCCAATAAAAACCCCTGGCTCCTTTGATCGAATTGATTTTGGCTTTTTGGGTTGTCAAAAAATGTATTTGATGTCCTTCGATCAATGCCTGTTTCACTAAAACTTTACCAACTAAACCAGTTGCACCACTGATTAATATTTTCATCTTTTTTTTGTAAAAATACCATAATTAAAGTCTAACAGCTCTCAACATTTCACGTTTTCCGGGTGGTCCTTGAATACGAGACACCTTTAATCCAAAAGATTCCAGAATTCTACGTACACTCCCTTTTGCTGAATAGGTAACAAATACACCTCGATCGGCCAAAGAGTCAATCAAAGGCCTTAAGGCTTTCTCAGACCACATCTCTGGTTGAACCCGAAAACCAAAAGCATCGTAGTATATTAAATCATAAGTTGTATCTGGATTGAAACTAGCAAGTGTTGTTTTCATTTTTAGAATATTAAAGTGTTTATTAATTAGAGAAATTTTTTCCCAGGAAGATAAATGCAACTTCTTAAATAAATACTCTGAGTTATTTTGCTTAAAAAAAGGTTTGAAATTTAAAGCTTTAATTTCTTGATAGTCTAAAGGAAAGGGCTCTATGGTTTCATATTCAATATTCAAATGTTGTTTCATAGCAAATTCTAGGGACAAAAGTGTATTAAGTCCAGTGCCAAATCCCATTTCAAAAATTCTACATTTGGCTTTATCCAAGTTATAATTTGAATTCCAAAAAGATAAACCTGATTGAATATAAACATGAACGGCTTCATTA
>JAURBD010000121.1 GCA_030829155.1 Flavobacteriaceae bacterium
CTTGTAAAAATGAGCAAGCCAAGAAGAAATAATATAAAACGCATATGGTTTCAAAATTAAAAAACTCCTTCTTGTCTTGACTCAATTTTTCGAAATGTTATTAACGAACTAGTGAACTTTAGTAAAGGCTAAAAAAAGAGTTTATTTTCTCAGTTCGTTTTTAATATCCAAAAGAATAGAAGCTACTTTTTCAGGCTGTGAAAAGTTAGGGGTATGACTGCTTTTTATGCTATAGCTTTTTGTTACATTTCCCTGATACATGGCTCTTTGTACTTCAATTGGAATCGCTCTATCTTCGGTGCATTCAATGTAAAATTTAGGAATTGACCCGTAATTTTCTTCGGTGATTTGAAGTTCATATTGAAGAGGAGCGACTGGCTCAGGAACAATGTTGGGTTTGGCTGCTTCAAAAGCTTCTTTTGGAATATCATGTGCAAAAGCGTTTTGAATTTCTTCTTCTTTTACTAGTGCATAAGTTTGATCTTCTGAAAGGTAAAAATTATCAACAGCAGTGGAGTTTTCAACTCCTTGAACAGCCTTAAAGAATGAGCCTCCCTTAGGTAATAAAAAAGCGGTTAAATAAACTAAAGCTTTTACTTTTTTTGGCCGAAGTTCCGCAACTCTGCTCACGGTAATCCCATTAAAACTGTGTCCCACTAGTATGACCGGTTTTTCCTGTTGGTCAATAATGGAAAGAAGTGTTTGGACATAATGATCCATAGTGATGCTTGCAGGAGCGGTTTTGTTACTTCCATGCCCGGGTAAATCAGGGGTAATAACAAGTTGATTTTGTGCTTCAAGTTCGCTTTTTACATTTCCCCATTGCCAAGCGCCAAGCCATGCAGAATGAACCAAAATATAGGTTTCTTTTGGATCCTCTTTTTTCTCATTGCAACCCGCGAGTACCATAGTTGCCACCATGCTGTAGAGAAGAAATGTTTTTAAATGATTTTTCATAAGATTTAGGTTTTAAGGTTGATTTCTGTTGCAATAGTAGCATAGAATTAGCCTTGATTCTTGTATCTTTTGTTACAATTCAGCGATTTAATTCAATTTTTTTGAATGCAAGTTGGAGACGTTTCTCCTGCTCTAATTTTTTTAATGTTTTTGAAACAACTTCACGAGTAGTTCCCATTTCATGCGCTAGAGCTTGGTGAGAAATTAAAATCGTCTTCGAATGAGTGGTTTGACTTTTGTCATTCAAATAATCCATCAAACGCTCCTTGATTTTTTTAAAAGCAAGAGTGGAATACCTGCTCAGGAGTTCTTGATAGCTTGTGATAAAAGTAGCCGTAGTGAATTGATGCCAAGAGGTGTATTGCGCTGACCATTGGGAAATAAAACGGACTGGAATTTTTAAGAGCGTTGTTTTTTCAATGGTTTGAGCGTAAATAGAACTTTTGAAATCTGAAAAGGTTGCAGCAAGAGATAAAACACAGGTTTGTGTGGGCTGAACATAATACAGTAAGATTTCTCGATCTTCAGTTTCCTGCCAAACGCGAACCTTTCCTTCTAATACAATAGCAAGCCATTTGATATACTTATTGGGTTCTAAAATACAAGTGTTTTTTTCAACCTGTTCAAGTCGCGCAAAAGATTCAATTTGTTTTTTTAATTCAGGTTCATGGATTTTTAAAGCAGCGTAAAAAGAATTGAAGTTTTTCAAAGGTGTTGAGTTTGGGGTTAAAAACAGTAAGTTAAGAAAAATAGTAAAAAAAGCTTTATTAGGGTCTCGCTAAGAGTTGAAAAGACCTTCTGTGATATTCAGTAATGCCGAATTCTTTAATTGCCTCTCGGTGTTTTTTCGTAGGATATCCTTTGTTTTTTTTCCAATCGTATTGGGGAAATTCAAGGTCTAAGACACGCATAAAATCATCTCTGTAGGTTTTTGCTAAAACTGATGCAGCCGCAATATTTAGATATTTTCCATCTCCTTTTACAATACATTCATGAGGGATGTCTTCAAATGTTTTGAATCGATTTCCATCCACGATAATAAACTCAGGTTTTTTTGAAAGTTGTTTTAGTGCCAAGTGCATGGCTTTAATGGAGGCGTTTAGAATATTAATTTTATCAATTTCTTGTTCATAAACATGCGCTACGGCAAAGGCAAGGGCTTGTTTTTCTATTTCGGGACGTAAGGCGTAACGTTGCTTTTCAGATAATTTTTTAGAGTCATTTAATAACTGTAAGTGAATGTTAGCAGGTAAAATTACGGCCGCTGCTGTAACAGGGCCTGCCAAGCATCCTCTTCCGGCTTCATCAGATCCTGCCTCAAGTCCTTTGGAGTATTGTATTTCAAGCATTTGTTAAAAGACTTCTTAAGTTTGTTAAGTAGTATTACAAATTACTTACAATTATCATAACTTCGCAAACAAATCATTGCCTGCATGCGATCAAGCATTTTTCTACTTTTTTTTATCTTTTTTCAATCTATTTGGAGTCAAGAGGTTCAACCCAAGTTTAATGACAGTTTACCTGAGGTTCAACAGCCAATTGAAAATGAGAAAGATTCAATTATGATAACTAACCAAAGCGTGAAGAGTGAGTCAGTGGATTCCTTAGTCGTTAAAAAAAAGAATAAGAAGAAGAAAAGAAAAGTATTAGATTCAACAGCTACACGATATATTCCTTACATCAAACCGATGGGTCTTGTTACAGTAGAGGATTATAAGATCTTACATTTTGATGGTTCAGAAACTACAGTAGATACCACCCTTTCATTAAAAGGGGAATATGAATTCAACTTTTTAAGAAAAGATTATTTTGAATATCTTCCTTTGCCTAATATGGGTGAAGGCTTCAATAAATTAGGCTACAATTTTCATGAAGATCCATTAGTACCTCAAATGGGAGCTCGGGTCAAACATTTTGGGTATTTTGAAAAAGAAGATGTGAATTACTATGAAGTTCCGTCACCCTATACTGAGCTTTTCTTTAAATCTACCTTTCGCAAAGGACAGAATTTAGATGCAACGTTGGCGATTAATACGTCACCAAAATTAAACGTAGCGGTTTCTTTTAAAGGATTTAGATCCTTGGGCGAATATGTATCCTCTTTGAGTCGATCTCGTCAATTTAGAATGAGTACACAATATCAAAGTTATGATAAAAGATACCGACTGCGTCTGCATCAAACCACTCAATCTATAGAGAATGACTTAAATGGTGGGCTTACAAATGATGCCGTTTACTTTTTTGAAAATGCACCGAATTATGTGATTGCTGATGAAAGCGGAAATCCTGTTCTTGATGAAAATGGAGAAGAACAATTTCAATTTTATGATGGTTTTTCAAATCGGAGCACCCTTTCAACTCAAATTAAAGCCCTAAGTGAATTAGAGGGAAAGCGTTATTATATGGAACATGAATATCAAATGCTTCCTATAGCAAAAGATACGACAGCCTACAAAGTTAAAGTAGGCTATCGGATTTCATCTGAAAACAAAAAATACACTTACACTCAAAACAGAGTAAGCACTTATTTTTTTGAGGCTTACAATTCTAGTGTTCTAGACAGTACTGATTATAGTACTTTGGAAAATAATGTATACGCAACCTACAAAGACAAGAAAATTGGACAATTGAAATTGGACATTTATCATTATCAATGGAAATATGGGCTAGGTTCAAACGAGTATGAGAAAGACACTTTACTGCCCACAAAAATAGAAGTAAGCCAATTAGCCGCTCAAGCAAAATGGGCTAAAACTTTTTTTGGATTTCAAGCAGAGGCAGAAGGATATCAGTCTTTAGGGAAAGATTTTGCAACAACCGCTTTAAAGGGCTCTTTTGGAGGAGAATTGTATAAAAACATATCAGTAACAGCAAGCTATAAGTATCGATCACAGCCATTAAATTTTAATTTTCATTTATTTCAAAGTGACTTTAAAGAATACAATTGGTCCAACACGGAGCTCGTAAATCAAAACACAGCGACCAAAGAAATAAACGTATTCCATCCTAAATGGGGAGCTATTTCTGCGGCTTGGTCTAATATCGATCATTATGGATTCTTTTACAATACAACTCCATTGGCTGATTTTAATAAAAAATTTAAAGTCAATGTTATACAATCAGACAGAAAAATTGATTATTTCAAAGCGCGTTTTGACCAGCGCTTGGATTTCGGAAAGTTCTCTTGGGTAAACAATGTGCAATACCAAAAAGTCACACAAGAAGAAAAGCCGGAGGAAATTTTGAGTGGTCCTCTTGCCTTGAATGTTCCAGAATGGCTCATTAGAAGTACATTGATGCTTACTTCGTCTATTTTCAATAAAGCTTTATTTTTTCAGTCGGGAGCTACGTTTACTTTCTTTACGGATTATTATGCAGACCAGTATAATCCCATGCTTGCAGAGTTTGTAACGCAGAACAATA
>JAURBD010000055.1 GCA_030829155.1 Flavobacteriaceae bacterium
AATCTGTGTTCCCAAAACAGGAATGGAAACCTCTACAGCTGAGTCTTTTTTTATGTTGGGAAGGTGTATTTCAGGGATTTCAGCTATAGCTTTCATTTGATCAAGATTTATGATTCTTATAATGGGTGTTGATCCAGGGATAAGGTTACTTCCAGTATCAGCGATGATATGATCAATGATTCCGCTGAAAGGAGCAACTATTTTAGTTTTTGCTACTTGATCGTTCATCTGAGAGACCCCTTTTTTGAGGCTTAGGTATTGAGTTTTGGTTTGTAAAAACTGAATTTCTGAACCTATTTTTTTATCCCATAGGCGTTTTTGTCGCTCATAAGTTGTTCGAGCAAGTTTCAACTGAAGTTTCATTTGGTCTAATTGATCTTTTAATCCTCCGTCAGACAATTCGGCAATCAATGTTCCTTTTTCTATTTTTTGTCCTTCGGTGACATGGATTTTTTTGAGTAATCCAGGAATCTCCGGATAAATAATTACATTTTTGTTGGTTTCAAGTGATCCTTGAAATGAAACATAGTGCTCAAAAGACTCTTTCTGAAGTTCAATAGATCCCACCAAAGCGAACTTTTGTCTACTATCTTTTTCCGCCAAAGATTCGTTCAGTAGATCCAATTCTTTTTGTAGTTGGTTGATGGTTTTTACATGGGTTGTTTTTTCTAGTTGAATTTCTTCCAAGGTACCTTGAGCGATAATTTCTGAAACGCTTTTTTTACCAGATGACCCGCATTGAATAAAACTTGCTATGGTTAGGAGTGTGATTAATTTTTTCATTTAATTTTTTTATTTAGGGTTGTTGATTATGATATCTAGCGCAGTTTTTTTTGATACAATATCTTTCATGGATAGAATGTAATTTTGTTGTCTGTTGAATAATTGAACTTGAGCTTGGCGCAGATCAAAGCTGCTTGCCAGTCCCTCAAAAAATTTAGTTTTATTTTTCTTTTCAATACGGGTAGCCAAGTCCAATTGGTTTTGGGCGTTGTTGTAGTTTCTTATTGCTAGTTGATAATTATTTTTTGCTTGTTCATATTCTACAAAAATTTTGTTTTTTGCTTCTTTGAAAGAAAGTTTTGCTTGCTCCAATGAGATTTTTGCTTTTTGAGAAGAAGCGGTTCTTCCAAATGAACTGAAAATAGGGATTTGTACCCGCACTCCAAAAGCCGAAGATCCAAACCATTTCTGATCTTTGTCTGTAAAACCAAAAGTGTCATTATTTCCCATGTACATCCCATTAATAAAAGCTTTGAAACTTGGAAGTGACTTAGAACGTTCTAGTTTGTACAACAATTCTTCGGAAGTAATTTGACCCTCAGCGATTCTTAGATCAATGTTGTTTTGATAACCTGAACTTTCTTCTTTTAGAACGAGATGAGTAAGGGTTAGCCCTTCCAGATTATCGGTTAATTTTAAATCGGTATTGAGTTCAAGACCAAGGAGTAACTTCAATGTATTAAGAGAAAGTTCTGCGATGTTTTGGTTGTAGTCGAGCTGACTTTTAAGAGAGGCAAGGGTAAGTTGAAGTTGTTCAACACTCTCCTCCTCTACAAAACCTGCTCGGAAAAGTTGATGTATCTCTTCAATATCTTTTGAGGTAATTTCAATATTCTTTTGAAGTAAATCAACACTTTGTTTAACTGTAATAGTATTTAGATAGGAGTCAACAATTGTTCGGCGAACTTCTAATTGTGTTTTTTCAAGAACATTTTCGGCAACCTGAATAAAATGCTTTATCCCTATTACTCCAACTACATAACTGCCGTCAAACAACAGTTGACTCAGTTCAACGGAGCCAATTGCGGATTGTTTTGTTCCGAAAGTTATTTCAGAAAACTCACCAGCTTGACCACCAAAGAATTCTGCTGGAATTAAAGATACAGGCAGTTCAATGTTATTTTGGTAACTGAGGTTTGCCGTAACCTGAGGAAATCCTATGGATAGCGTTTCCCATTTTTTCTTGTACGCTTTTTGAAGTTCTCGATCCGCATTTTGTAGGGTTAGGTTGAATTGCATCCCCCACTCGATAGCCTCTTGAAGCGATATTGCTCCTGGGGATTCTTGAGCACTAAGGATTATTGTACTCCAGCTTAAAAGCAGGCAGAGAAGTATTTGTTTCATATTGATATTAAGTAGTGGATTTGAAGTTGGTTAATGTTTTTAATCCTTTTGGGGTTACTAAGGCTCTGAGATGATAATCCAAATAGTTTTCAAATAAGGTTTCAATTTTAAATTCTTCAACGGGAAAGGTTTCAATATCACGAATTCCTCGCATACCGTTGATATACATGCGGGAAATAAATTCTAAATCGATTTCATTTCTGAATAGTCCAGAATCAACACCCAGTTGGAGACTATTCTTTACCATCCCTCCTAAATAATGATATTCTTTTCTTTTCAATTCCTCATAAATCTTTGGATAGTATTTCTGTAATTGATAATTGGGAGAACTTTTTTCGTTGCCGATATATTTCATTGCTTCCATTTTTACATAATGGAGCTCTTCAATTGGATTTGCAGCTTTTCTTTTTATTTCGATAATGTCTTGGGTAACTTTTTCGAAAATAGAATTTGCAGTCTCACTTATCAGTTGGTGTTTATTGTCAAAATGAATGTATAAAGTTTTTTTTGAGATCCCCATAGAATCAGCAAGATCGTCCATGGTTACACTTTTAAACCCCAATTGAAGAAAAAGTTTAGATGCTTTTTCTATTATGATATTTTTCATTTTAAGCTCTTTGTAGCTGGTAGCAATATTCAAATCAGCACGATTTAATATTAAGGGTTGCAAATATACCAAGGAAACTTTAAAAACCAAAATAGTTTCCAAAGTATTTTAATTATAATTTAGATGAGATAAAAAAGATTAATTTTGTAAAAAAAATAATTGTGCTAATACATTATCAATCTGCTTTTTTAGCGTTTATGAAAAAGCAATTATCCAATCCAAAGCCCAAAAGTTTATATGAACCTGCATCCTATATTATGGAATTAGGAGGGAAGCGAATACGCCCTGTTTTAGCCTTATTGGCCGCCGATGCAGTCAGTGATTCTTTTGAACAGGCACTCCCGGCAGCCTTAACTGTTGAGGTTTTTCATAATTTTAGTTTGATTCATGATGATATCATGGATGACGCTCCACTGAGGAGAGGTAAAGATACCGTTCACCAAAAATGGAATGTTAACACAGCTATTCTTTCAGGGGATGTTATGTTGGTTTGGGCTTATGAGTGCCTCAATGTTTATTCTGGAGATCTATTCAAAGAATTGACCACTTTGTTGAGCACGACTGCTCGAAAAGTTTGTGAGGGACAGCAGCACGATATGGATTTTCCAACTCAATCGTTAGTGTCTCAAGAGGAATATATTGAAATGATTCGATACAAAACAGCCGAACTTTTGGGTTGTTCTCTTCAGATGGGGGCTTTATGTGGTGGTGTTTCCAAAGCTGCAAGTCAGCCTTTCTATGATTTTGGTATTGATTTGGGTTTAGCTTTTCAATTACAAGACGATTATTTGGATGCATTTGGGGATCCTAGAACATTTGGAAAACAGGTTGGAGGTGATATTATTGAAAACAAAAAAACAATGCTTTATCTTCTTGCACTAGAAAAAAGTAATGCTGAAAACAAAATGGTTTTAGAAAGTTTATTTGAAACTAACCCTACCAATCCATCTCAAAAAATAGAACAAGTTAAAACCTTGTTTCTTGCAACGGGAGCTGCTGATCAAATTCAACATATGATAAGTGATTACACACAAAAAGCATTGAATCAATTAGACCATTTTCCTGTTGAGAACAAAAAGAAAGAAATTTTTAAAATCTTTTCTAAGCAATTGATGCAAAGAAAATTGTAATTAAAACATGCGTTTCCAAAGAGCACTAACAAAAAGTCCAACTGGAAAACTAAGCATAATTTTGAGTTCTTCTAAAAAAGTAGTCTTTTCATCCAAAAATTTAAAAATTAGTTCTGGATTGTTTTTTTTGAACATGATTGAAAAAAGTAGGTAACCTTTCTCATTGTGTCTGTTCAAAACATCTAAAAATAAAAGATCATAAAACCAAAAACGATTTTTTTGCTTCATTTGATTTAGAGGTTTTCCTGTTTTTAAAAAGCATATGGTTTTTTTTGCTTTACGAATCGTTTTTTTAAAGGTATATCCCGTACTGCTTTTAGTCCAACCCCCAGCAGTTCCTATATGCATGATATTGGCCGTATTATTTTTCCAAAATGGATATGCTGTCATCGGAATACTTCCTTGTTCCCGATCTTCTATAAATATTTTTCCTGCATTTTTTTTGTTTAAATATTCCAAAATAGCTTCTTCATATTCTTTATCCTCTAAAAGTTCTGCAGAGAAAAGCGTGTATTCTATCAGGGCTTTATTTTTGGAAAAAGGAAGTACATAAATAAAACGGGTATTTCCTTTTTGGGGAAGATCAAAGTCCATGAATTGAATGGTTTCAGGATCAAAAATTGGATGCTCTGTATTTACAAACCAACCAATAAAATGTTGATGTAAGAGGGGGTATTTTTCGTTTTTACTAATGTGAGTTGAGGGAGGGATACTCGAAAACACTTTTTTTGCCCAATAGGAATTTTTTTTTCCTAATACATGAACCTTTTTTCCCTTATCGTTTACTGATAAGACCTCTTCCACTAAAAATGTTATATTCGATTTCTTTTCAAGGTTTTTGTACGATTTTTTATAAAAATCTTCCCCACGAATCATTTTGTATTGGAACGGATTGAGATCTATTTTTTTTTTAAAGTGAGCTGCCTTGAATTCTGCAGAGTCCCAAACTTTGTAAGTAATAGGATTCCAAACAGAATTTTTGGCTTCCCAAAAACACCAAGTTCTATCGTTTTGATTTTTGATTTCCTTTTCAAGAATCAGAACCTGTTTATTTTCAAAGTAAGGGTCATTTCCAAACATTTGAGCAAGAATCAAACCCGATGCTCCACCCCCACAAATAATATAGTCATAATGGTTTTGGTTTTCCATAATATTATCTAAAAATAAAGATTTCAAATGGATACACAGAGTTATTTGACTATTTTTGAAAAAAATTTTTAAAATCAAGTCTAAATGGAAACCGTTATAGTATTTTTTGAAAAAACTGACCCCGTATTGGGAGCTTTGTATGCTACCATATTTACGTGGGGATTGACTGCTTTTGGAGCTTCATTTGTTTTCTTTTTTAAAACTATGAATCGAGCTTTTTTAGACGGAATGCTTGGTTTTACAGGTGGGGTAATGGTTGCCGCAAGTTTTTGGAGTTTATTGGCTCCAGGAATCGAAATGAGTCCAGGCGAAGGTTTTCTTAAAGTAATGCCAGCCGCAATAGGTTTTGGATTAGGGGCTCTATTTATTTTTGCCTTAGATAAAATTTTGCCACACATACACATCAACTTTAAAGAGAGCGAGGGAATCAAAACTCCTTGGCACAGAACCACTTTGTTGGTATTGGCAATTACTCTTCACAATATTCCCGAAGGACTAGCAGTAGGTGTACTTTTTGGAGGGGTAGCAGCTGGATTACCAGAAGCATCAATCGCTGGCGCAGTAGTTTTAGCACTTGGTATTGGAATACAAAATTTCCCAGAGGGTATTGCTATATCGATGCCACTTAGACGCCAAGGAATAAGTCGTTTCAAAAGTTTTTGGTACGGACAATTGTCAGCCGTAGTAGAGCCTGTTGCAGCAGTTATAGGGGCAGTTGCAGTTACTTTTTTCACTCCCATACTTCCTTATGCTTTGGCTTTTGCAGCTGGAGCAATGATTTTCGTAGTGGTCGAAGAGGTAATACCCGAAACGCAACAAGACAAGTATACCGACATCGCAACTCTTGGATTTATAGGAGGATTTATTGTGATGATGTCTTTGGATGTTGCCTTGGGTTAATCGTTTTCTTTATTTTCAATTCCATTCCAACCTTGTGCAGTTAATTCAATTTGTTGACCGAGTCCAGTAACCATATTGTATCCAGAGGCAACTTCTGTCATGTGACCAATAATACTTAAATGTGGATGACCTTTTATCCTTTCAAAATCACTTTGTTCTATCGTAAATAAAAGTTCGTAATCCTCCCCTCCATTGAGGGCAGCGGTTGTACTATTTATTTTGAATTCTTCACAGGTTTTTAAAACTTCTGGATCGACAGGAATTTTATCCTCATAAACTTGACAACCTAATTTTGAAGCTTTTGAAAGGTGCAAAATTTCTGAGGAAAGGCCATCGCTAACATCAATCATAGCAGTTGGTTTTACTTCTAAACCCTTGAGAAGAGCTTTGATGTCAACTCTAGACTCAGGCTTTAGTTGTCTTTCAATACAGTAACTGTATTCGGATAGGTCGGGTTGAGACTGAGGATTTACTTGAAAAACTGCTTTTTCACGTTCCAAAACTTGAAGCCCCATGTACGCTGCTCCCAGATCACCAGTAACTACAACAAGATTTCCTTCTTTTGCTCCATTTCTTAAAGCAATCTCATCTTTACTTGCTTTTCCAATTGCAGTAACTGAAATCAGCAGGCCTTTAGTAGAACTTGTTGTGTCTCCACCAACCAAATCGACCTTATAATTATTACATGCCAAATGGATTCCCAGATACAATTCTTCAAGTGCTTCCAGGGGAAATCTATTGGAAACAGCAATGGAGACTGTAATCTGTGTTGCAACAGCATTCATTGCATAAATATCGGAGAGATTTACTATAACTGCTTTGTAACCCAAGTGTTTGAGAGGCATATAACTGAGGTCGAAATGAACCCCTTCGATTAGTAAATCTGTTGAAACTAATGTTTCATCTTCGCCGTGTTGAATGACAGCTGCATCATCACCAATACCGAATTGTGTGGAAGAGTCTTTGATTTTAAAGCTTTTTGTAAGAGTTTCAATTAATCCAAATTCACCTAAGGTGGCAATCGGAGTTTTGGGAATGTTTTTATCATCTAGCATGTTGCAAAAATAAGAGGTTTATACAAATAAACCCAAAGGTTTTGGCAAGGTTCTTGGATAGTTTATATTTGATTGCTAACTAATGAATTAATGAAAAAGTTTATTGAGCTTCTTTTTTTATCTTTTATAATTTTGATCGGATGTTCCAAAGATGCAATTAAAGACGCAGATGATCAGATTGATCCAGATTCGTCCAATCCTGTACCTGAACCAAAACCACTGATAGTTCCTTTGAGTGGATTGGTTTTATGTGATGGAGGTTTGGCAGGAGATTATCCTTGTTTGGGATATGATCTTCAATCCATAGTTTCTTTATCTGTAATGGGGGCAACCGCGGGGAATGACAGTTGGGGATGGACTGATTCACAATCTGGGAAAGAATACGTTCTTATGGGATTAGATAATGGCACCGCTTTTATTGATATTAGCAAACCAGATCAGCCTGTTTTTTTAGGAAAATTAAATTCTGCTACTGTCCCGAGTACTTGGAGGGATATAAAAGTTTTTCAAAATCATGCATTTATTGTAAGTGAAGCTCAAAATCACGGTTTACAAGTTTTTGATTTGACACGCTTACGTGATATAACAGAAGTACAAAAGTTTACTGCTGATGTTCGAATGACTGGATTTGGGAATGCTCATAACATAGCGATCAACGAAGCAAGTGGATATGCTTATGTTGTTGGAAGTGATCTTTATCAAGGAGGCCCTGCATTTATTGATATCAATGATCCAACGAACCCAACTTTAGTTGGAGGTTTTGGAGACGAATCCTACACTCATGATGCTCATATTATTACATATGTTGGCCCAGATACTGAATACCAAGGGAAGGAAATCTTGTTTGGTAGTAACAGTGATGGAGGAGAAAACAATCAGCTTATTATTGTTGATGTTAGTGATAAAGCGGCACCCAAACTGATTTCAAACATTACCTATAGTAATGGTGGATATACCCATCAAGGTTGGTTGGCAGAGGATTTCCAGTATTTTTATTTAGGAGATGAACTGGATGAAGATCGATATGGAAACCTTTCTAAAACATTGGTTTTTGACCTAGAGGATTTAGACAATCCAATTTTACATCACACCTACTTGGGAACTACAGCTGCAATTGATCACAATGGGTATACCAGGGGAGATTCTTTTTTTTTAGCAAACTATACCGCTGGCTTTCGTGAAATAGACATTCAAAACATAGGTTTGAGAGAAATGGAAGAAGTAGGTTTTTTTGATACTTTCCCAAACCATGACAATCCTACTTTTGAAGGTGTTTGGAATGTATATCCCTATTTTGAAAGTGGAGTTATTGTAATAAGCGATTCCAATTCTGGACTTTTTTTGGTTAAAGCAAGTCAATAAAATCATATGCGTTTTATCTTTCTGATTGTAACTTTATTCCTTTTGAGTTGTGAAAAAACAAATCTCAACACATTTTCGTACCCCAAATTTCATGGAGAATTATCGTGGGTAAAAATTTTTGGAGGAACTGATGAAGATATTGCTCATGCAATTATTCAAACTCAAGATGGAGGATTTGCTGTTTTTGGAAATACAAAAAGTAATGACGGTGATATTACCGATAAGATTTATGAAGGAAGTGATCTTTGGTTGCTTAAATTTAATGCTGATGCAGACCTGGAGTGGAGTAAAACCTATGGCGGATCTGGAGATGATCGTGGTCATTCTTTAGTTCAAACAACAGATGGTGGGTATATGTTGTTGGGATACAGTAAAAGTTCAGATGGAATTGCAAGTAATAATGAAGGACAACATGATAATTGGATCATTCGAGTTGATGAACTGGGAGTCTTTATGTGGGAACGGAGTTTTGGTTTTTTGGGACATGATCATGCTTACAATATAATCCAAACTTCAGATGGAGGTTTTTTGTTTAATGGCTTTCTTGATGTCACTGCATCAAATGGAGCAGGGAATAAGGCTGATGATAAATCATCTTCTCGTCACGGTGTAGGAGAATTTTGGTGCCATAAAATTGATACTCAAGGGACTTTAGAGTGGCGAAATTATTTTGGAGGAACAAGTAACGACAGATCTTACGATTCAGTTGAATTAAAAAATGGAAACTTTGTTTTGGTTGGAACATCAGAGAGCACTGATGTTGATATAACTAACCCAAAGGGGAGCTATGATATATGGGTGGTTACCATTGATAGTAAAGGACAGCTTCTTTGGGAAAAATCTCTTGGAGGGACACAGACAGATAGAGCTAATGCTGTTTTAGAGGATCAAAATGGTAATATTGTTGTTTTTGGGAATAGTTTTAGTTCAGACGGAGATATAAGTTATTCTAAAGGAAGTTCAGATTTTTGGATTATTACCCTTGATTTTAACGGAGAATTACTTTCAGAAGCCTCATTTGGCGGCTCAGACTTTGACTTAGGGAGAGCACTTACAAAAGGTTCTGGAGGATTTTTATGGACTGCAGGTTATTCTAGAAGCAAGGATGGTGATGTCTCCCAAAATAATGGAGATAATGATATGTTGGTTCTGCGAATATCTCCTGAAAATATTGCTGTTAATAGCATTTCTTTTGGAGGTTCTGGACTCGATCTAGCCCACGATATTATTGAATTACCTTCAGGAAAAATAATCGTTGTTGGTGAAACAGAAAGCACAGATGGAATTTTTAAACAAAATCAAGGCAATAAGGATTTGGTCATAGTTCAAATTCATTAATATTTTAAATTTCTTTATTGAGTTTATCTATATTAGATTGTAGTACTTAGTGAACTAAATATCTTATCTTTGATGTTTATTTAGAAAAAATTTAAGTAGCTATGATTAAGGTATCTGAATCAGCAAAAATAAAAGTATCCGTTTTGATGCAAGAAGAAGGCTTTGATCCTGCAAACGACTTTGTCCGTGTAGGAGTAAAAAGTGGTGGGTGTTCGGGACT
>JAURBD010000142.1 GCA_030829155.1 Flavobacteriaceae bacterium
ATGACTTCACGTTCTGGAGCGGCCATTTTAGCGCCAATTGCTGCAGGTAAACCAAATCCCATCGTCCCCAATCCACCAGAAGTAATATTACTTTTTGTTTTATTAAACTCAGCGTATCTACAGGCAATCATTTGATGTTGTCCAACATCTGTTACAATAGCAGCATTCCCTTTACTTTGAATATTGATTTCTTTTAAAACTTCACCCATGGTCAATCCTTCTTTGGTTGGATGTAGGTCATTCTTTATTACTTTTTCATATTCAATAGCATATAACTCTTTGAATTTTTGGTGCCATTCTGTATGAGAATTTTCATTTATTAAGGGTAGAATTGCCTCTAAACTTGCTTTTGCATCCCCCAAAACAGCCACCTCTGTTTGTACGTTTTTATCTATTTCTGCAGGATCTATTTCAAAATGAATCACTTTTGCTTGTCTTGCATATTCGTCCAACTTTCCTGTTACACGATCATCAAAACGCATTCCAATAGCAATTAAAATGTCACATTCATTGGTTAGTACATTGGGCGCATAATTTCCATGCATCCCTAACATACCCACATTTAATGGATGTGAGGTTGGCATTGCAGAAGCCCCTAAAATTGTCCAAGCAGCGGGAATTCCTGCTTTTTCAACAAGTGCTTTTAATTGCTCCTCTGCTTCACTTAAAATAACCCCTTGCCCCCAAATAATAAAGGGTTTTTTTGCAGCATTAATTAATTTTGCAGCAGCTTCAATAGAAGCAGCAGCTGTTTTTGGTACAGGATTATAACTCCTTACTTTGGTACATTTTTCGTAAGAAAAATCAAACTCATCAAACTGAGCGTCTTTCGTGATGTCTACTAAAACGGGTCCGGGTCTACCGCTTTTTGCAATATAAAAAGCTTTGGCTAAAGCTGCTGGAATATCAGCCGCTTTTGTAACTTGACAGTTCCATTTTGTAACAGGGGTTGAAATCCCCACAATATCTGTTTCTTGAAATGCATCACTCCCTAATAAATGAGAGGGAACCTGACCGGTAATACATACCATAGGTGTCGAATCTATTTGCGCATCAGCAATTCCTGTAATCAAGTTGGTTGCTCCAGGACCAGAAGTTGCAATGGCAACTCCTACCTTTCCTGAAATTCTTGCAAATCCCTGTGCAGAATGAGTTGCACCTTGTTCATGACGTGTTAACACGTGATGGATTTTATCTTGATATTTATATAATTCGTCATACACTGGCATGATAGCTCCTCCTGGATATCCATAAATTATTTTTACCCCTTCCTCTATCAAGCATCTCACGATTGCCTCACTACCTGAAATTTTTTCTGTAGCTTTTGTTGATATTTTATTGTCTTTTATGGTGTCTGCTCCCATATGATTATGTTGTTTTAGATTTCTACTGAAATAGAACTGATCATCTTTTTTATAAATCTGTAACACATCCTTTGGATGCTGAGGCTACTGTTTTTGCATACTTGTATAAAATCCCTTTTTTATGCTTTAATTCAGGTGCAATCCAATTTTCTCTTCTTGCAATGATTTCCTCTTCAGGAATTAATACATTTATAGAGTTATCTTCAGCACTAATTCTAATTATATCTCCCGTTTTTATGAGGGCAATTGTTCCTCCAGATTGTGCTTCTGGTGTAATATGACCTACCACAAAACCATGGGTTCCTCCTGAAAAACGACCATCTGTTATTAAAGCTACTGATTTTCCTAAACCTGCACCCATGATTAGGGAAGTTGGCTTTAACATTTCGGGCATTCCTGGACCTCCTTTAGGCCCTACATATCTGATAACAACAACATCTCCTTTGGCTACTTCTCCGTTTGAAATTCCTTCGTTAGCAGCCTGCTCTCCATCATATACTACCGCTTTCCCTTCAAAAAGTAAACCTTCATTTCCAGAAATTTTAGCAACCGCTCCTTCCTCCGCTAAATTTCCATATATTATTTGAATATTTCCTGATGTTTTTAAGGCCTTATTTGTTGGATAAATCACATCTTGATCCTCAAATTCCATAGGAATCACATCTGCTAAATTTTCTGCCAACGTTTTTCCTGTAACGGTCAAACAGTCACCGTGTAAGTATCCATTATCTAATAAGTACTTCATAATTGCAGGGGTACCTCCAACTCCATGAACATCTTCCATTAGGTATTTTCCTGAGGGTTTTAAATCTGCAATTAGAGGAGTTCGATCACTTACTCTTTGAAAGTCTTCTAGGGTAAAATCAATATCAGCAGCGTGGGCAATCGCTAAAAAATGTAAGACGGCATTTGTAGAACCTCCGAGCGCATTTACAATAGCAATGGCATTTTCTAAAGATTTTTTAGAAATAATATCCAACGGCTTTAAATCTAATTCTAATAAATTTTTGATGGCAGAAGCCGTTCTTTCTGCTTCAGATAACTTATTGGGGTTTTCTGCAGGAATGGATGAATTGTAAGGCAATGCAAAACCCATACATTCAATAGCAGATGCCATCGTATTTGCAGTATACATTCCCCCACAAGCTCCCGCTCCTGGGATGGCTCTTTTTATAATTTCTCTATATTCTTCCTCATCAATTTCTCCCGCAACCTTTTGTCCTAAGGCTTCAAAAGCAGAAACAATATTTAATTTTTTTCCTTTATAATTACCTGACGCAATGGTTCCACCATACATCATGATTGAAGGTCTGTTTAAACGCAGCATTGCAATGACAGCTCCTGGCATATTTTTATCACATCCAACAACAGAAACCAACGCATCATAACTCTGGGCATTCATGACAGTTTCAATTGAATCTGCAATGATATCTCTTGAAGCTAGCGAATAATTCATTCCTGAAGTTCCCATAGAGATCCCATCTGACACTCCTATTGTATTGAAGCCCAAACCAACCAAACCAGCTATATTGCTTTCTACTTTGACTTCAGCAGCCAAATTATTCAAATGCATGTTACA
>JAURBD010000104.1 GCA_030829155.1 Flavobacteriaceae bacterium
ACCCAAAAATTGATATTGTTGATGGTAAAATTTCGTACTCAAATGCTTATGCTGAAGGTATTGGTTCTTGGGACAAAACTTCTGTACAATATTCTTACAGTGATTTTCCAGAAGGAACGGACGAGACTCAAGTGTTAAATTTAATTTTAGAGAAAAGCATTGAAGAAGGAAATCGTTTTATTTCAGATCAGGATGCACGCCCAATAGGGGGAGCACACCCCTATGCTCATTTATGGGATAATGGTAGAAGTGCAGTTGAAGAGTACAAGCATCTTTTGAAGGTCAGATCGATTGCATTGAAAAACTTTTCAAAAGATCAGTTGAGACATGGAGAACCTTATTCCTTTTTGAATGATCGACTAGTGCCTCTTTATTTTTTGCACCGCTATCAAGCAGAAGCGATTGTAAAGTTGATTGGAGGGGTAGATTATTCTTATGGAGTTAAGGGAAAAATTCCCTTTGCAATTGAGACCATTGCCCCTCAAACCCAACGGGAGGCTTTATCTACTATGGTAAATTCTCTTTCTCCAGAAACATTAGCGATTCCCAAAACTCTTTTGAAACAACTTCCACCCACTGCTTTTGGGTTTTCTCCAACTCGGGAAAGTTTTCGTACCCAAACAGGTAGGGTTTTTGATGTTATGGGAGCTCCTTCCTCTCTGGGAAAAGGAATCATTCAAATGATTTTGAATCCTCAAAGAATATCTCGAATAGTGCAACAAAAGGCTCTGGATAATACTCAGTTGTCTTTTGAGCAACTGACTGATGTACTAACACAACAGATCTTCAGAAAATCCTATGGTGATGCTTATTTTTCTGCAATTCAGTCTCAACTTAAAGAAATTTACTTGAATTCTCTTTTTGAACTTCATGCAAACAACAAAACAACTGCCTCCGTAAAAGCCATTAGTTTTGGTATTTTAAAAGGCATTGAAAGTGATCTTAAAAAAGCTAAATCCGAACCATACAAAGAGTATTATTTGAATAAGATTAAACGTTTTCTAGCAAATCCTGATGAATTTGAAGTACAAGAAACTCCTGTACTTCCCGATGGATCCCCCATAGGAACAGATGCTTTTTGTAGTCAGTTTAAAGCATAATTATTTAAACACATAATACTGTATTTTTGTAGAAATGAAAGTAAATTTAATAAGTGATACTACCACGCTTCCATCCTTGGGTATGTTAGACGCTATGTATGCTGCAAAAGTTGGAGATGATGTTTTTAAAGAAGATCCATCGGTAAATGCGTTGGAAGAAAAGGTTGCAAGATTATTCGGAAAAGAAAATGCTTTGTTTTTTCCTTCAGGAACCATGGCAAATCAAACCGCAATAAAGTTACATACCCAGCCTGGGGAACAGTTGATTTGTGATCACTATTCTCATATTTTTAATTATGAAGGCGGTGGAGTGAGTTTTAATAGTGGGGTGTCTTGTAATCTGATTGAAGGAGACCGAGGTAAGATAAATGCAAAACAAGTTGAATCAAAAATCAACCCACCAGATTTTTATCACTCACCCTTATCCACTCTGGTTTGTTTGGAAAATACTACAAATAAAGGGGGAGGAGCATTTTATGATGTTTCAGAGATTGAAGCCATACGATCTGTTTGTAATGATCACAATTTGGGATTACATCTCGATGGGGCACGAATATGGAACGCAATGATTGCATCGGGTCACAAACCAGAAGTTTTTGGAGGCTTGTTTGATACAATATCAGTCTGTTTTAGTAAAGGTTTAGGTGCTCCTGTTGGATCTGCTTTATTGGGTAGTAATGAGGCTATTGAAAAAGCCATTCGAATAAGAAAGATTTTTGGTGGTGGGATGCGACAAGCTGGTTATATGGCTGAAGCAGCTTCCTATGCTATTGATAATCAATGGGAATCCTTGTCCGAAGATCACAGAAAAGCATCGGAACTAAAAAATTGCTTAGAAACACAGGATTACATCGAAAAAGTTGAACCTGTAGAGACTAATATTGTTATTTTTAAACTGACAAATTCAGTTAAAGAAACTGATTTTATGGCTCAGTTAGAGGCTTTGGGCATACGATTTATTTCCATGGGTCAATCTAAACTTCGTATGGTTACCCACAGAGATTACACTCAGCTTCAACACGAATATGTACTAGAAATTATCAAAACCCTTAAATTTTAACCTTATGAAACTTTATGTAAATTTTAATGTCAACTTGATCTTAATCCTGATTTTTGGTGTTATTTTCGCTCAATCTTGTAATTCTGATATGAAAAATACTTCTATGAAAAAACTCACACCTCCCGTTGCAGAACAAAAACAATATCAGCACAGTATTCATAATGATATTCGGATGGACGAATATTATTGGTTGAAAGACAAAGATAATCCTGAGGTAATTGATTATTTAGAAAGAGAAAACGACTATTACGAAAAGGCTACAAGTCATACCGTTGAATTTCAGAACGAACTTTTTGAAGAAATGAAAGCTCGTATTAAAGAAGATGATTCTTCGGTTCCCTATTTTTACAATGGCTATTGGTATGTTAGCCGTTATGAAAAAGGGAAAGAATACCCTATTTACACAAGAAAGAGAGAGACCTTAGATACTGAAGAAGAAATTCTTTTCGATTGCAATGAATTGTCCAAAGGGCATGAGTATTTCCGTTTAGTAGGAATTAGTATTAGTCCTGACAATACCAAAGCAGCATTTGCTATTGATACGGTATCACGTCGTCAATACACTTTGAAAGTAAAAGATTTGGTTACCGGAAAGCTTCTTGATACCTCAATTGAAAACACTACTGGTGGAAGTGTATGGGCAAAGGATAATGAAACACTATTTTACACCCAAAAAGACCCCATTACTTTGCGTTCTGAAGCAATTTATAGACATAATATTTATGCACCAAATAATGAAAAAAACTTGGTTTATGAAGAAGAAGATGATACTTTTTCGGTTTATGTTATGGATTCAAAATCAGAGGACTATATTTTTATTTCATCTTATAGCACTCTTACCACTGAATTTCAGTACATCAAGTCAGATGAACCTTTAGGTGATTTTAAATATTTTCAAAAAAGAATTCGAGGATTAGAATACAGTATTTCTCATTTTGAAGATAATTTTTATGTATTTACAAATGCTGATGATGCGGAAAATTACAAGATTATGAAAACTCCCGTTAATCAAACGGAACGCTCCAATTGGGTTGATTTTGTAGATCATCGACCCCAAGTTCTTTTAGAAGATTTAGAAATTTTCAAAGAGTATTTTGCAATTACAGAAAGAGAAAATGGGCTCACCAAAATCCGAATTCAATCTTGGGATGGACTAAAAGACTTTTATTTACCCATAGAAGGTGAAACTTACTCTCTTTATGCTTCTACAAATGTTGATTTCAATACAACGAAATTGCGATATGTTTTTAATTCAATGACCTCTCCCTCTTCAGTAAGAGAATTTGACATGGCAAACGAAGAGCACAATATACTTAAAGAGCAGGAAGTTTTGGGGGATTTTGATAAAAATAATTACACCTCTGACCGTTTATGGGCTACTGCAGAAGATGGTGTTAAAATTCCAATTTCAATTGTACATCACAAGGAAACTGAATTAAATTCAAATACTCCAATTTTGCTATATGCTTATGGTTCTTACGGATCTACTATTGATCCAAACTTTTCGACAACACGATTAAGCCTTCTGAATCGCGGTTTTGCTTTTGCTATTGCCCACATAAGAGGGGGAGAATATATGGGACGTAATTGGTATGATGATGGTAAACTATTTAATAAAAAAAATACTTTTTCTGATTTTATTAGTTCTTCTAAATTCTTAATCGAAGAGGGAATGACTTCCTCAGAGCATTTGTATGCTTATGGAGGTTCAGCAGGAGGCTTGTTGATGGGTGTGATTTTAAATGATGCTCCTAAAATATACAATGGAGTAATATCTGCTGTTCCTTTTGTTGACGTAGTAACAACTATGCTTGACGATACAATACCCTTGACTACATCAGAATATGATGAATGGGGAAACCCTAATGATAAAGAATATTATCATTACATTAAATCATACTCTCCGTATGATAATGTAAAGGTCCAAGATTATCCCAATATTTTAGTTACAACTGGATTGCACGATTCTCAGGTACAATATTGGGAACCTGCAAAATGGGTTGCTCGTTTAAGGAGATTAAAAACTGACAACAAACAACTATACCTAAATACAAATATGAATGCCGGACATAGTGGAGCTTCAGGGCGTTTTGATCCGCTGCATGAAACAGCAAAAAAGTACTCTTTTTTGCTTGAGTTAGAAAATAAGTTTATGTGATTTTTTTTAATTAAATTTGCACTGTTTTTATTCTAACCTATTGCATGAGAAATAACATTCAATCTTCAAAAAATGTTCTTAGTTTAATTGGAAATACACCTTTAATTCAGCTTCAAAATGTTTCAAAAGACCTTAAAGGTTCTTTTTATGCAAAATGGGAAGCAGCGAATCCAGGGCATTCAAACAAAGATAGAATCGCACTTTTTATAATTGAAGAAGCTGAAAGAAGAGGGCTTCTTCAAAAAGGTAGTGTGATTATTGAAACTACCTCTGGTAATACCGGTTTTAGTCTTGCAATGGTTTCTTTAATCAAAGGTTATGAATGTATTTTGGCGGTGAGCTCCAAATCCTCTGAAGATAAAATTAACATGTTAAGCGCAATGGGAGCGAAGGTTTATGTTTGTCCAGCAAATGTAAAAGCCGATGATCCAAGATCTTATTATGAAGTTGCTAAACGCATTCATAAAGAAACAGCAAATTCTTTTTACATCAATCAATATTTTAATGATTTGAACACTGAAGCACATTATCAAACTACAGGGCCAGAAATTTGGGAACAAACCAACGGTCAAATCACACATTTAGTTGCTTGTAGTGGAACCGGTGGGACAATATCAGGATGTGGTCGATTTTTGAAAGAACAAAACCCCAATATTAAAATTATTGGTGTTGATGCATATGGATCGGTACTAAAAAAATATCATGAAACACAAGAATTAGATTTGAATGAAATTTATCCTTATAGAATAGAAGGTATAGGAAAAAACATGATTCCTACTGCTACTGATTTTGAGGTAATTGATCATTTCGAAAAGGTTTCTGATGAAGAAAGTGCACACAGTGCACGTGAAACCACACTAAAAGAGGGTATGTTTGTAGGATATACATGTGGTGCTGCGGTACAAGCAATTAAACAGCTTAATGAAAAAAACATGTTTAACGATAACAGTAAAGTTGTTTGTATATTCCCAGACCACGGATCTC
>JAURBD010000116.1 GCA_030829155.1 Flavobacteriaceae bacterium
AACCAAATTCAGCAGTTATTTCTGCAGATAAGATGAATGTGGTTTACCGAGGTGTAGAAAATCCTATGACGATTTCTATCCCTGGAATACCTGACAATAAGATCAAAGCATCTGCTCCTGGACTAAAACGCCTGAGAGGTAGTAAATTCATAATGAATCCTGGAAAGGGAAGAGAATTAAAAATTACAGCAAGTGGTTCTTTACCAGATGGTGCTATAGTTTCTACTTCTACTAAATTTAGAATCAAAGATATTCCAAGACCAACAGGTACTGTTCGTGGTCAAATGGGAACCATCAAGATTCCCAAAAGCAGTTTAGAAATTTCAACAATTGGAGCTGTGTTAGATGATTTTGATTTTGACATCAAATTACAAACAGTTAGTTTTAAGTTTAAAGTTCCAGGTCAAGCAACAATCTCAGTAAATGGAAGCAAATTAAATGCAAAAGCAAAAGGCGCTTTACGTAGAGCTAAACTTGGACAGTCTGTTCAAATTTTTGACATCAAAGTTAAAAATCCAAACAACCCGAGTTACCGTTTTAAGAAAGTTTCACCAGTTATATGTGAAATAGCAAACTAACAGTCTAAATCATGAACACAAGATCTATCTATTTGTTTCTTTTTATATCGTGTATTTTTATTAGTAACGCAGTAGGTCAAGCAAATTTGCTTAATGCTAGAGTTCCTCAAGAAATTGGGCAATTTAATGAAAAACAAAATATAGCAAATGATGAAACACCTCTCGCTTATGGATATATAGATGATAGAGACATTTTGTGGTCAAAAACAATTTGGGAGATTGTTGATTTAGATGAACGGATTAATTTCCCGTATTATTATCCTACAGACACCCTTAACCTTGGTCCTGACCGTAGATCTTTGTTTCATGTGCTGAAAAAAAATCTACGAAATGGAAAAATAAAGGAGGTATATGATGACGACTATTTTCAATCCAAATTAACTTATCAAGAAATTTTAGACAAGTTAGTGGCAATCGATACTTTAGAAGCTGGTATTGAACAGTTGAATGCTGGAGAAGCACTTGACCCTCAGTACATCAATAGGTCTACGATAACTGCTGCTTCAATACGTCAATATCGTATCAAAGGGACTTGGTATGTAAATAAACGCTTGGGTGAATTGAAATATAGGTTATTAGGAATTGCTCCCGTAGCACCTGATGTTTATACTTTAAATTTACCTGAAGAAGAACAAGATTTAGTTGAGTTATTTTGGGTCTGGTTTCCAGATGCAAGAGAGTCTCTAAACTCTTCGTTAGTATTTAATAATCGAAATTCGTCCCAGCCGATTACTTTTGACCATATGTTGAATTCAAGACGTTTTAACTCCTTAATATACAAAGAAGAGAATGTCTATGAAGATCGTAAAATTGAAGAATACATCTTTGAAGATGCTTTACAGCAGCTGCTTGAATCAGAACGTGTCAAATCAGTAATTCGAGATTTTGAACAAGACTTGTGGAATAATTAATACACCATAGAAAACAAAAAACGCTGCTTTAAGCAGCGTTTTTTTATACCTTTAATGTTCTATGAAACATTCCCTTGTTGTCGGTATGGGTTTGGCAGGTTTAGCATATGCAGAGCAACTCCGCCGTAAAGGTTTGTCCTTTCATGTTATTGATAAAGGATTTGGAGGTTCTTCAAAAATTGCTGCAGGAATATACAATCCAACAGTTTTAAAACGATTTTCATTGGCGTGGAACGGCGATCTTTTTCATTCATACGCTTTGCCTTTTTATAATGAATTACAAGACCGTCTAAAATCTGAGTTTATTTTTCCAACACCTGTACATAAAATTTTTTCTAAGGTTTCAGAACACAACTCATGGGTCGTTGCTTCAGATCAAAATTCATTAAGTCCGTTTTTAGATCCCCAAATACATTCTATAATAAACACAGAAATAAAAGGGATATACGGATATGGAAAAGTTAATCATACTGGAAGAATTGCTACCCAAACCCTGCTAAATGATTTTATACAATCTTTAAATACAAATCAATTTTCAGAAGAGACTTTTGAGTACAATAAGCTTTTGATATCCAATACAGTTGTCGAATATAAAGGTATTAAAGCAAAACATATTGTTTTTTGTGAAGGATATCAAATGGTTAATAATCCTTTTTTCAACTCTTTACCTTTGGTTGGTTCAAAAGGCGAAATCTTAATTATAAAAACAAAAAAATTACAGTCTAAGCCTATAATCAAAGCTTCTATTTTTCTTGCTCCAATGGGAGATGATCTTTATTGGGCAGGGGCTACTTTTGAACGTAATGATAAAACCCTTAAAAAAACTTTAAAAGGTCGCGAATGGATCGAAGAACGAATTCAAAAAATAATTGCATCAGACTATGAGGTAGTAGATCATATTACTGAAATCAGACCTACTGTAATGGATAGACGACCACTTGTAGGCACACATCCTGATTACTATAATGTTCACCTTTTAAATGGTTTTGGTACTCGAGGAGTACTTGGAGCACCCTTGTTATCTAAATGGTTGTTAGATTATATAATGGGTCAATTTGAACTTCCTGAGATAGTTAATCTCAGACGCTTTTGAAAGTTATTGAAGACTATCGGACTAAACACTAGTTTATATCAAAAGCATTTATCAAATTTGCAAAAATTTTTTTATGCTAAGCGTTCAAAATGTATCGATTTCTTTTGGTGGAGATTATCTTTTTAAGGATATTTCATTTCGATTGGGTCCCGGGAATCGCGTAGGATTAGTTGGGAAAAATGGTGCAGGAAAATCAACTTTACTTCATCTAATTGCCCGAGAAACTTCTTTTTCTGAGGGAACAATTACAAAAGAAAAATCAGTGAAATTAGGATTTTTGAAACAAGACATTGATTTTGAATTTGGAAGAACCGTATTGGAAGAGGCCTATCAGGCATTTGCAGAAATAAAAGAACTTGAAGCTCAGATGGAAGAAATCAATCTTGGGTTAAATACAAGAACAGATTATGAATCTGAAAGTTATAATGATTTAATTGTTCAGCTCAACGAAGTAACTCAAAGATATGAAATCATAGGAGGATATAATTATAAAGGAACTACGGAAAGAATATTACAAGGACTTGGTTTTTCATCTTCTGAATTTGAGAAACAAACCGATACTTTTTCTGGTGGATGGCGAATGCGAATAGAGTTGGCTAAACTCCTTTTACAACCCAATGATATTCTTTTATTAGATGAGCCTACTAATCACTTGGATATTGAATCAATTATTTGGTTAGAAGATTTTTTAAAAAAATACAAAGGTGCTGTTGTTTTGGTATCTCACGACAAAATGTTTTTAGATCAAGTAACTAATCGCACCATAGAAATTGTAGGTGGCAGGATATATGATTATAATAAGCCTTATTCTAAGTATATGATTTTGCGTGAAGAAATTTTAACTCAACAACGTGCTGCTCAAAAAAATCAAGAAAAACAAATTCAACAAACTGAAAAATTAATTGAACGATTTAAAGCCAAAGCATCTAAGGCAACAATGGCACAATCATTAATAAAAAAATTAGATAAGATTGATCGAATAGAGTTAGATGTTGAAGATAATCGTGCAATGAAGTTATCATTTCCAGTTTCTAAACAACCCGGCAAGATGATTATTGAAGCATCAGGAATTAAGAAAGCTTACGGCGGTAAAATAGTGTTACAAGGTGTTGATTTTGAAATTGCACGAGGAACCAAAACTGCTTTTGTAGGTCAAAACGGTCAAGGGAAATCTACCTTAGCAAAAATTATTGTTGATGAAGTTTCTTACGAAGGGGAATGTGCTCTTGGTCATAATGTAATGTTGGGATATTTTGCACAAAATCAAGCAGAATATCTAGACGGTAGATTAACTCTTTTAGAAACGATGCAAATTTCTGCAACTGATGAAAATAGAGCTCGGGTAAGAGATATGTTGGGAGCCTTTTTGTTTCGTGGGGATGATGTAGAAAAAAGAGTAAACGTACTTTCTGGTGGAGAACGAAACCGTTTGGCTTTAGCAAAACTTTTGTTGCAACCTTTCAACGTATTAATTATGGATGAGCCTACTAATCACCTAGATATTCATTCCAAAAATGTTTTAAAAGAAGCTTTACGTAAATTTGAAGGTACACTAATTTTGATTTCTCATGACAGAGATTTTTTACAAGGGCTGAGTGATAGAGTTTTGGAATTTAAGGATCATAAACTCAAAGAATATTTAGGAGATATCAACCTGTATTTAGAACAGAAAAATTTAGATTCTTTAATTGCTTTGGAAGTGAAAGAAAAAATAAAAACCCAAAAGCCAACCAATCAAAAAAACGATTACGAAATTCAAAAAAAAATAAAGTCACTGAGAAATCGCCAGTCTAAAATTGAGCGTAAAATAGCTGACTTAGAAAATAATATAAAGGGTATTGATTTTGAATTAGAAATTAATTACGAAGAAACGATTGCAAAGCCAAACTTTTTTGAGGAATATAATAGTAAGAAAGATAACTTGGCTGTTTTAATGCAAAAATGGGAAGTTGTTTTAGAGGAACTCATGGAAATTGAAAATTAATGGAAGAACACTTTTTTCAATGTCCATATTGTTGGGAGCAGATTTCAATGTTGCTTGAATCTTCTTC
>JAURBD010000106.1 GCA_030829155.1 Flavobacteriaceae bacterium
AATTTAGATAAAAAGTTTCACTTTAACATTTAAATTTAATTCACTAAAAGATTTAGCTGTGCTGCATCATTATGGAAAAATTCGAAGATTTCAATTTTGAGAGTTGCAACCACATTTTCACTCCAGAGATTAAGTCTATTATTTTGGCCAGTAAGGTTTTAAAAAGTGGTAAAAATAAAAAAGAGGTCAAAAATGACCTCTTGTCTATGATGGCTCCTCCTCTTGGGCTCGAACCAAGGACCCTCTGATTAACAGTCAGATGCTCTAACCAACTGAGCTAAGGAGGAATATTTCAATTGGTGGGCAAATATATATTAATTTAAAAATATGCCCAAGCTGAAAGGATACTTTTTTAGGAATTAATTGCCTCTACTTCTTTATCTACTTCATTTTTAACAAACTCAGCTTCCTCTTCGTTCCATTCAAAATCACTACTGACTTTGAGCGTGTTAGGATTGTATGCAATTTCAAGATATTTTAAGCGGTCAATTCCGTTTACTTTTACCTGGACGATGAACCTGTGAGAGTGATAGATATCGTATGGGCTTAAGAAGGTTTCATAAGAATCCCAGATGATGTTTCGGGTAAATTGAACGTTAAGGTATTTTTCCTCAATAAAGAACCTAATTTTTTTATTGATTTCACGGTTGTTGATGGGTTTAATTTCACCATCTGCATTTACTTCAAATCCATCGTGTTCAGTAATAAAATCTTCGATAGTTACTTTGGTTTCTTGTGCTGAAGTTTGTGCAAATTGAACTGCAAAAAGACTTACAATTAAAAGGGAATAAAACTTTTTCATCGGTTTGAATTTTAAATATAGAATCAAATATAAAAAGAAGTTTGACTTTCAGGGTTGCTTTTTTGAGAAAACCCAATTAAACGAATGAATCATCTTGTAATTATCCAAAGATTGCTCTGTATAAATCGTTTCCGTTTGCAAAGATGAGAATCGCAAGTAAAAACAGAAATCCAAACATTTGTGCGTACTCCATAAATTTGTCGTTTGGTTTTCTTCCACTAACCATTTCATAAACCAAAAACATAACGTGACCTCCGTCCAAAGCAGGAATTGGTAAAATATTCATAAACGCTAAAATAATTGAAATTAGAGCAGTGCTACTCCAAAAGCCTCTCCAGTCCCATTGAGCTGGGAAAAGACTTCCTATTGCCGCGAAGCCACCTACTTGTGTAGCGCCTTTTTTGGTAAATACATATTTGAATTGAGCAACATAATCATGTAAAGTCCAATAACCGTAAGAAAAGCCCTGAACGACACTTTCTTTGAGACTCAAATCTATATGGGTAAACTCAATGGTGTTATAAAATTTAATTCCAATGGTCCCATCTTCTCTAGGGTAAATTATTTTTGATACAATTTGATCGTTATCTCTTTTCACTTTGAGTTTAAGAGTATCATACTTTTTTGTTCGAAGTTCATCAACCAAAAAAGAATAACTTTTTATATTAATTCCATTAGCATTAATGATTTCATCACCTGTTAACAAACCAGATGCTTCTGCTGGGCTATCGGGCTGTACTTCAATAAAAGGAGGGCCGGCAATTCCAATAGGTCTAAGATCTCCAGATTCAAACATTTGATTACCAAAATCTTCAGGAATTTGAAGGGTTTCTTTAGTACCGTCGGCACGGAGAACATCAACTTCTTGGACAGATCTCAAAAATAAATCTTTGTTAATCAAAATAACATTATCTAAAGTTCTTCCATCAACATTCAAAATTTTATCTCCATTGCGAAATCCTGTTTTTTCAGCCAATTCAGAAACTTCAATTCCGTTAGGAACAGCTTCTGTCATTAGGGTATCTTTTCCCCAAACAAAAAGAATCATCATGTAAATCATAAAACCAAGGATGAGATTTACAATAACTCCTCCAAGCATAATAATCAGTCGCTGCCAAGCTGGTTTTGATCGAAATTCCCATGGTTGCGGAGGTAATTTCATTTGCTCAGTATCCATACTTTCGTCGATCATTCCAGATATTTTGACATAACCTCCCAGTGGAAGCCAACCTATCCCATATTCTGTTTCGCCAAATTTCTTTTTGAACAAGGCAAATTTGACATCAAAAAACAGGTAAAATTTCTCTACTCGAGTTTTGAATAATTTTGCGGGGATAAAATGTCCTAATTCATGGAGGACAACCAATAGGGATAAGCTGAGTAGTAACTGAATTCCTTTAATAATAATTGGGCTCATGGTCAATTTTAAAATTAAGGTTCAAAAATACTAATTTCCTTGTCCTAACCTTGCGTTTATCAGGATTTTAATTTCTTTTAACATAAAAAAACTCAGTATCTTTGTTTTATTTAAAACCAGTGAATTTTTTTTTCAAAACTTACAGAACCTTTTTAATCGTATTTGGTCTGCTTTCGGTAGGTATATTATTTTTATTTTATAACGCCTTAAAACCTCAACGTGTTTTGCCAATTTATCAGCCTGCAAAGCTCAATTTTGAATTGGTCGATAGCACCCTTCAACACATCAAAAGAAGACATCGTGTTTCTGATTTCTCACTGACCAATCAAAATAGTAAGACCATCACTCAAAAAGATTATGACCAAAAAATTGTTGTGGCAGATTTTTTCTTTACCACCTGCCCTTCAATTTGTCCGATAATGACAAATAATATGGCAATCCTTCAAGAAAAAATTAAAAATCAATCCCAAATAAAGTTACTTTCTTTTAGTGTGACTCCCCAAATTGATTCGGTTGCTCAATTAAAAAAATACGCCCAAAAAAACGGTGTTTTGGATGCTCATTGGAATTTACTTACAGGAGACAAAAAGGAAATCTATGCTCTAGCCCGTAAGTCATATTTTGTAGCAAAAAACGACGGAGATGGTGGACCATTTGATATGATTCATACCGAAAATTTTGTTTTGGTAGATCCTGACAGAAGAATCCGAGGCTATTATGACGGAACTGATGAAGAGGATATGGAAACCCTTTGGGAAGATTTGCAAATCTTAAAAAAAGAGTATCCAACTCCTTCAAATTAACGCCCCTCTTTTTGGCTTCCCTCCCTTTTTTAGTTACTTTTACTTCTTTAAAATCATTCTAAATAATGACCACTTTAGATCTTATAGAAAAAAATCAGCTTGGTAAAATAGTCGCAATAGACACCAATCTTTTGCCACTTAAATTAATTGAAATGGGCTGTTTACCTGGAAATGAAGTGTATTTAGAACAACATGCTCCTTTGAAAGATCCAATGTATCTTGTAATTGATGGCTGCCATCTAGCTATTCGAACAGAAACAGCCAAAAACATAAAGATAGAATTGATCTAGATGAGTAAAACCATTAATATTGCGTTAATTGGAAATCCGAATACCGGAAAAACTTCAGTATTTAATGCTTTAACAGGTCTAAATCAAAAAGTAGGTAACTATCCAGGGATTACTGTAGAGAAGAAACAAGGAAGTTGTCGACTCAATCACACCACAAAAGCACACATAATCGATTTACCAGGAACCTACAGTCTCAATGCGTCTTCTATGGACGAGAGTGTGGTGATAGAATTATTACTCAACAAAAACGATAAAGATTATCCCGATGTAGCTGTTGTTATTTCTGACATCGAAAACTTAAAGCGAAATCTTCTTTTATTTACACAAATAAAAGATTTGGAGATCCCCACGCTCTTGGTAATTAATATGTCCGACCAAATGGTAGGGAAAGGAATTTCTCTAGATATTGCTCAGTTAGAACAAAAATTAAAAACCAAAATAGCTTTAATCAGTACACGCGAAAATAAAGGGATTGGGTTTTTAAAAACATGTATTTTGGACTATAGGTCTCTGTCTAAAGAAGGTTGTTTAGACATCACAAAAATCGATGAAGCTTATTTTGGAAATTTACAAAAAGTGTTTCCTGATCAATCACTTTATAAATTGTGGCTGGTCATTACACAAGACGTTAATTTTGCCAAAATTGAACGAAAAAAAGTTCAAGATGCAACCGAATACAAAACCCAGCCCATTGCTCATTTGAAACGCTTGCAGCAAAAAGAAACTATAAAACGTTATCAATACATCAATCAATCCTTAAAAGAGACCTACACGGTAGATCAATCCAAAGCAACTGATTATCGTTCAAAACTGGATCGAATTTTGATTCATCGTTTTTGGGGGTACATTATTTTCTTTTTGATTTTGTTAACCATATTTCAAGTAATTTTTGATTGGAGTAGTATTCCAATGGATTTTATTGACGAAAGCTTCAGTGCCTTGAGCGAGTTCACCAAAACAAATTTACCGCCGGGACTTTTTACAAATTTATTAGCAGAAGGAATTATTTCGGGATTAGGAGGTATAGTTATTTTTATTCCACAAATTGCCTTTCTCTTTCTTTTTATTTCTATTTTAGAAGAAACGGGCTACATGAGTCGTGTAGTCTTTTTGATGGATCGGGGTTTGCGTAAATACGGTCTTAGCGGGAAGAGTGTTATCCCATTAATTTCGGGGACTGCATGTGCAATCCCAGCGGTTATGGCAACTCGGAATATTGAAAATTGGAAAGAACGCCTTATAACCATTTTGGTAACTCCCTTTACAACCTGTTCAGCTCGATTACCTGTTTATTTGATTTTAATTTCTCTAGTAATTCCTGAAGAAAAATTTCTAGGAATGGGATATCAAGGCTTAACATTAATGGGACTTTATTTATTGGGATTTGTAATGGCTTTATTATCAGCAGGCTTATTGAATATAATGTTAAAGATTCAATCCAAAACCTATTTTGTGATAGAAATGCCTAACTACAAGCTCCCACTTTTAAAGAATGTGTTGATTACGGTTTTTGAAAAAACCAAATCCTTTGTTGTAGAAGCAGGGCGAATAATTCTTGCCATTTCAATTTTGTTATGGTTAATGGCTTCCTTTGGTCCAGGCAAAGAATTTAATCAGGCAGAAGAAATAATAATGAGCAAAGCAAAAGTCGAATCTTTTAGTGCTGAAGAGCTAGAAAATAAAATTGCTTCTTATAAACTTGAACATTCCTTCATTGGAATCTTGGGAAAAAGTATTGAACCCGCAATTGCACCTTTAGGATTTGACTGGAAAATTGGAATTGCATTGATCAGCTCATTTGCAGCGCGGGAGGTTTTTGTTGGGACTTTGGCTACCATATACAGTGTAGGAAGTGATCAAGAAGAAACTATTAAGAATCGAATGA
>JAURBD010000126.1 GCA_030829155.1 Flavobacteriaceae bacterium
TCAACGGGGTTGCCCACTAGGTGGCTATTTTAATGTAAACTCAACTATTATTCCTTGGGCGTTAAAAACAGGGAACTTGACACTGCGCCCAAACTCTGTGGCACATTCAATCCTCTACGATGAGGATAAACAAAAGGCCGTAGGTGTTCGTGTGGTTGACGCTATTACCAAAGAAACAACCGAGTATTTTGCTAAAGTTATTTTTGTCACGGCTGCAACATTGAATACAAATTTGATTTTGATTAACTCAAAATCCAAACGTTTTCCAAACGGACTTGGGAACGACAGTGGTGTTCTAGGAAAGTATATTGCTTTCCATAACTATAGAGGGGTGATTAATGCACAACACGAGGGGCATGCCAACTTTACTGCAGAGGGAGCTAAACCCACATCACATTATATCCCTAGATTTAGAAATGTTTATCGTCAGGAAACAGACTTTTTAAGAGGCTATGCTGCTGGCTTTGGAGCACAACCCATTCGTGAAATTAAAAGTGATGACATTGGAGTGTATCTAAAGAACAATTTGCTTAGAACGAAAGAAACGGGACTGTGGAATGTCAATTCTCATATGATGGGTGAAACCATTCCAAAAGAAAGTAATCAAGTAAGCTTGGATACAGAAAAAGTTGATCAATGGGGAATTCCTCAATTGAATATTGATGTCGATTACGATGATAACGATGAAAAGATGTTGCAAGATTTTTTTGATGAATTCACCGACATGTTCACCAAAGCAGGTTTTGTAAACATTCAAACCCAAGACAATAACCGTACACCCGGTAACGACATTCATGAAATGGGAGGTGTTCGAATGGGTAAAGACCCAAAGACATCCATGTTGAATGCTTGGAATCAGCTGCATCATTGTAAAAATGTTTTTGTGACTGATGGTGCCTGCATGACATCCACTTCAACACAGAATCCTTCTTTAACTTTTATGGCAATTTCTGCTCGAGCTGCGAACTATGCCATCGAACAATTGAAAAAAGGAACGCTTTAAAGCTAGAAGTTTTAGAAATAAAAAAGGAGATGATCTTTCGAACATCTTCTCAAACTTCTGTAATCCATAATTTCGGTTTTTTTTTAAGTTTTATGTGTTTAACTGCACTCCACTCAAATAATGATTCAGTAATTCCTCAAGTGGGTGTTACCTTGATCCAAGTTAGATGGGTTAGGTTTTTTGTCATGAGTACAATTTTGGTTTAAGAAGTTGGGTAATAGTTCCAATAAGAGTGGATTAAATTATCTAAAGCTATGGAATAACTAGTCTAGAAATTTGTGGACATATTTAGGGTCGGGAAGGGGGCAATTGTCTGACTTTCCAAACCACTTGTAGCGATTTCTTGCAATCAAACGATAGATGTTTCGAGTAACGAAGTTTGGAAGCAATCTAAAAACAGTAGCTAAATTCCACAAACCACCCAAGGTTTTGAATAGTTCGAATGTAGCCTGATCCTCAATAGCATACATTTCTTTGGGTTTCCAAAAAACCACAGTTTCCATTGAGTTGGAATCTAACTTATGTTCTTCAAAAAAGCCTTTTGCGGTATTGCTGTCTAAGGTAGCAAAACGCAGAATATCTTTTTTATCCCAATTACACAGGCGTCTAACCCATGCGTTACACAGCAGGCAAGAACCATCAAAAAGGATAACAACTGTTTTCAAAATATTAAATTCATTTTTTTTGTTTAATTGCTTGAACCAAATCAAGAGCTTCAAGTCGAATTTGAGTGGTAAACATACCGTAATTTACAATTGCTTTTTCTTTTTCAATCGAGTCAATTGTACCTACGGCTTTCCCGTCGAATAAACGAACCTGATCACCTATTTTAAAGTCGATTTTTACTTTAACAGGTTGTGGAGCTTTTTTCTTTTTCTTTTTTTCTTTGCGAATACAAACCAAAGCTTTTGTAGCCTCCTGATTTGCTTTCTCTTTTGCGGCTTTTTCTTTCTTTTTAACTGCTACAGATTTTTTTTTACGTTTTGAATTTTCAGATTCAATCAAACGAAGTAGATCAGAGATCAAAGGACGCTTTTTCCCATTTTCGAAAAACCGATCAGCAACATCGTTAACCTTGTTTCCCAAGACAATCATGCGCTGGTTGTGGTCAAAAAGTTCTTGATACCCAATAAGCTTGTCTTTAATTTTTTTATTCAAAAGTTCAAGCCTTTGATTTTTTTCAATAACTTTATTTTCTTGTTCTCTAAGGGACTTCCCTGTTTTGGTCATCTGAGAACGCTCTTTTTGGAGTTTTGCTATGGTTGCATCAAAACGTACTTTTCCGCGTTCAATTTTTTTCTTGGCGCGATTGATAAGACTGAAGGGGATTCCGTTTTTTTGGGCAACCTCAAAGGTAAAAGAGCTTCCTGCTTCTCCCAATATCAAATTAAAAATTGGTTCAAGGGTTTTATTGTCAAACTGCATGTTTGCATTGGACATGTTCGGAAGTTCATTTGCCAGCACTTTGAGATTAGAGTAGTGGGTGGTTATGATTCCGTAGGCTTCACGGTTGTAGAACTCCTCCAAAAAAGATTCGGCCAAAGCTCCTCCCAATTCAGGATCTGATCCAGTTCCAAACTCATCAATCAAAAAGAGAGTGTTTTTATTGCACTTCCGGATAAAGTACTTCATGTTTTTTAACCGATAGGAATAGGTGCTTAAATGGTTTTCAATGGATTGGTTATCACCAATATCCGTTATGATTTGATCAAAAAAGCAAACGGTACTTTGTTCATGAACTGGAATCAATATCCCCGTTTGTAGCATAAGTTGCAACAAACCAACCGTTTTTAGGGTTATGCTTTTTCCTCCAGCATTCGGTCCAGAAATAACAATTATTCGTTGTTCTTTTTTTAATGTGATATCTTGAGGATAAGTTGTTTTACCCTCCAACTTATTCGACAAGTAGAGTAGGGGGTGGTAGGCTTTTACCAAACAAAGCTCTCTGTTGGTGTTGATTTTGGGTAAAATACTATTTGTCTTTTCAGCATATTTGGCCCGTGCGTAGTAGCTGTCGATTAATGTTAAATAGTCTTGGTAAGCTATGAGTAATGAACGATAGGGTTGTAAAAACTGAGTTAGTTGTAATAAAATACGTTTAATTTCATCGGTTTCCTCAAATTGAAGGTTGTTGAGTTCTCGGTTGTGTTGTAATGTAATATCAGGCTCTACATAAACAATGCTCCCAGTTTTGGAACTTCCCATAATAGCTCCCTTGACTTTTCGTCTGTACATTGCTTTTACAGCCAGAACACGACGGTTATCAACAACAGATTCTTTGATATCATCCAAGTAATCAACTGTGATGTATTGACTTAAAGCTCGTTGAAAGCTTTGACCGATTTTTGAGCGTACACTTTGGATTTTATTTCGAATTTGATAGAGTTCTGGCGAGGCATCGTTTCGAACCTCTCCAAATCGATCAATCACATTTTTTATTGAGCTTATGAGCTCTTTGGTGATCTCAATTTCGGATCCCTGAGAATGGATTTTCGGGTAGTATTCTTTGAATTTTTTAAAAAATTTCAAAAGCGTATTAATGGTCTCAGAAGTACTTGCTATTCGTCTAAAACCCTCTAATTCAAGAACTGAGTTTTCAATTTTTAAAAGGTTGATTTCTAACGATAAGTCATCGAATCCGTGGTTAGGAATTCGATTTTCATTATCAAAAGACGATGTGAATTCAGAAACTGAATTGAGTTGAAGGACCAATTCTTCTTTATTTTCAACAGGAAGCATATTGGCACAAGCTTCTTTGCCCAAGGCAGTGATTGCAAGCTGGGAGAGTTGTTCAAGAACATCAGTAAATTCTAGGTCGCTAAGTGCTTTCTCAGGTATTTTCATATTTTAGCAATGTAAAAATACACAATTTCATGCTGGATAGGATACCTCAGGGTTGGGAAAAAATTATTGGGAAATCTAAAGAACAGATTTACTTCAAGGAATTGATAGGTTTTGTGAATCGAGAGTACAATCAAAATCGGTGCTATCCTGAACCAGATAAGA
>JAURBD010000062.1 GCA_030829155.1 Flavobacteriaceae bacterium
ACAGAGGATATGCTATTGAAGATTTGGCCAATGGAGCCGATTTTCTTGAAGTAGCTTATCTGTTGATCTTTGGAGAACTACCTACTTCAGCTCAGTTGGATAAATTTCTGTTGGATATTAACGAAGAATCAATTGTTGATGAGGATTTAAAAGTAATTTTGAAGAGCTTTCCCAAAATAGCTCATCCTATGGGCATCCTTGCATCATTAACTTCAGCTTTGACTGCATTTAATCCTTCATCAGTTGACGTAGATTCAGAGGAAGATATGTATAAAGCAATTGTAACTATTATGGCCAAATTTCCTGTTATTGTTGCTTGGACTCAACGAAAGGTTAAGGGACTTCCTCTTAATTATAGCGACAGTAAATTGTCTTATGTAGACAATGTTGCTAAAATGATGTTTAAAAAGCCGAACTCCGATTATAATTTAAATCCAACGATAACAGCAGCATTAAATAAGTTGTTGATTCTACATGCTGATCACGAGCAAAACTGTTCAACTTCAACAGTTCGTATTGTTGGTTCTTCTCATGCAGGATTATTTGCTTCAATTTCAGCAGGGATTTCTGCGCTTTGGGGACCGCTCCATGGAGGAGCAAATCAAGCGGTTATTGAAATGCTGGAAGCTATAAAAGCTGACGGTGGCGATACCAAAAAGTTTATGGCTAAAGCTAAAGACAAGAACGACTCTTTCCGTTTAATGGGATTTGGTCATAGAGTGTATAAAAATTTTGACCCTAGAGCTAAGATCATCAAAGTAGCTGCTGATGAAGTTCTCTATGAACTTGGAATTGTAGACCCTATTTTGGACATAGCAAAAGGTTTAGAACAAGAAGCACTTTCCGATCCTTATTTTGTAGATCGTAAATTATATCCCAATGTTGATTTTTACTCTGGAATAATATACAGAGCTCTTGGAATACCAACTGAAATGTTTACTGTAATGTTTGCTTTGGGTCGTTTACCTGGTTGGATTGCTCAATGGCGTGAAATGAGAATGAATAACGAGCCTATTGGACGTCCAAGACAAATATATACTGGAGCGACCGAAAAAGTCTTTAAAACCCTTAAAAAAAGGTAGAAAATAGGTCTCTATCTCTTTTTTGCAATGTTATTAATCATTCCATTGAATATAAAAAAATGAAAGGGGACCAAACTATACCAATACAATCTTCCCCATAAACCACGTGGGCGAAAGGTAGCCGTTTGAAATAATGTGTTTTCTACAATCTTAAACTCAAGCCAAGCTTCACCAGGCAGTTTCATTTCGGCATAAAGCAATAGTCTTTTTTCTTTTTTATCTGCAAGTAAAACTCTCCAAAAGTCCAAGGAATCCCCAGTGAAAATTTTGTTTGGATGTGTTCTTCCTCTTTGTAAACCAACCCCCCCAATCAACTGATCTAAATATCCTCTTAATTCCCATAACCAATTTGCATAATACCAACCCTGATCCCCCCCAATCTTCCATAAAGACTCCAACGTTTGTTCGGGATCAATAGAATTTAATTGTTGGGCATCTTTAAGAACTCCGAATTTTGGAACCTGGATGAATTGATTAAGGCCTTTTGGGAGTCTACCACTCACCATACTGTCTTTCCAGCTGCTTACTACAAGGTTTTGTTCAATTTTTTTAAAAGCCATTTGAATGGCTTCCTTATAAGAGTAAGGATTTATTTTCAGTATGGTTTGTAATCTATTATCTTTAGCGACAACCTCCATTTTCATACTATTTACTAATTGTACAGCAAGAGGATAAGATGTAGAAGTAACAAAGTGTAGCCAGTAAGATGAGAGTCTAGGAGTCATAACAGGAACGATCCAAATCCAATTTTTAAAGCCTCTAATACGTGCATATGAATGCAACATTTGTTTGTAAGTTAGAATATCCGAGCCCCCGATATCAAAAGAATCATTCATGCATTTAGGATGCATAAGAACCCCAGTCAAGAACTCAATAACGTTTCTTATAGCTATGGGTTGAGATTTGGTTCGAACCCATTTTGGGGTAATCATAAACGGAATTTTTTCGCACAAATCTCGAATAATTTCAAAAGAGGCACTACCAGAACCGACTATGATTCCAGCTCTAAGAACTGTTAAGTTAAAAGAAGCATTTTTTAGAATTTGTTCAACGTTTTTTCTAGAACGCAAATGCTTTGATAAGTTTTGATCGTTTACAATTCCACTCAAGTAGATGACCTGTTTTATGGTTGTTTTTTCAAGAATGCTACAAAAGTTATGGGCACAAAGATTTTCTATTTTTTCAAAATCTCCACTATCTGAAGACATTGAATGAAGTAAATAATATGCTGCATCAATGTCGTTGGGAACTTTATCAGCCTCTGATATATCCGAAAAGTCAATGGTAATAACTTTAATTCTTTTAAGAATATCTTTTGTAATTGATAATCTTTTTGGATCCCTTACAGCGCAGATTACCTCATGGCCAGCATCGAGTAATTTTGGAAGTAAACGCATGCCAATGTATCCATTTGCCCCTGTCAATAAAATTTTCATTCAAGCTTATTTTTTATAACTCATCAATAGCTGTAGGTAATACGCTGATTTTTTGGGCATTAATTTTCTTGAAATATTGGTGGATGTTTTTTTCAGTTACAGCAACTTTAATACAATAGTGATCTCTGTAAATAGAATATTCTTGGGCTTGACCTTTATAAATCTTCAATTTGTAATAAGGAATTATAAGACCATAAGTTTCTAAAAGACTTCTAAAGCGAACGATAATTCCTTTTGGTCTAAGTTCTATACTACAACTGTCATTATTGTTATCCAAAACTAAAAGGTTGTGGATGTCAATAGAGGCGTATGTGATGTTCAATTTTGAGGAACCAATTCCTCCCAATTCCCAGCGTTTTCTCAAAGAAAAAGGGCCTCCAACTTCGCTTTCGATTTGTTTTTCTATTTTTAGATCGTTATACGAAACATTTAAAAGCATTTTTTACTTTAAATATAATGGATATCTATTAAACCTAATAATTTGTCCATAATAATTATATTTGCCGAAATTCATTTATGAACAAGATATCCATTCAACTTTCACCAGCTCTAGAGCAAATTATCGAAGAGACCTATAATGTATCGGTTGCTTCTTTTGAATTTCAAGCAACTCGCAAAGAATTTGAAGGAGATATAACCTTGGTTGTTTTTGCTTTACTTAAAGTTGTAAAAGGAAATCCTGATCAGATAGGAAAAAACATTGGTAACGCTCTGTTAGAGCGTTTAAAATGGGTAAAGGGATTTAATGTTGTCAAAGGATTTTTGAACATAGAAATTTCTGATGCTTTTTTTATTCAAGAATTACAAAACATCAGAAATAAACCCAACTATGGAAAACTTTCCTTAGATGATTCCAGTGACACCGTTCTTGTAGAATATTCATCTCCAAACACCAATAAACCTCTTCATTTGGGACACATTCGAAATAACCTATTGGGTTTTGCTGTGGCTAATATTTTGGAAGCTAGCGGTAAAAGAGTTGTAAAAACTCAAATCATTAATGATAGAGGAATCCATATTTGTAAGTCTATGGTTGCATGGCAACATTTTGGTAATGGTGAAACTCCACAAAGCACAGGATTAAAGGGAGATAAATTGGTAGGTAATTATTACGTTTTATTTGATAAAAAATACAAAGAAGAAATCGCAGCATTAATTTCTAAAGGGTTGTCGGAAGAAGATGCAAAAACAAATGCTCCTCTATTTATCAAAGCAAAGAAGATGCTTAAATTATGGGAGTCTGGGGATTCTGAAACAGTGAATTTATGGAGGACCATGAATTCATGGGTTTATGATGGATTTACTAAAACGTATAATTTAATGGGAGTTTCTTTCGATTCGTATTATTATGAAAGTGAAACCTATTTATTGGGTAAAGAATTAATCGAAGAAGGATTATCCCGATCCGTTTTTTATAAAAAAGAAGATGGTTCGGTTTGGGTTGATTTATCGAATGAAGGGCTTGATGAAAAATTATTGTTACGTTCTGATGGAACAGCGGTTTATATGACTCAAGATTTAGGAACCGCTTTACAGCGCTATAGAGATAACCCATCGATGACAGGGTTGGTTTATACCGTAGGTAATGAGCAAGACTATCATTTTCAAGTACTTTTTTTGGTTTTAAAAAAATTAGGATACGATTGGGCGCAATCTCTTTTTCATCTAAGTTATGGAATGGTAGATTTACCTCAAGGTAAAATGAAGAGTAGAGAAGGAACGGTTGTAGATGCTGATGAATTGATGGATGAAATGAAACAAACAGCAGAAATAATTTCCCAAGAATTGGGTAAATTAGATGGATTGTCAGATGAAGAGAAAACTTCCTTGTATGAAACGATCGGTTTGGGGGCGCTCAAATATTATGTATTAAAAGTAGATCCCAAGAAGCGTATTCTATTTGACCCTGAAAGTTCGGTTGATTTTGCTGGAAATACAGGGCCTTTTATTCAATATACCCATGCCCGAATACAATCAATACTAAGAAAAGTAAATCTAGAGGATATTAATATCAAGAGTGATTTGATTTTGGATTTGAGAGAAAAAGAGATAATAAAACACCTGATGCTTTATCCCGAAGTAATCCAACAGGCAGCAAAAGCTTACAGCCCTGCTATTATTGCTAATTATAGTTACGATTTGGTAAAGATGTTCAACTCTTTTTATCAGAATATATCCATACTTGGAGAAACTCAAGACGAATTTAAGAATTTCAGAGTAGCATTGTCTTATGAAGTCGCCAAAATTTTAAAAGATTCATTTGGTTTATTGGGCATAAATGTACCCGATCGCATGTAGACAAAAAAGATCAAAAAAAAACCGCTCGTAGAGCGGTTTTTTTTTATTTTAAGGCTTGAGCCCTCTAACTTTATTTTGAACTAACAGCGAGGTTGTAAACAACTAAACCAAACCCAATTTTGTTGATTGCATCTCCAATGTTGTAAATCACATCCATTTGAAGACCTCCGAAGATACCACTGTACCATCCTTCAGTACCAGCCATGTATCCAATAGGATAAATAGCCCATCCAATTAAAACGAACTTACATAAAGTATTGTGTGCAGATTCAACTGCTCCTCCTGCAGATTTGGCAAGCTTAGCAGCTCCACCCATCCAAATTTCATATACTATAACGAAGTATGCGATTCCAGAAGCAAGTCCCCATAGAGCAGGTCCTGAACCAGTATTGTAAACAGCTTCTCCTAGATATCCTGTTACCAACATTACAACAGAAAGGAAAATTAATTTCCACATCAATTGTTTTGTTGCTCCAGCTGCTTTTAGGATTAAATAAAATTCAACACACATTAGTGGAACAGTAAGTACCCAGTCCACGTAGCGGAAGAATGTTGGTGATGTAGCATTTGTTGCCCAATAATCACGCATGTACCAGTAGTGAACAGCTGCGATGAATGTAATTAATCCAGAAACCAAAATAGAGGTTTTCCATTTATCGTCAAAAGAACTCATTGAAAGGAAGAAAAACGCCGATGCTGCCATCATTGCCATACATCCTACGAAGAATGTGAATCCTACATAATCGTCTGTAGCCATCTCAGGAACTACAGCCATAAAACTTAAAAATTTTTCCATAATAAAATTTAATTATTTGTTTTTGTTTAGGTAAATTTAAATAAAATTAAACTTACTAACTACTTATATGTTAATAATTTTAACAAAAACTTGATTTTATTGTGATATTAAAGACTAAATATTATCAAATTTCTATTTTGGTTACAATTGTGTTAATTCTTTTAGGACACCTTGTAAACACCATTTCTCAAGACTTATTAGGGTTGGTTTTAATTTTTTCAGCGGGGCTTATTCACGGAGCAAATGACATTCAGTTGTTACAAAAAAAATACAGCAATACAGATTTCATTTTTTTCATTTTTTTAATAGCGCTCTACTTTACTATAGTTTTGTTTGGAGGTTTTTTATTTTTTTATTCTCCTAAGTTTGGACTTTTCTTTTTTATTCTATTTAGTGGTTTTCATTTTGGAGAACAGCATTGGTCTTCTTTTTTAAATCAAAAGGTCTCTCCTGTTTTTTTAAATAAGATAGCTTATGTTTTTTATGGGCTTTTAATTTTTGTACTCTTATTTATTTTCCAGGCTGAAGAAGTCAAAACCTTAATCAAACAAATAAGTGAACTTAGCTTCACTGTAAATTTCTTTTATTGGGCTGCTTTGATTTTGGGAATTGGTTTTAGCGGACTAGCATTTTTTTTGCCGATTGACTTCAAGTTGTTCGCTAAAGAAATTTTGGCTTTGGTGCTTTTATGCATCCTATTTGCTAATACCAGTTTACTTTTATCTTTTTCAGCTTATTTTGTTTTTTGGCATAGCATTCCCTCGATTCAAGATCAAATACTTTATTTAAACGATGAAGTTTCGTTGGCTTCACTCAAAAAGTATTTAAAGTCATCTTTTCTTTATTGGATAGTGTCCTTGTTGGGTTTATTTGTTTTTTATTTTCACTTTGATGTTGATTCTGATTATTTTATTCCATTATTTTTCACTTTTCTAGCGGCAATTACTTTTCCACATACCTTAGTGATAGGAATGATTGATTACGAATAGAGAACTGATTTTTGTTTTTGTTATGATTTGGTTATGGCAATAGCTGTTTTGAGATTTAAATCTGTTAAATTCTACTTTAGATTACTTCTTCAATTCCGTTAAAAAAAAGTAAATTTGTTTAAATAAAACAATACTTATGTTTGATAGTTTAAGTGGTAAGTTAGATAAAGCCTTCCAGGTTCTCAAGGGACATGGGAAGATTACTGAAATTAATGTTGCTGAAACTCTAAAAGAGGTAAGACGAGCATTGTTGGATGCAGATGTAAACTTCAAAATCGCTAAAGAATTTACCAATCGAATAAAAGACAAAGCACTTGGACAAGATGTATTGACTACTCTTAATCCAAGTCAGCTTTTGGTTAAGATTGTAAAAGATGAGCTTACCGACCTTATGGGGAGGGAGGTTGTAGGAGTAAATTTATCTTCTAAACCCAGTGTAATTTTGATGTCAGGTCTTCAGGGTTCTGGTAAAACAACTTTTTCTGGTAAACTGGCATTGCATCTCAAAAATAAAAAGAGTAAAAACCCACTTTTAATAGCCTGCGATGTATACAGGCCTGCTGCTATTGATCAGCTAACTGTTGTAGCAGAACAAGTTGGAGCTGCAATATTTAAAAATTTAGAAGAAAAGAACCCTGTTAAAATTGCATTGGACGGAATTGCTTTTGCAAAAGCTAACAAACACGACTTAGTAATTGTCGATACTGCTGGACGCCTGGCAGTAGATGAGGTTTTGATGAAAGAGATTTCGGAAATTCATAAAGCAGTTAAGCCTGACGAAACCTTGTTTGTTGTTGATTCTATGACGGGTCAAGATGCCGTAAATACTGCTAAAGCCTTTCATGATGTTCTGAGTTTTGATGGAGTAGTCTTAACAAAACTAGATGGGGATACTCGTGGAGGAGCTGCTTTGTCCATCAAAACAGTTGTTCAAAAACCTATCAAGTACATCGGTACGGGTGAAAAAATGGAAGCTTTGGACGTATTCTATCCCGATCGTATGGCAGATCGAATTCTAGGTATGGGAGATGTAGTTTCCTTAGTTGAGCGAGCTCAAGAGCAGTTTGATCATGAAGAAGCTCGAAAAATAAACAAGAAAATTGCAAAAAATCAATTCGGTTTCGATGACTTTTTGTCACAAATACAGCAGGTTAAGAAAATGGGAAATATGAAAGATCTCATGGGGATGATTCCGGGAGTTGGAAAAGCAATTAAAGATGTTGATATTGATGATGATGCTTTTAAGTATATTGAAGCAATAATTGGTTCTATGACACCCAACGAACGATCAAATCCCGAGCTTTTGAATTTAAATCGTAAAAAAAGAATTGCCACAGGTGCTGGACGTGACCTAAAAGAGGTGAATCAGATGGTCAAACAATTTCATCAAATGAGCAAGATGATGAAGATGATGCAAGGGGGTAAGGGAAAACAAATGATGCAAATGTTTCAAGGTTTAAGATAAAATAATGAAATTACTAGACGGAAAGAAGACTTCCACAGAAATCAAAGAGGAAATTAAGTTAAAAGTTACGGCTATGAAAACTGCTGGTGAATGTGTTCCTCATCTAGCGGCTGTTTTGGTAGGAGATGATGGTGCTAGTCTAACCTATGTAGGTAGTAAAGTTCGTTCATGTGAATATGTTGGTTTTGAATCAACACTAATTCGTTTGGAGGAGAACATTACCGAAGAGGCATTACTTCTAAAAATAGATGAATTAAACCGAAATGAAAACATCGATGGATATATCGTTCAGTTACCTTTACCCAAACACATAAACGAAGAACAAGTTTTACTAGCTATAGATCCTAAAAAAGACGTTGATGGTTTTCATCCGGTAAACTTTGGCCGTATGACTTTGGATTTACAAGCTTTTATTCCTGCTACACCTTTTGGAATCATGCAATTATTGGAGCGTTATGAAGTACCTACATCGGGCAAGCATTGTTTGGTTGTTGGTAGAAGTCACATTGTTGGACGTCCAATAAGTATTTTGATGAGTCAAAAAGGTCCTGCAGGTGATGCAACGGTGACCTTAGCTCATAGTCGAACCCTGAATCTTAAAAGCCTAACCAAACAGGCTGACATTGTTGTTATGGCACTTGGAATTCCAGAATTCTTAACCGCTGACATGGTTAAAGAAGGAGTTACTGTTATTGATGTCGGAATTACACGAGTAGTTGATAAAAGTCATCCTAAAGGTTATGTTATCAAAGGAGATGTTGCTTTTGATGAAGTAGCCGCAAAAGCAAATTATATCACCCCTGTTCCTGGAGGGGTTGGTCCTATGACTATTGCTATGTTGTTGCAGAATACATTATTGGCTAAACAGTGGAATCAAGCTTAGGATTTTCCATTGCATTGAAAATTTGTAGAATCAACAAAGCAAAACCAACTCCCGTTAAAATAAGGATAATATTCAAAAAACCTTCCGCCGAAAATGAGAGTCGGATCAAAATAGTTGCTATAATAAAACCTGTATTTCTAATTAATTTACTGTATTCTTCGGTGTAGCGAAAAGAGATTAAAAGTATAACTACATCGGTCAAAATTAGGAGTGTAAAAAACTGATTAAAAAACACACTATCAACATTATATACTAGCTCGTTGAAGTAAAAATCTATAATCCAGTTTATGAGAGAATGAAAAGACATAACTACGAGTAATACAAGTAAAACAAGGCTTACTATTTTTTTGGAAGTAATAAAATTTAATAGTTTAGGATCTTCAACAGCTCGTTTGGAAAGTCTTCTTTTTCCAACACTAAACCAATAAATTAGTAAGAAAAGAATTAAAAAACCTATAAGATCGACCATCAATTCCA
>JAURBD010000078.1 GCA_030829155.1 Flavobacteriaceae bacterium
AAGAAGTTCAAGATAAGCCGTAAGCTCTTTTTGTTTTGGAAAAGATATTCCATAAATCCGAGTAAGTTGTGGTTTGGACTCATCACCTCTCCAGTATGCGCCAGCAACACTCAATAGTTTAACGGCCTTAATAAATCCAGTGTTCGGAAGATGTCCACCTCTGCATAAATCAGTAAAATTAGCATGATCACAAAAAGTAATGGTTCCATCTTCTAAGTTTTGGATCAACTCAATTTTAAAAGGATTATTTTCTTTTTTATAGAAAGACAAAGCCTCTGCTTTGGAACAGGAGCGCATTTTAAACTCAAATTTTTGGCGACTAAAAGTCAAAAATTGGCCTTCAAGCTTTTGTAGATCTTTTTCTGAAAATGAAGACTCACCAAAATCTACATCATAATAAAATCCATTTTCAATTGCTGGACCAATAGTAAGTTTTGCTTGAGGATATAATGCTAAAATTGATTGAGCTAAAACATGAGCTGAAGAATGCCAAAAAGCCGTCTTTCCTTCATCATCATTCCATGTGAATAGTTGTAAAGTCCCACTTTCTGTAAGAACTGTGCTTGCTTCAACAATACCATCATTAAAACGTGCTGAAAGTACATTTCGAGCTAACCCCTCGCTGATGTCTTTAGCTACATCTAAAACGGTTAGTTTGTTTTCAAATTCACGAACAGATCCATCTGGAAGCGTAATTGCAATCATTTATTAATTTATAAGCTGCAAAGATAATGAGTTGGAGTTCTCAAAACAACAACCGGTATCATTAATCCTGTTTTTTTTTTTCACCTAAGAGTCCTCCAACTAAAGTAGAAATTCCAATAAAACCAAAAGCTATTGCAAGGAATAATAGTAATAACCCAACTATGAGAACAGGCCAATACATTGTATGCCCTTCATTTTTAAAGGCTTGCATAATGATAACTGGAGCTACAAAACAAATTCCTATTCCCCAAAAAACTTTCTTAAACCCTTTGATTACTTTTTTTTTATTCATCCAGAGTTAAATTGATCTATTGCTTTACGAATATTTTGATGCTCATTCAGAAGTGAATAAGCAACTTCAGGGGAAACCGATAATTGTTCTTGTATGATTTTAATAGCTCGTTTTTTTAACTTGGAATTGCTCATTTGCATATCAACCATTTTGTTTCCGCGAACATGCCCTAGGCGAACCATGGTAACTGTAGAAATCATGTTTAAAATCATTTTTTGAGCTGTTCCAGCTTTCATTCGTGAGGATCCCGTTATAAATTCTGGACCAACAATTACTTCAACAGGAAAATCAGATACTGATGCTAAGGGACTGTTTTCATTACAACAAATACAAGCGGTGGGGATATTGTTTTTTTGGGCTTCTCGAAGAGCTTCAATGACATAAGGTGTGGTTCCAGAAGCTGCTATTCCAACAATAATGTCATTTGCTGAAACTTTGTAATTTTTTAAGTCAATCCATCCTTGATTTGTATTGTCTTCTGCATTTTCAACGGCTTTGTAAACTGCTGCTTTTCCTCCTGCAATGATTCCAATAACTTGTTCTGGACGGCTACCAAAAGTTGGAGGACACTCTGATGCATCTAAAATACCTAGTCGGCCACTAGTTCCAGCTCCAATATAGAACAAACGCCCACCTTTTTGAAGTTGGGTTACTGTTTTGGTAATTAACTGTTCTACTTTAGGTAAAACATTATGTGTGGCTTTAGAAACCTTTTGATCCTCTTGGTGAATGCCTTTCAATAATTCTTTAATGGATTTATCTTCCAGAGCATCATGTAGAGAATCTTGTTCAGTTATTTTTATAAAATCCATTAATTAAAAATAGGACATATTTTTAGAACAACGTAAAAAAAAACCTACATTGTGGAGTTTTTGAAAATTAAGAAAGTTTTTTGTCTAGATTTTCCTTTAGAGCTCCAAGAAACCCTTGGGTGGTATGATAATCTGTTTCTCTTAAGGCAATTCCGTGAATAAGAATTGCTAAATCTTTAGTCATCTTTCCACTTTCAACTGTCTCTACACATACTTCTTCTAGAGTAGTACAGAAATTAATTAATTCTTGATTGTTGTCTAGTTTTCCGCGATGTGCTAGTCCACGTGTCCATGCAAAAATAGAAGCGATTGGGTTTGTAGAAGTTTCTTTGCCATTTTGGTGTTGTCTGTAATGACGAGTTACTGTACCATGAGCAGCTTCTGCTTCCATAGTCTTTCCGTCAGGAGTAACCAGTGTTGAGGTCATTAGTCCTAGAGATCCAAAACCTTGAGCAACTGTGTCGGATTGAACATCTCCATCATAATTCTTACATGCCCATACAAATCCTCCGTTCCATTTCATTGCGGCAGCAACCATGTCATCGATTAGACGGTGTTCATAAGTAAGCCTTGCAGCTTCAAATCGCTCTTTAAATTCATTGTCAAATACTTCTTGAAAAATATCTTTAAAACGACCGTCATAAGCTTTCATGATGGTATTTTTGGTAGAAAGATACAAAGGCCATCCTTTGTCTAAAGCACGGTTCATACATGAACGAGCAAATCCATAGATTGAACTGTCAATATTATACATGCTCATGGCGACCCCATTTTCTTGAAAATTATATACTTCCCATGTTTTAGCTTCACTTCCGTCTTCTGGAGTAAAAGTCATGGTTAGCTTACCTTTTCCTTCAATAACAGTGTCTGTAGCTTTATATTGATCACCAAAAGCATGGCGTCCGATACAGATAGGCTTGGTCCAACCTTGAACATAGCGAGGTACGTTACTCATGATTATAGGCTCTCTAAAAACAGTTCCTCCAACAATGTTTCGGATTGTACCATTCGGAGAACGATACATTCTGTTTAAATCAAATTCAGTAACTCGATCTTCGTCGGGAGTAATTGTAGCACATTTAACACCAACATTATATTTTTTTATTGCCTCAGCAGCATCAACTGTTACCTGATCATCGGTTTCATCTCGTTTTTCAATTCCTAAATCATAATAAAGCAATTTAACATCGATGTAGGGTAAAATCAATTGTTCTTTGATAAATTTCCATATGATACGAGTCATCTCATCACCATCCATTTCTACTACTGGGTTTGCAACTTTTATTTTTGACATAGGATATTTTTAAGGTTTTATCTTGAAATGCAATACTCAAGATAAAGAGGTTTAAATTTAATTCACAAAAAAGGTCGCATTAGCGACCTTTAAAATTTTATTTGTATTGACGCTCTTTGATACGTGCTTTTTTACCACGTAATTCTCTAAAGTAATAGATGCGAGCTCTTCGAACGCTTCCACGTTTGTTGACTTCTATTTTTTGAAGTGCTGGTAGGTTAATAGGGAAGATACGTTCAACTCCTATTTCTCCAGACATTTTTCTAATGGTGAAGGTTTTAGATAAACCTGTTCCTTTAATTTGAATAACTACACCTCTGTAAAACTGGGTTCTTACTTTTTCTCCTTCTCGAATTTCGTAATACACAGTAATAGTGTCTCCAGCAGAAAATTCAGGAAATTCTTTTTTTTCAATGAATTGATTCTGAACAAAATTGATTAATGTTTCCATTATTTTTAATTATAAATTTTTAACAAGCAACATGCACGATTTTCGTCAGAGGTTACATTGCGAGTGCAAAAATACCAAATATTTTATTTTTTATATTCTTTTTTGCAATAAAAATTAAAAAAAGTCTTTTTTCGAAAATTGATAACATCCAAACCACTTTTTTTATGATATGACAGCCGTATGAGGCAAAGCAGTGAGGTGTTTTTTGAATTTGATCTCTGCGAATTGTAACAAAGTCTATGCACTCAATAATTCCTTTAATATGTAGAATAGTATTATCATTCAAGATGGGGTAGTAGATATCGGTTGAGTTATAATCTTCTAAACGAAGAGTATATCCATTTGATAATCGTAAACTGTAAAAATCATCTAGAGCAGCACAAGTGACTTAAACTACCTCAGTTTTGAAAATCAAAGTACAGGCAAAATCAGTGCTGGAATCATCCTCTAATTGGGAGCAACAAATCAAGAAAAACAGAAGAAGCAGGTAAATGTTTTTCATGAAGTATTATTTTTTTGTTTACTTAGTTTTTTATTCCTTTTTCAAAAGATCAGGACGTAAAAGCTGAGTTCTTTTCAAAGCTTGTTCTTCTCTCCATTGTTCAACTTTTGTTGTGTTTCCAGAGGTTAGAATAGGAGGAACTTCCCATCCTTTGTAGTTTGCTGGGCGAGTGTAAATGGGGGGAGCTAGAAGGTTGTCCTGATAACTATCACTCAGGGCAGATGATTCATTTCCCAATACCCCTGGAATCAGTCGAATTATACTGTCACAAAAAACTGCTGCTGCAAGCTCTCCTCCAGATAAAACAAAATCTCCAATGGAAATCTCTCTTGTAATAAAATGGTCTCTTACCCGTTGATCTACTCCTTTATAATGACCACAAAGAATAATTATATTTTCCTTTAGAGAGCATTCATTTGAAATTTTTTGATTCAACAGTTCTCCGTCAGGAGTCATATAAATAATCTCTTCATATTTGCGCTCTTCTTTTAACTTAGATATGCATTTGTCAATAGGTTCAATCATCATTACCATCCCTGCTCCGCCTCCAAAAGGCGCATCATCAACTTGCTTGTATTTTGTAGCGGTATAGTCCCTCAAATCATGAAAAAAAACCACGACTTTTTTACCTTCAATAGCACGTTTTACGATTGAAACTTCGAAAGGACTTTTTAGAAGTTCAGGAAAAAGAGTTATGATATCAATTCGCATGATTCTGTTTTAGAAAACAAAGATGCGAATTTTAATTTTTTCAACAATTAATTTTTACTGCATTATAAAACAGGTTTATCTTCGGAACGAAATTCGTTCTTTCTCTCCCTTTGGATTTAGATATTCAAGATTTCTAATGTTATTGAAATTATATTGCCTTAAATCATCAATCGTGTATAAAGGATTGTCGTTTACCTCAAGAAGAACAGAATCAGGATTTAGTTCGGTCATATAATCACCAGAATCTAAAACTCTTAAGCCATATTTCAAATTCTTTTTTTCTTTTTCTTCTTTACTGATATTCTGTAATGTCATCCTAAGAAAATTTGTTTGATTGATTACATTCAAAGTAATTACTGTATTGTTGACTTTCCCATTCCTGTAATATTCTACATTGACCTTATCTCCAGGGTGTTTACTTTCTAGATAACCCGTTAAGTTAGAGAAACTTTTGATTTTAATGTCATCTACAACAGTGATAATATCCTCTTCCTTTAAGCCAGCTTTTTCTGCGCCCATACCTTTTTGAATATCAATAATGTATACCCCTTCTAAAATATCTAAACCTTCTGAATTCACTAGTTCTGGAGTAACCGGTGTACCAAAAATACCTATCAATCCTTTTTGAACACTTCCATATTCTACAAGGTCTTCAAAAACTTTTCTGGCAATATTACTTGGAACAGCAAAGGAATAGCCTTGAAATCCACCACTCATTGAGGTGATAGCCGTATTGATTCCTATGAGTTCACCTTTTGTATTGACTAAAGCCCCACCACTATTTCCCATGTTTACAGCTGCGTCGGTTTGAATAAAAGATTGATTTTTTCGATCTCCCTTATTTAAATCTCTAGATTTTGCACTTATAATTCCAGCAGTTACAGTTGAATTTAAATTAAATGGGTTTCCGATCGCTAGTACCCATTCTCCAATTTTAGCCTGATCAGAATCACCAAAATAAAGGTAGGGAAGAGGTTTGTCTGTCTCAATTTTTAAAACAGCGATATCGGTAGTTGGGTCAGTTGCAATTAAAGTAGCTTGAAAACGTTTGTTGTCATTGGTTGTTATTTCCAGAGTTGTTGCATTTTCGACCACATGGTTGTTTGTCATAATATAGCCATCTGGTGATACGATTACCCCTGATCCAGTTCCAACTCGCGGACGACTATCTACTCCTAAGAAATAGTTTAAATATTCATTTCCTGAATCACTTTTAGAGGTGTTTTTTACATGTACTACAGCACCAATACTATTATTAGCTGCAACAATGAATTCTGATGGAGTTGTAAAGGTATTCCCAACATTTGCTGAAAAAGTCACGGGGATTGTAGGAATAGATTCGTTTTTAATTGGCTTTGTATTATAAAACAAAATGAATAAGATAATCGTAAATCCTGAACTAATTAATGATACTATACTGAGTTTTAAGATTGTTTTCATAAGATTTTATTTTGAACCAAAATTATAAAAGTGTTTCCAAGTGCAAAAGTGGTTTAACGTGTTTTTAACATCGATCTTTACCAAAAATATTGTGTAAATTTGTCAAATATATGGAACAGATTTTTTTTAAATATCAAGGAACAGGAAATGATTTTATATTGATTGATGATCGTTCTAATTCTTTTCCTGAGGATGATAAATCACTGATTAAACAACTTTGCGATCGAAGATTTGGAATTGGATCAGATGGATTAATTTTATTACAAAATGCCTCTGACAGTGATTTTAAAATGGTTTATTTCAATGCAAATGGGAGTATCGGCTCTTTATGTGGTAATGGTGCTCGATGTACAGTAGCTTTCGCTAAATATCTTGGATGTATTTCAGATGTTACTAAATTTGAAGCTTCGGATGGACTTCATAATGCACGAATCGAATCTAATATAATTTTTATAAAAATGCTTGATGTATTTGATGTAAAAAATTTCAATACACATAGTTTTTTGGATACTGGATCACCACATCATGTTCAAATGGTAAAGGATTTGAAACAATACAATGTTTATGCTAATGGAAAACGTATTCGTGAGGGGGAACCTTACAATGAGTCGGGTTCTAATGTAAATTTTGTAGAGCAGATTTCAGAAAATAAATTTGCAATTAGAACATACGAACGTGGGGTTGAAGGCGAAACACTTTCATGTGGAACCGGGGCAACAGCAGTTGCTTTAGCAATGCACTTTAATAAAAAAACAACCTCAAACACAGTTGTTATTCAGGTAGAAGGCGGAACTTTGGAAATTGAATTTGAACCTACACAAAAGGGTTACCAGAATATTTTTCTTTCAGGTCCCGCAGAACAGGTGTATTCAGGAACTTTAAACTTTTAATATTGAATCTATCATTAAATCTTCGATCTTTAGAGCCTGATGATATTAATTTTTTATTGAAGATAGAAAATGATGAAAGTTTGTGGAAATATTCAAATACCACAAAACCCTATTCTAGAGAAGTTTTACAAACTCATATAGAAAATTCAAAAGAAGATTTTTTTTCTGCTAAGCAACAACGTTTTGTTTTGAACGATTTTGAAAGCAATATTTATGGTTTGATCGACTTGTTTGATTACGATCATCAAAATTCAAGAGCAGCTATAGGAATTGTAATTGCGAGTAAGTGGAGGAGAAACGGGTTTGCTAAATCTGGTCTAAAATTACTTCAAAAACATGCAGTTGAACAATTTAATTTAAGTCTACTTTATGCCTATGTTGGCATTGATAATATTCCAAGTCGAGCTTTATTTAAAGCAGTGGGCTTTCAAGAAAAACTAATCACGGATAAAATCCTAGTACAAAAAACGATAAATGCATAGAAAAAGAATAATCAGTTTTATTATCATCATTGTAATGGGTATTGGTTTATATTTAACCTACTCTTTTTATCGAGTATTTTTTAAACCTAATACGGCATTTTCTAACGAGGAGTCTTATTTGTTTATTGAAAGTGAATCTAGTTTTCAAGATGTTCTAGAAGAATTGGAAGACCAACTCATTTCTGTAAATGATTTTAAAATTGCAGCT
>JAURBD010000108.1 GCA_030829155.1 Flavobacteriaceae bacterium
CAACATCAGGCAAACAACTAATCGGTTGCGAAAATTTGCTGATTAATACTCCAGAGCTTTCTGCTACTATACTGAGAATGGGCGGACTTATTGGACTAGAAAGACACCCCGTTTTTCAATTGAGCAATAAAACATTTGTTGACAACCCCGATGGAAGTATCAATTTGATACATTTGACTGATTGTATTCATATTATAAACACTTTAATTAGCCGAAAAATTGTCAACAATGTTTATAACTGCGTAACCCCATATCATCCAAGTAGAAATAAATATTACACTCAAGTGGCAGATCGATTTGGGTGTAAACGACCTGTTTTCAAGGGAACTAGCAGTATTGACAAACAAATTTCATCTAACAAGTTTATCAAAGATTTCAATTATCGTTTTAAAGTTCAAAATTTGTTAATATTATCTTAAGACTTCTTTTTAAAGATTTAAGAGTTCTTGGTAATTTTAATAAAAACTAAAAGGTGTTAACTAATAAGCACATTATTGAATTGTATCAGGTAACATTAGCTGAATGTCGTTTAGCTAAATTATCCTACTTAAAATCTGCTGACAAACAACACCTTCCAGAGTACAAACGATTTTTAAACCTTCAAGCTACAGTAAGAAACCGAATCTATAATGACTTGCTGTCCATTTTAGATGAAAAAGGTTTAAAACTAAGTGAATTGTTTCTTCAAAATCATAACCGAGGGGAAATCATGATTTCAACCTTAGCAACTGAAAAGCAAAATGCATTCACTAAAGCGATGGGAAAAGACGAATCCATCATCAAAAATCTTTTTAAAATCATAGACATTGAGAAAAGTAATAATACCCAAGAAAAATTAATTCGTTTTATTGATAAGCTCAAAAATTCATTCTTGACCAATCAGACTTTTGAAAAGCAAACCGTAGGTCATGAAGAAGAAAAAAAAGCTGGTTGATTTTTTCAAATTGAAGCCTTTTTAAATTTTATTTTATTCTACTTCAAATTCATTTTTTTCAAGATTAATTTCGTTCAGAGCGATATCGTCTATTCTCATAAGCAATATATTATATGAATCAAAAAGATCTGTGAGTGCATTAGTTAGTGACTCCATATCTTCCTTTTGACTGTAATATTTAGATCTCAAAAGATGAGTCTTGACAACACGCAATCTGCTCTTAATTGCATGAATTTCAAAAGGATCAATCAAAACTTCATTCAACAAATCGTCAGAGGATTTTATTGCCCCTTCCAAATAAAACTCTATACCTTCAGGGTCTAGTTTTTTGAGCCCCTCTACTGAGGTTCTAAAGCGAGAAAAAACTTTATTTTTATTCAAGGTAGAATCCAAAAGGATTTTGCTTTTTGGCAAATAAAATGTTTTTTTTCTTGACGCTTCAATTGGGATTAAAACAGTGTCGCGGACTGCTTTATCAACTTCTTCGGTTTTTTGAGTAACCGATTCACAGCCAGTCAACAAAACAAAATAAAAACCAATACATTTTAAAAAGAATCTATTCATAATAAATTTTGTAAGGTATTTATTTTTAACAATAAAATCATGAAAAACAAAAGTTGCAACAAAAACAGATGGTGAGTAAACCAGTGTTTTATATCAACTTTCCAAAAATGATAAAAAAATTGGAGGGGGAGGGCAACTAAAACCCAACCAAAATAGTTTTGAAAAGGTGCTTTTCCGTTTTGAAATTCCCAAAAATCAAGTATGGGCGCAATGGGCTCTAACATAAAATCAAATAGAAGCATCAATCCAAGACCTACGATGACTCTGGGGACAAGTTTATCGTATAAATTAGAGGCAATTGCTGCGGAGCATACTGTTAAAATACTCCAATTAGCTCCAATTAGTATTGGAACCCCATACAATTTCCATCCCAAGGCTTCTCCATATTGATATGAGCCAAATATATATCCGAAATTAACCCCTAAAATTTCTGCTAACATTCCAACGATAAAACTGAGTGTTGTAATTTTTATAAATCCTGAAGTTTTCCAACACACTAAAACCATAAGAAAAAAACAGAGAGATAGATTAATGGGGGTTGCTTCAACAAACCAATGTGAGTTCCCATAAAGAATCCCAATAATGCCGCTAACATGAAACAACCATATTGTTGCAATGGCTATTATTTGTATATCGATACTTTCTTTAAATTTCATTTAATTTATCCTGGGTATTTGATCTGAAACAATTTTTGCAGACAATAAACATAGAGGAATTCCACCTCCAGGATGTACGCTTCCTCCACAAAAATATAGATTTTTAATTTGCTGAGAAAAATTAGGATGTCTCAAAAAAGCAGCCATTCTAGCATTACTTGAGGAACCGTATAAAGCTCCCTGATGTGATTCTGTTTTTTGTTCAATTAAAGGAGGAGTCAAGGTATCTTCTTCAACAATAAAATCTTGAAGGTTTACGCCTAAAATTCGGTTAATTTTTTTTAATACGCTTGCTCGAAGAGACTGAACTAATTCGTTCCAATCTTGATCGCTATCTGGAGGAGTATTAATCATCACAAACCAATTTTCACAACCCTTGGGGGCATCAGATGGAATATCTTTTGATGTAATATTCACATAAACAGTTGGATCGTCCGATACAGTTTGTTCCTCAAAAATAGTTTTGAATTCTTTTTTATAATCCTCTGAAAAAAATATATTGTGTAAATCAAGTTCTTTGAATTCTCTTGAAATTCCCCAGTAAAAAATTATGGCTGAACTTGATCGTTCTTGCTCTAAAATCTTGGAGGGTTGAAATTCTTTGTTTAGCAATTGTTTATAAGTTGGATAAACATCCATATTAGAACACACCTTATCTGCAGGATAAAAGGCATTTCCAGTTTTTACTCCAACAGACTTTTGGTTCTCGACAATAATTTGATTTACCCTTTCATTCAAACGGAAAACCACGCCTTGACGCTTAGCAAGTTCATACAAAGAGCTCGTTATAGACTCCATTCCTTTTTTTGGAACAAAGGTTCCATAATGATTTTCTAAATGCTGGATCAAGGTCATGATCCCCGGGGTTTGGTATGGGTTAGATCCGTTGTAGGTTGCGAATCTGTCAAAAAACTGAACTAAATGTGGTTCTTTTAGTTGTTCTTGGTTTATTTGATGAAGGCTTTTCCCCAACTCAAGAGTCCTGATTTGTAAAATTGCTTTCAGAGTTTCTGTATTTAAAAAAGACTTTAACTTGTGTAATGATTGTTTCAAGAAAATAGACTCTGTCAAATCATATTTTTTTTTCGCTTTCTTTAAGTAATCTGCTAATACTTTGGGGGAAACTCCTAAAACGGATTCTACTTCAGAAAAAAATAATTCTTGGTTATCGTAGGCGTTAAGTCGAGTACCGTCCTCCCAAAAATAAGAACAGCCGATTTCTTTTTTTGAATACTCAAAATATTCTTTGGGATTCTCGCCACAGATTTCAAAAAGTTCTTCAACGAACTGAGGCATGGTAAACAATGAAGGTCCTGCATCAAATCTAAAATCACCCAAATTAAATGCACTTAGTTTACCTCCTGGATAAGGATTGGCCTCAAAAACTTGAACATCATACCCTTTTCTAGCCAGTCGAATACTTGTTGCAAGTCCAGCTACCCCAGAACCTATAATAATTACTTTATTGTTCATGAATAAAATCTTCCAAAAGTTCAAAACGAGAAAAAAGATCTTCCTTGTACCATTTCTTCTTTCGAGTTTCTTTAACAATATCTGAATGAGCTTTTGCTTCGTAAGCAAAATTTTGGACTGCTTCGATATTATCCCAAATACTGATTGTTGCTTGTTGAATAAAAGGCAACTCCCCTATACCTTTGTAAAAGTGAACACCAACTGCCTGCTCAATGGCTTTACTTGCTCTAGGAACAGCTGCCCAGAAAGACAACAAACGGTTCCATCTCAGAGTAGCACGGGTAATTATTGCTATTTTCCCTTTGGGAATTTCCTTGTTTTTGGTTTTAGTTTCAAAAGGATTTATACCGTCCCACTTCCCATGACTTTGAATGGGTTTAAGACTCAAGGTTCTAATTTTTATGGTTTTTTTTTTATACTTTTTCATTAGGTTACTTTTTTCAAAAAAAACAGAAGCTGCTTGTTGATTTTCCCAAACTCCTAAAAAAGCATAGGTTGAAAAATCAGGGGCTAAACTAAAGCCACTCCCTGCACCTGTACCCATAAGCTTAGCAAAAAGAAGTCCTTGAACTTCATTAAATGAATAAGGAGCAAACCCCATTTGCTTGAATGCCCAAAACTTATTTGATTTGAAATGAAATAAAGTTACAGTAGTATAATTTTCCATAAATTATTTAAACATAATAAAGATATGAGGTATTAGGACTAAAAAGAAGAAAAAAGCAAACGATTTATTGAATTAAATTTCTTGTTAAAGAGATGAATAATGTATCAAAAGATTTTAGTAATTTTGATTAGATTATAAAAACTACATTAAATATGACCATTACTTTTGTTGCAAACGTTGTCATCATCACCTCATTAATCGTTGTGATTGCGATTATAAGAGATTTATCCAAAAATAATTGAAGTCTTTTAATTTCATCGATCGTTTCATTTACGTTCTGATTATCGTAAATGTTATTGCAATGGTATTAGAATCTCACTTGAGTCTTCGTAATACCTATGGTTACTATTTTTACTTATTCGAGTTTGCATCCATTCTTGTATTTTCAGCAGAATACATCTACAGGATTGTTCATGCTCATCAAAAAGATGGAAAAAAAGGGGTCTTAAACTATGTATTTAGTCTTTTTGGAATTATTGATTTGATTTCAATCCTTCCTTTTTACCTCAATCAATTTATTAAAATTGATGGACGATTTTTGCGAATCCTAAGATTATTTAGACTTACAAGAATTTTCAAACTGGGGAGAAATAGTTCTTCTCTAAAAGTATTTGTTAAATCTTTAACCAGCGTAAAGGCCGAACTCATATTCACTTTATTTTTATCGGTATTAACTATTTTATTTTCTGCTTCAGCAATCTACTACTTAGAAAATGAAGCTCAACCCAATAAGTTTTCTAGC
>JAURBD010000022.1 GCA_030829155.1 Flavobacteriaceae bacterium
ATCCATTAGAGGGTCTCCCAGCGTGGTCATTTCCCAATCCAAAACTGCTTTTATATTCAATTCTTCATCTGGTGTTAATACCAGATTATCGTATTTAAAATCGTTGTGAATCAAACTAGCACCTGAACTTGTTGGTATGTTTTTGGAAAGCCAAAGGGCTGTTTTTTCCATGGATTCAACTGCAGATGTTTTGGACTTTTTATAACGTTTATTCCAACCCTCTACTTGTCGAGTTATATAGCCCACTGGATTTCCTAAAGATTCCAGACCAATAGCTTTATAATCGAGCTTATGAAGTTCTACAAGCGTGCTAATAAAATTTTCTGAAAGTGATTTGAACTGTTCTTTTGAGGGTAATTCTTCAGCTGGGGTTCCAGCTCTTAAAATAGTTCCCTCAACCCGTTCCATTAAATAAAATGGAGCATCCAAAACACCTGCTTTTCTTTCAAATAGTATAGGTTTAGGAGCTTTGTCGTATGAACCGTCTAGCGCACTTAGAATGGTATATTCTCGAGACATATCATGGCCAGATTTAATATTGGCTCCAAATGGAGGCCGCCTTAATACATAATCTTTATTTGCAAAATTGATCAAGTAAGTTAAGTTTGAAAAACCAGAAGGGAATTGTTTTACGCTTAATTTCCCATTGGGTTCACTAAGTACTTTACCTAAAAATTCCGATAAGGTTTCTTCATCTAAATTTTCTCCTTTTCGAACTTCTTTAGCTTTGTCCAGAGCTACACTCATTAATTTATGTTTAGATTATTTCAAAAATTTATTTTACTGCTACTTTTCTTTTTCTTTTTTTCCAGGTCCAGAATAAGCAATTGCAATAAATTCGGCAATACAGGCGGGTTTTTCTTCTCCTTTCAATTCGAAAACAATTCCCATTTTATATTTTGCTCCACCAGGGATGTCGTTACTTTCTATCAGTGAAACTCTTCCGCGAAAATAAGCACCAGACCTAGTAGCATTAGGGAAACGAACTTTATCTAAACCGTAGTTAACCCCCATGGCAACATTCTCAATAGAAAAAGTATCATAACTGATTTTTGAAGCCATTGATAATACAAGGAAACCGTGTGCTATTGTTTTTTTATATGGAGACAAGGTAGCACTTCGTTTTGGATCAGTATGAATCCACTGAAAGTCCTCAGTAGCATCAGCAAAGGTATTGATCCTTTCCTGAGTCATTGGCATCCATTGGGTTAAACCAAGTTCTTTTCCTACGTAGTTTTTTAATTCGCTTACGTCTTTTAAACGAGTAGCATATGCTTTATCAGTTTTTTGATCCATTTCGTTTATTTTAGGTTAACATGTGACCACCATCTGCATTCAAAATTGCACCTGTTGTGTACGAGGAAGCATCTGAAGCTAGATATACAGCTAGACCTGCCATTTCTATAGGTTCTGCAGCTCTTCTCAGTGGTAAATGATGTTCTACTTGTTTCATTAATTGTTCATTGCTCCAAAGCGCTTGACTGAATTTTGTTTTGATTAAACCCGGACAAATAGCATTGGTTCGAATTCCATATTTACCCCACTCGCTGGCTTGAGATTTTGTCAGCATAATTAATGCTGCCTTGCTTACCCCATAGAGGCCAAGTCCCATATTGGGTTTTAGACCCTCTACCGAAGCAATATTGATAATACTTCCTTTTTTCTTTTCTTTCATGTATGGGAAACATAGTTTTGCAAATGAAAAACACGCCTTTACATTAACATCCATAATTTTATCAAATACAGGATCATCAACTCCTTCAAGAGGTGCGTAAACAGGATTTGTTGCTGCATTATTGATTAGAATATCTACTCCTCCATAATGATTAACTGTTTTATCAATCAATGCTTTGCGTTGTTCTTCATCTCCCACATGACAAGCAATTCCAATTGTTTCTAGCCCTTTAGCTTTAAATTCATCAGCTACAGCATCTACAGCTTCTTGAGATCGACTGCTTACCACTACATGAGCTCCGTATTCGGCAAGTGCTTCAGCAATTGCTTTTCCAATTCCTTTACTCGAGCCAGTAACTATGGCTACTTTTCCTTTTAAATCAAATAATTCTTTTACACTCATAATTACATTGGCATTGCTCCACCATTTGCGTGGAGGGTTATTCCGTTAATAAATCCAGCTTGTTTTGAGGCAAGGTAGAGGTAAGCATACCCCATGTCTTCTGGGGTTCCAATCCGTGCAACAGGAATCATTGCAATTCCAGCTTTTACAACTTCGTCAGGCATTGAGGCAGTCATCTCTGACTCTACAAATCCTGGAGCAACTGCATTTGCAGTTATTCCATAACGTCCAACTTCTCTACAAAGTGCCCGAGTAAATCCTGCTACCCCTGCTTTGGTTGCAGAATAATTGGTTTGGCCAAAAGCACCTGCAAATCCATTGATTGATGATGCTGAAATGATTCGTCCATAACGTGCTTCACGCATATATGGAAGAACGGCTTGGGTAGTTGTGAACAAAGAGCTTAAATTTACATTCATTACAGTATCCCACTCTTCTTGTGTCATTTTCAAGAAAGATTTGTCCCGCAATACTCCTGCATTATTTATAAGAATATCAATTTTGCTGTGTTGTTGTATAATTTCTTCAACTGCTGCATCAACTAATTTCCGATTTGTTACGTCAACTTTTTGAAAGAAAATTTTCCCACCTTCAGCTTTTATTTTTGAGGCAGTTTCTGCTCCAGAGTCTCTGACATCCCATAAAGCTACAGTTGCCCCAGCTTCACAGAATACCTTACAAATCCCTTCCCCAATTCCTTGGGCTCCACCAGTGATGATGGCTACTTGTCCTTCTAAACTAATCATTTAATTCTTGTTTTAATGTATAAATTCCAATTCCAGTTTCTTTTAAACTCCCAAGATAAAGCTTATTATCAACTTGTAAAACACTGGTTATGTAATAAAAATTTCCTTTGGGGTCTTGTAAATTGTATTTTAAATTTCCATCGAGATCAAAACCTAAGACCATGGCATAGGGTTCGGGAATTGCTCCCTGGACTACAGCATTTGGTAAACGTAAAAGAATTGCTCTTAAAAAGGGCTTAGTGGTTAGTGGTTCAACGGTTACTGCTCTTTGACTTGGGATAGCAACCCAAAAAGTTCCATTAGAATACGTTATGTTGTCTGGGTATCCGGGCAATTCATTATTAAAGATTTCAACAATTCCTTTTTTGGGTCCTTCAAGCCAATATTTCTTGATTTCAATTCCAAAAGTCTCACTGAAAATCAAGTAATCTTCTTGTTCACTCAAGGCAATACCGTTTGGAAAAAAGAGGTCTTTTAAAATGATTTTACTTTTTTTTGTTTTTAAATCATATGTTATTATTCTGCCAGAAGGCCGTTGTTCCCAGAATTCATTTTCAATTTCGATTGGATGTCTTTGGGTGGCGTCTGAAAAATAAATAAGTCCTTCTTTGTTTATAACAAGATCGTCTGCAAATTGAATGGGAGTGCCCTCAATTTCATTTAAAAGAGTATTGAAATTTCCTAGACTATCCATTGCTATCAGTCCCATTTTTTGATCTGCAATAATAAGCCAACCGTTTGGAGCAAATTTCATTCCTAGAGGTCGCCCTCCCGTATTCCCAAGTACCTTTTGATTGTTTCCATTTGGATCGAATTGGATGATTTCACCATTTTCGAGTCCAGAGTAAAATTTATTGAGACTGTCACGAACTATTGCTTCTGGTCCGAGACCTGCGGTTGTTTTTATGATTTGAGTTTGAGCTAACAATTCATTTACCTTAAAAGCTCCATCCATTCCGGGATGCGCGGGTGATTCTCGAGCAAGAGGTTCCAGAGATATAGGATAAAAACCAAGATAAAGTATTCCAATCGCTAGTAAAAATCGAATTGTTTTAAATATTTTTCTCATTAGAAGATGTTTTATTAATTTATTGAGCTTTTGTCGTTTTATAGCAGCCTATATTAATACTTTATTTTAGAATTATTTCTTCTTTATCCAATGATTTAATGTATGGAGTAACCTTACAAACAGGGAATCCCCTTAAAACTGGAACCAAACAATTTTTGATCCTCTATAAAAAAACTCATTATCGATTTTAACTTAGTTTGTAAACGACATGATCTTATTGTATAATTCCATTCGATCTCCAGCTAAGTGTTCTAAACCATCTACAGGAATTGTAATTCCACTGATGTAATTTGCTAAAGGGCTGGATAGAAATAATACAGTATTGGAAACATCTTCAGCTGTTCCAAAGCGTTTCATTAAATTTTTTTGTTCACTATCTTTCAGAAATTCTTGCATTTGGCTGGGATAGTTTTCCAGTCCCGAAGTCGCAATAATTCCTGGTGCAACTGCATTGACACGGATATGATATCTTGCCCATTCTTGTCCTAAGCTTTTGGTTAAGTTTTCAACACCAGCACGCGCTGCACCAGTATGTGCCATTCCGGGAAAACCTCTCGAAACATTGGCTGTGATGTTGACAATATTTCCACTTTTTTGGGGAATAAAAAATTTATTTGAAATTAATTGACTCATGTAAAAAGTCCCGTTTAGGTTGTTGTTGATTACCGCAGCCCAACCTTTTTGCGCTATGATATTTGCAGGAGCGGGGAATTGCCCTCCCGCGTTGTTTATTAATATATCTAATCCACCTAGAGTCTCTTGAATCATTTTCGCCAATTCCTCTATGGCTTCTGGCTCACGAATATCACAAGATTTTGCATGGCAAGTACCGTATTTAGTCAATTTTTTTGCAGCCACTTGAAGCGCTTCTTCTTTTCTAGAAGCAATAACAACCTCCGCACCATGACTTAAAAAAGATTTTGAGATTTCATAGCCAATACCACTTCTACCTCCCGTTACAAGTACTTTTTTGCTTTTGAATAAATCTGATTTGAACATTAGAATTAATATAAATTTTGTCTTTTTTTTTTTGAATGTATTTAATCTGTCTTTCTTGCTTTTTTGAAAGACTGTGTTAGTTTATAATTTTTAGAAATAGAAATGTTTAAGCTATGATATAATTTATCCAGCCTCCATTCCACCATCCATTACCAGTGAATGTCCATTTACAAATGAAGCTTTGTCCGAAAGTAACCAAACAATCGTATTTGCGGCTTCTTCTGGCTTTCCTAGTCTTTTTAGTGGAGTTCGATAATTTTTAACAAAGTCCAATACCTTATCGGGTATAGGTTGAATAATGTCGGTTTCTAGAAATGATGGACAAATTCCATTAACTCTGATATTGTGGCGTCCATATTCTAAAGCTGCAGTTTTGGTTAAACCCAAAACCCCATGTTTTGCTGCAGAATAGTGGCCTCCGTAGCTTACTCCTTTGATACCTGCAATAGACGATACATTAACAATGCTTCCTCCACCTTGTGGTAATAATATTTTTATTTGTGCTTGTAAACAATAAAAGACACTTTCTAGGTCTACAGCAAGGACTTTTTTCCAGTCTTTGGTAGTCATCAGGTGAAGAGGGGTTAATGTACCACCAATACCTGCGTTGTTTACAAAATAATCAATTCGTTTGTGATCTTTTAGGGCTACTTCATGAACTAGATTTACTTGTTTTTGATCAGAAACATCGAGTTTGTAGCTGGTAACTTTGCCACCTTTTTTTTCAATGTATTCTTTTGTTTGATTGAGAGCTTCTGGATCGATATCTGTTAAAATTACATAGCATCCAGAGGACGAAAGAGCAACTGCTGTTGCTCTTCCGATTCCTTTGGCAGCTCCAGTAATGAATGCTGTTTTATTACTCATACCAGATTAGTCTGTAATAGGGGTATGTTACAGATCAAATGTGATTTTCCCAATGATACGCCTCCCAATTACGGGCATCCCTGGGAATGCACTGTATTTAAAGTCTAAAATATTTGACCCAGTAAGATCTATGCGCATACCATTTTCAAAACGGTAACCAATATTAGCATCCCATAGGTTTTTTTCGTCGGTTATACCTCCCCAAACACCTTGGTTAGATTGAAATGCTTCGTCGTATTGGTAAGAAACACTTCCATATACACCACCTTTGCTATATCTAGCTCCAGCTCTCATTTTCTTTTGTGGAGAGTTTAGAAAAGAAGGAAATGGTAAATCATCGTCATCACTTTCTCCTGGTATCCATGTATTTTGACTAACATATGATCCATTTGCCCATAATGTAATTTCATCCGTTGCAAAATATTCAAATGCAACATCAATTCCGTAGTGGCTTCGTGTAGCATCAGCAAATTTTCTGTATCCAGCAGGAATATGGGTTACTCCATCCCCTTGCGGTACTCGTTGAGATTCAATAGTTCCAAATAGTGGGAATAATTGACCAGCTGCAGCTTCAAATCCTTCAGCGCCAAGTTGGAAAGTACCTCCAGCCAACAGGCCAAGACCTCCAGCTGCTGAAGCAATTGTTGGTGCAAGAGCCGGAACCCCTGGCACACCTCCACCAGCAACAGTAGCAAATGGTAAACCAGCTCCAGTTGCAATAGCCTGATAAGCTGCAGTCAATTGAGTTGTAATAGTAGGAGCTACTGCAGCTCCTAGTTCAGTACCAACAGTATTTGCAAATGCGGAAGCACTATATCCACCAATGCCATACGTTGGACCAAGCCCAGTAAAGGACGTAAATCCTTTTCTTTCATAGGTGTAAACATCAACCATTACTTTTAATTTATTAGCAATGATACCGTTATATCCTATTTCAAAAGAATTCAAAGTTCCCAATTGAGCTTTTGGCGTATCTATACCACCTCCTGTGAATGTTTGAGCAGGATTAAAAATATTGTACCCCGGTGATAATGCAGCTAATGTTCCTGAAGGGCTAAATCCAGCAAGTTGTCCTGTCAAGATTGATAAAAAATCAACACCTGTAGCAGCTCCTAAAGCTCTTAAGTCAGCAAATCGGGGATCCAGATTGTAAGCTTGAGTCATTCCAGGTATTGTTAATGGATTTGATAGTAATACAGGATACAACATTGCGTTAGGAACAGAAGTAGATCCCTGAGGCAGAGTTTGTCCTCCTAAAAGTGGAAATTCAATAGGAGCATTTGCATCAAAGTTCTGTGCCTCTATCTCTCCTGCTAACCAAACGTCATATACGCCTGGTACAATTGTGTTTACAGGGAAATCAATAAATGCGTTCAATGCGGATGGCGGAATAGTTGCCGAGTTGTAGGAAGCTCTTATGGAGTTGTTTTCATCCAGTTTATAAACTAAAGCTATACGTGGAGAGAATCCATTCTCATCCAGTATGTTAAAGGTGTCATATCGAGCTGCATAAGTTAATTCTAATTTTTCTGAAAGTATTGAAGTACCCTGAACATATGCACCCATAATTCTGTAATCATCGTCATCATCATTACGACCATATAGAGTATAGTCTGAATCTCCACGAATATCTCTAAGATCTGTCCCAACAGTAAAGTTTGTATTTAAAAATCCAGGAACATCAAAGTTGTACTGAACTTGAGCTTCAAAAGAATCACGTTGAGCAACTTGTCGAAAACCAGAGTCATATAAGAAAGTGGGGTTGTTTTCATCACCTCCATCGTTGTAGTTATAAAAGACTTGTGCAAATAGACCACCAGACTGAACACGTGCTTGTGCCCAATAATCTTTACCATTTTGGTATCCTGATCCCTGAGAGTTAAAAAACAATGCTCCTCCTTCTGACATCCCTCCAGAAACAAAAGCACTAGTATTATCGTTTGGCCTTAATTCTAAGTGCGCGTTTACAGCAAAATTTTCGTATTTAGTTGCAAGTGGGTTACCATCATTGTTGTCATCTAAGTCTTGAAAACTTAATAGTACATCACCTCTTTGAGTTGGGTCAACCATTTTATTTTTAACTACAGGCTGAGCTATATCATTAGCGAACCCGCTTATGATTGATGCACTTTTAATAGGATCCATCTCGAAGTCATTTCCTGCTGACCACTTTGCATTTACTTTAAATCCAATTTTTTTATTTTCTGAAGCAAAAGCATGGCGTAAAGCTGCTCCTCGAGTATTAAGTGTACCAGACAACAATTCAATAGTTGTTCCAGGATGATCAATCGCACTTTTTGAAATCCAATGTACAACCCCTGAAGCTACACCAGGTCCATAAAGAGCAGAAGCTGCTCCACGAACTACCTCTATTCTTTCAATATCGATATTGGATAAACCGGACTGTTGTGTGAAAAATGTACCTGCTGCTGGTGTTGCTAAGAATCGATAATCTAACATAGGTAAAGTACTAGTTCCAAATACACCAGAACCTGCTCTCATCTCAATATTAATACTATTCGCTGATTGTTGTTGAATTTGAACACCTGGAATATACTGTAAATGACGAACAGGGTCAACTGCAACTGCAGAGTTTTCGATGTCTTTCGCCGATATAAGACTAACAGACGAAGGTGCATCTTGCACTTTTTGAGGTTTTCTTGAAGCTGTTACGACAATCTCATCTAAATTTTGTCCAGCATCTAAAAGAACTGTGATCTGCTGATCATTTTCAGTAACTTCCACAGATTTAGTCTCAAATCCAATTGAACTGATTTCAATAGTGAAAGGAGTTTGCATACTGGTCTTCAATTCAAAATTTCCATCAAAGTCGGAAACAGTACCCTCAGAAGTCCCCTGTATAACAACGTTAACCCCAGGGATTACCTCGTTGGTTTCACTGTCAGAAACAACTCCACTGAAGGAGGTTTGCCCTTGAAGAAAATTCACAAATAACAGCAAAGTAATCGCCAGTGCTTGTGTAAATAATTTTGTTTTCATAGTGTTTGTTTTTAATTATTATTGGTTTTCATTACATAAAAAAATTAATGGTATGGACTAAGATTCGGGGGTTGTGTTTATTTGTAGATGCCTATCTAAAAAGTAATCTAATTTATTTGTAAATGTTGTATGCTTTAAAAAAAAGTTTGGGTATGGGCCGTTTCTGAATTTAATTTCATGGGTTAAGAGTTCAAAATTCTTAATATAGTTGAGCCTAGTAGGATCATTTGACCCAAAGGAATGATTGAAAAACAAGTTATTATTGATGAAATTTAATAAATAATTTCCAACAATTTTATTTTTACATAAAATACTAACAAAGTGTTTTTTCATAGACGAACTAACAGCTGTTATCTGCGGGAAATAATGATACCCCGACAACATTATAGAAGTTAAAGATAAAGGAACTTTTGGAAACTTAAGCAAAAAACGCTCAGCAATCATACCTTGTATTAGTGTTCTTATGTAATGAGGTTGGTTTATTTTTAAGAATTTTGACTCCTTCAGGGTATCATAAAAGATGTTTTCAAGGGCATAACATATTTTTTTTATGCAGTTGATTATCCAGTCAAAAAATTTGTAGGACAATTTAACATTACTGTTATGTGCATATCTGCTTTTTGGAGGAATGTTTGATTTTATGCAATTAAATTTTGCTTTGCAAATAAAATCTTCAATCATTAATTCAAATTCATCAGATTTAAACAATACTAATAATAGAATGATTTGCGTAATTAAACAAATTGTTAGCATTGTGTATGTTTATGATTCCCACAAAACTGATTCATTTGCTTTATGCCATTTTTCAAAATTGCTTTGATATTTTTGATCAACTTTATTTCTTTTAATTTTAAGAGTTGGGGTGACGAGCTCATTTTCAACAGACCATTCGTCTTTTACAACTATTAAGGTAGAGATTTTTTTGTAATTGTCAAGTTTTACATTGATGTCCTCCAATTTTTTTTCGAGGTTTTGAGTTAATTTACTTGAATCAATTGTCTTTCCAATCTCTGAAAGTACAGCTAAACAAATTGGTTGTGGGATTCCCATTCCTGTAACACATATTTGTTCGAATTCTATGATGTCTGCAAAATAATTTTCAATAGTTAGGGGTTCTATGTATTTTCCTTTTGTGGTTTTAAAATTATCTTTTACCCGTCCAGTTATGAATAAATATCCCTCTTCGTCAATGTGTCCTTGGTCTCCTGTATGCAGCCAACCGTTTTTGAACACCTCAGCAGTTATTTCGGGAGCTTTAAAATATCCTTTCATCAAGAATTCTCCTCTCATCAATATTTCATTGTTTTCTTGGTCAATCGAAATTTCAACACCATCTTGAGCACGACCAACAGATCCGGGTTTCCTAGTTTCTCTTGCATCTAATTGGGTACAAATAGCTAAATTTTCAGTCATTCCGTAGCCGTTTGTGATGTGGATGTCTATATCTCTAAACCACACCCTTTGACTTTCCATCATGGGAGCTGCTCCAGAAACAATTGCTCTTGCTTTGCTTAGACCCAAACTTTTTTTGAATTTCTTTTTTAAAAACCCTGAAATAAGCGGGATTCTCAAAAGTTTGTTGAGTTTTTTTTGTGGGATTTTTCCAAGAATTCCCATTTGAAATTTAGTCCATATTCTGGGAACTGCAAAAAACACACTAGGTTGGGTATCGCTGAGGTTTTTTGCAAAAGTATCTAGAGATTCTACAAAAGACATGGTTCCTCCATAACGGAAACACGTATGTTCTACTACGATTCTCTCTGCAATATGGTTTAGAGGTAAATAGCTAAAAAAGTCGTTGTTCCCATCCAGATTTATTTTAAGTACATTAGATCCCTCGATCAATATTTTTGTAGCATCGTATGCTCTGTAGTCAATTACAACACCTTTAGGTGTTCCTGTTGTTCCAGAAGTAAATATAATTGTCCAGATATCATCTAGTTTGGGAACATTTGGTTTTTCAATTGGTTGAAAATCATTGATGAAATCATTCCATTGGTGGGCGTTGCTTATTTTTGAATGTTCTTTGTAGTGGGGAAATGCTATTACAGGCATATCATTACGCACTCCACTTTTCATTTCCTCCCAATTTTCAAGTTTTCCAGCAAAAAGAGCATCGACCTCACCGAATTCAAGAAGGTTTTTTATTTCATTTGATTTGAGTGTAGGGAAAAAGGGGACACTTACATAGCCCGCCATCATTATTGCAAGATCTGCAATTATCCATTCTCTACAGTTTTTAGATACTAAACCGATATGAGCTTGATCTCTTAAGCCAAGGGATTTTAATCCTGCCGCTAATTTTCGAGCTAAATGGCCAACTTCTCCCCAAGTGTAAATTTCCCATTGATCTCCAAAGGGTTGCTTTAGAAAAGGTCTATTGCGTAGTTTTTTTTCACACTCATAAAATTTAAGTTCTAAAGTATCAGCATTATTCATTCGTAAAATAGTTTTTTATTTGTTCGATTTCATTAGTTTATTTTCTTCTTGTGGCGCAAAAAGATAATCTTTTTTTAGATGCCAGTCAAACAAAAATTTGTGGATTGGTTTATGAAGTAGTAACTTCGAGAGTTTTGAGGAGTGAACCCCAAAATGAATAAGTCAAATTGTTTCAAAGTCTCCTAGAGTAATTCGTTTGTAAATGAAAATTTATCAAGAGCTTTTGGACTGCAAAAGAATCCTAGCAACAATGCTAAAAAAAATAATTGCATCAGGATGCAAAATAGGGAATAGCGTATTTAAATAAAAACGCAACCCAAATTGAAATAAATAATAAACATTAAAAAATGAGAGAAGCTTTAATTGTATCAACTGCCCGTACCCCTATAGGGAAAGCCTACCGAGGTGTCTACAATAACACTAATGCACCAACTTTAGGTGCAATGGCAATAGAGGCTGCAGTTGAGCGCTCAGGTGCTTCAAAAGATCAGATTGGCGACGTTATTATGGGTGCTGCCCTTCAACAAGGAACTACAGGAGGTAATATTGGTCGGATGACTGCCATGGCAGCAGGACTTCCATCATCGGTTAGTGGAATGTCTATTGATCGACAATGCTCCTCAGGAATGATGGCTATTGCTACTGCTGCAAAACAAATTATCTGTGACGGAATGGATATAGCTATAGGTGGTGGAATTGAATCGATTAGTTTGGTTCAAAACGACAAAATGAACGTGAGTCGTATGGTTGATAAATCCTTGGTTGCAAAACAACCCCATATTTATATGCCCATGTTACAAACTGCTGAGGTGGTGGCAAATCGTTACAAAATCAGTAGAGAAAAGCAGGATGCTTATGCTTTACAAAGTCAACAAAGAACAGCTGCAGCTCAGGAAGCTGGTAAGTTTGATGATGAAATTATTGAAACCACAACCTCTATGGGTGTTATGGATAAAGAAACCAAAGAAATCAGCTTTCATGATATTACCCTAAATAAAGATCAAGGGAATCGTCCTGGTACTGTTATTGAGGGGCTTTCTGCATTAAATCCAGTTTTAGAAAACGGATTCATTACTGCTGGAAATGCAAGCCAATTATCGGATGGGGCTTCAGCTTGTGTATTGATGGAAGCTGCTACAGCTGCAAAACATTCAGTTACTCCCCTTGGGATTTACAGAGGAATGGCTGTTGCGGGATGTGAACCCGACGAGATGGGTATTGGACCGATTTATGCGATTCCAAAATTATTAAAACAACATGGACTTAAGATGTCCGATATTGGACTTTGGGAATTGAATGAGGCTTTTGCAGTTCAAGTATTGTATTGCCAAGAGCATTTGGGAATCCCCAATGAGCTTCTTAATGTAAATGGAGGTGCTATATCCATTGGGCATCCCTACGGAATGTCCGGTTCTAGAATGGTAGCTCATGCGCTTATCGAAGGAAAACGAAGAAATTCTAAATACGTTGTTTCTACCATGTGTGTAGGTGGTGGAATGGGTGCAGCAGGGTTGTTTGAAGTAATTTAAAACTTAACGGATTTCATAAGAAAAAGAGTTAAACAATTTAAATATGTTGCAAAGTTCATTCAATTATTGCAACAACTCTTGCAGGTGCTGCAGAAGCACCAACAATTTTTAAAGGAAAAACAGCAACTTTAAATCCTTTTGTTGGAAGTTCTTCTAAGTTTACGAGTTGTTCGATATGACAGTACTCTTTTCTTTGTCCAACTAAGTGGGCTTCCCAAAACAATTCAGAATTATTGGTTTCTTTTGCTTTTTTGATGAGGTGTTTTAAAGGTAAATCCCAACCCCAAGAGTCAATCCCCATAACTTTAATTCCTTGATCAATAAGCCATTCAGTAGCCGCAGCACTCATTCCTGTTCCTTTGTCTGGAAAGTCTTTGGTTCCATTGTAGATGTCTCGCCCCGTTTTGATTAAAACAATCATGTCTTTTTTTAGAGATAATTTTTCCTTTTCCAAAAACCCTTGGATGTCTTGAATTGTGATTGGATCAAAATCTTCTTTATGTTTCATGTCGATAACAAGACCCTCCGCGTAGCACCATTCCAAGGGTATTTCATCTATGGTTTTGGAACGAGCTCCATTTACAGTGGGTGAGTAGTGCCAGGGTGCATCCAAATGAGTTGTAGCGTGAACCCCCATTTGTTTTATGGTATCGTCTGCCCAGCCCATAAAACCTTTTGGAAATAATTTTTTTGGCAAACCCAAAAAACGCAGCAATAAACCCGCTTTTTTATGAGATTTATGCTTAATTCTAACTTTCATAAACCAGGGGTCAGATTTATTGTATTGAATGGGTTTTGATAAATCTATAATTTTCATTGCCAAAGTTTCTATCTAGCAGCTAGTTTAAAATCTATTTTGAATTCTTAATCAATGCTTAAATAATCTCGCTTCTGTTTTTTAAAAGCCTTGTTAAATTCAATGATATCTTCATCAATTATTTTTTTATAGGCTTGCATTGTTATATCAACTTCTGCAGTCAATTCTAAACGTACTGCATTATCTTGAGCAGTGGGAGGGAAATCATCAATAGTTATTAGTCGGTTGAGGTGTCCCAGCTTGTTGGTCAATCGAATTGGGAAATTTAGGGGATCTTGATTGGATCGATTCTGCGTTTGATAGAGTGTTTCTTCAATTTGAGTCAGACTTTTTTGAATTTTTTCAGCTTGCTCAATAAGACTAGTCGCAGTAGAGTCGGTTTTGTTTTGTTGAACAAAGTCTTTAAGTTTTTTATTGACTGCTCGAATGTTCTTAATCGCTTTGTGAGCTCCATCTACTGTTTGATTTACTTTATTTACAAAGTCAAATTGTTTTTGCATATCGGATACTGAGGACTCTGATCTTGGGTCTGGAAGTATTGTAAAGGATTGTTCTTGTTCTTTTCCGTTTACAATTAAACTCACTTTATAATCTCCAGGGACAGCTTTAGCACCAGAAAATGAGGCACTCCAAAAGATCATTCCTTTTAGCTTTTCAGCTCCTTCATAACGTGTGTTCCACACAAATTGATTACCTCCTTTTTTAACATCCAATTTATTTTTATCATCCTGAGTAGAATAGGATTTTATTAGGGTTCCATCTTGTTGTTTTAATTGAAGCTCTACCACATCTTTTTCAACATCATAGTTTTTTAAATAGTAATGAATTATAACTCCATTGGGAAGATTGGTTCCATCGGTTAATGAGGTTTTTCCTCCTCTTCCTCTGGTTCGGTAACTATATTTAGGTTCAAATAAAATCGTTTTTGCTTCAGTAGAAATTGATTTTAATTGATGAAGTACTGTTAAATCGTCAATCATCCAAAGACTTCTTCCTTGAGTAGCTACAATAAGGCTGTTGTCTTTTACAGTTAAATCTGTAATTGGGACTATGGGTAAATTCTTTTGAAAAGATTTCCAGGAAGCACCGTCATCATAAGAAATATACATTCCGTTTTCGGTTCCAGCATAGAGTAGTCCTTTTTGACTCAGATCTGAACGGACAACTCTTGTAAAGTCTTCTTGAGCAATTCCATTGGTAATGGTTTTCCAAGTAACTCCATAGTCAGTTGTTTTGTAAAGATAAGGCGAGTAGTCTCCATGTTTGTAACGAGTACCCGCAACATAACAGGTTCCTGGATCAAAAGGGGAGGGTTCTATACTGTTTATCATCGTCCATTCTGGGAGTTGTTTAGGTGTAATGTTGTCCCATGTTTTCCCTCCGTCTTGGGTAAGGTGAATCAGTCCATCATCACTTCCAACCCAAAGTAAACCTTCTTTTAATGGAGATTCATTTGCAGCAAAAATAGTGCAGTAATATTCAACACTGGTATTGTCTTGAGTAATTGGTCCTCCTGAAGATTTTAATTTTGCAGGGTCGTTTCGGGTTAGATCTGGACTGATGATTTTCCACTCTTGGCCTTCGTTTTCGGTAAGGTGTACCTGGTTCGAAAAAGTATAAAGTCGCTTAGGGTTGTGCTTGCTAAAGATTATTGGAAAGTTCCATTGGAAGCGATATTTCATTCCTTCGGCCCCATGTCCCATAGGATTATCGGGCCATACATTGATTCCGCGAATGGATTTTTTTTCATGATTTACTCGAGTAAGGAAACCATCATAGCTTCCGCCATAAACAATTTCATTATTCAGGGGATCAATTGCTATATGAGCGGATTCTCCACCAGCGGTAGACTCCCAATCTTTTTCTCCTATGGAACTTCCCGAACTGCGGTGTCTAATTCGTATTGTAGAATTGTCTTGTTGTGCTACATAGATTCTGTAAGGGAAGGCATTGTCAGTTGTAACTCGATAAAATTGTGCAGTTGGTTGATTGAAATATGTACTCCAAGTTGAACCACCATCATATGAAACTTGAGCGCCACCGTCATCAGCAATAATCATTCGTTGGTTATCTTCTGGTGCAATCCAGAGATCATGATGATCTCCATGGGGGGCGTTATGACTTTCGAACGTAGCTCCACCGTCGGTTGATTTATGGTAAGATACATTCATAACATAGACCATATCCTCATCTTGAGTGTCAGCGTAAATTTTGGAATAATACCAAGCTCTTTGCCTTAGGGATCTACTATCATTAACGTGTTCCCAAGTTGTTCCACCATCATCAGAACGGTAAACCCCTCCTTTTTCTTTATTTTCGACGATTGACCAAATACGGTTCGAGTTTATAGGAGAAACAGTTATTCCCATAATCCCAAGTGTTCCTTGAGCAAAACCTTTGTTTTTACTAATTTCTTTCCAACTAGAACCGCTGTCGGTACTTTTCCAAAGTGCAGATCCTTTTCCTCCACTACTTAAACTGTAAGGGGTTCTTTGAACACGCCATGTAGCTGCATATAAATGCCTTGGGTTAGCAGGATCCATTAGCAATTCTACAGCTCCTGCTTGAGGGTTTGAGAATAAAACTTTTTTCCAGCTTTTTCCACCATTAATACTTTTATAGACTCCTCGATCTTTGTTTGGTTTATATAAGTCTCCCATTACAGCGGCATAAACAATATCCGGATTTTTTGGATGTACAACAATTCGTGGAATATGTCGTGAATTTGGTAATCCTGAATAAGTCCAAGTTTTTCCAGCATCTACACTTTTCCAAATTCCCTTTCCAGAAGATACATTTCCGCGAACAGTAACTTCGCCACCGCCAACATAAATAACATTTGGGTCACTAGCAGCAACTGCAACAGAACCGATACTCCCTCCAAAATATCCATCAGAAATATTCTCATAAGTAATTCCACCATCAACTGTTTTCCAAACACCTCCACCTGTTGCTCCAAAGTAAAATAATTTGGGTTGATTGGCAACTCCAACCACTGCTGCAGAACGTCCTCCTCTAAATGGACCTATGGAACGGTATTTAACCGATTCATGAAGCTTGGAAGAATAGTTGGTTGTTTTTAGTTTTTTTGATTTTTTTGACTGGGCATTTATGTTTTGAATTGAGAGAAAAATAACGCTTAAAAAAAAGAGTATTGCATGGGGTAGTTTTGAATATTTCATAACGGTTTTTTTGAAATTGTTAATGAATATACGAAAACTCGATCAAATAAAAATTGTATCTTGAAAGACCTTAAATTATATTAATATGATACAGTTCAATCGATTATTTTGTTTGAGTGCTTTTATTTTTGGAATACTAGGAGCTCAGGCACAAAGCAAATCAAAAATTAAAAAAGAAATCATAGAATCTGTCGAAAATCATAAAGAGTCGATGATCGAAGTTAGCGATGGGATTTGGGAAGCGGCTGAGACCTCACTTGAAGAGTTTAAATCTTCTGAATATTTGATAAATTATGCAGAGAAAAATGGCTTTGAAGTTGAAAAAGGGGTTGCAGGAATAGCGACTGCTTTTACTGCTACTTATGGAAAAGGAAAACCTGTAATAGGAATTTTAGGAGAATTTGATGCTAATGCCGGAATTTCTCAAAAAAGGCAACCCACACGTGAAGCCAGAGTTGTTGGAGGAGCTGGACATGGTTGTGGCCATAATTTATTTGGAACAGCAAGCCTTGGAGCTGCATTAGCAATAAAAGAACAAATAGAAAAAGGAACCCTTCAAGGAACTGTTGTTTTTTTCGGAACTCCGGCAGAGGAAACCATTTTCGCAAAAGTATGGATGGCTCGTGAAGGCCTTTTTGATCAACTTGATGTTTGTATGGATTGGCATCCTGGAGATGAAATTGAAGCCATTACCCAGAGCAGTAAAGCTTTGGTTGATTTTAGAGTTAAGTTTTATGGGAGTTCCTCTCATGCTTCATCTGATCCATGGAACGGTCGAAGCGCTGTGGATGCAATGGAATTGTATACTACGGGATTGAATTATTACCGAGAACACATTAAACCTACTGCTCGAATTCATTACGATATCGAAAAAGCAGGTGATGTTGTAAATGTAGTTCCTGATTATGCTCAAATCTGGACTCGCTTGAGAGAAAACGACCGTCCCAATGTAGACGTACTTTATGAACGTGCTAAAGAAATAGCAAAAGGTGCAGCACTTATGGCTGGAGTAAGTCATGAAATTCAATTGATTTCTGGAATTTATGAAATTCAAGTGAATCGAACAGGAGCCAAAGTAATGCAAAAAAATATTGAAAGCCTTGGTGGTATTTCTTATACCAAGGATGAAGTTCAATATGCCAATACAATTTTGAAAGAAACTAAAAAGCCTTTGAAAGGCTTAGATGGCAAAATTTATCCTTTGCGACCTTCTTTGCCCGCTCAAGGAGGATCAACAGACGTTGGAGATGTAAGTCAACTTGTACCGACTATTCGAATGAGTGCAACGGTTGCATCCAAAGGAGGGCCATGGCATTCTTGGGCAGTAGTTGCTTGTACTGGAATGTCAATAGGACACAAGGGAATGTTATATGCCTCAAAAGCCTTAGGAATGACTATGGTTGATTTGTTTAAAGATCCTGAATTAATTAATCAGATCAAAAAAGATTTTAAGGACAACAGAACAAATCCATCCTATGAGCCGAGAATCCCAGCAGGTCTTCCAAAACTAAATTAATTTGAAAATGAATAAAATCATTTATTTTGTACTCTTCTTGTTTGTTTCCAATGTTGGGATTGGACAAGAAATTCTTTCGCTTAAAGCTCGAGCAAAACTTATTGATGAAATTCAAAAAGATCGATTGGACAATCTGCTTCCAAAGTTGATGGAAGACACGGGTATTGATCTTTGGGTATTGATTACTAGAGAGTATAATGAAGATCCAATTGTCAAAACCATGTTGCCTCCTACTTGGCTCAATGCTCGAAGGCAAACAATTTTGGTTTTTTCTAAAAACAAAGATAATAATAGGATTAGCTCTGCAGCAATAACTCGTTACCCCTTTGGAAAGTTAATACCTTCAATTTGGAATAAAGAAAAACAACCAAATCAGTGGCAGGCCTTGGCTGATTATATTGTTTCGAAAGATCCCAAGAATATAGGAATCAATATTTCAAAGGATTTTGCTTTAGCAGATGGTTTAGTAAAAACAGATTATGATGCTTTGATGAAAGTATTGCCTATGTCTTATCAAGATCGAGTTGTCTCCTCTGAAAAACTTGCCGTGGGATGGATTGAAACACGAACGTCCAAAGAAATGGAGTTTTATGAAGATTTGGTGGAAATTACCCATCAAATTATTGAAGAGGCTTTTTCTACAAAAGTAATTATCCCAGGGAAAACAACAACTGAAGATGTTGTGTGGTGGATGCGTGAAAAAGTAATAAGTTTGGGACTAAAAACATGGTTTCATCCCACAGTAGATGTTCAAAGAGCAAGTTCTAGTGATCTTTATGCTTTCGATAGCAAGTCTAAGTTTGACATCATCCAGCCAGGAGATTTGGTTCATTGTGATTTTGGAATCAGTTATTTAACACTCAACACAGATTGTCAAGAACTTGCCTATGTCTTGAAACCTGGTGAACAAAATGCGCCAGCTTTTTTAGTTGATGCATTGGCAAAAGGCAATAGGGTTCAGGATATTTTTACAAACAATTTTAAAGAGGGGGTATCTGGAAACGAAGTTCTTAAAAAATCCCTTGAAGAGGGTTTTAGAGAAGGTTTAAGACCACAAATTTACACCCATCCTCTAGGAACATATGGTCACTCTGCTGGAACAACTTTGGGGATGTGGGATTCACAAGAAGGAGTTCCAGGAAATGGTGATTACCCCCTCCATTTCAATACATCATATGCCATTGAATTAAACACAACTGTATTTATTGAAGAATGGAATAAAGATATCAGAATTATGCTTGAGGAAGCTGGATTTTTTGGAGATGAAGGTTTTCGATACATCAACAAAAGACAAGAGGAACTGATACTCATAGGGGAATAAAAAGAAATCAGACTTTATGTTAAATCCAGTCTCTTAGTTCAGAATTATTATCTATTTTTGTACCGCAGGGCCTCACACCCTGGCATCATTAAAAGGGTAGTTGGGCTATGGTTGGCTTTTTCTATCCTTTTTTTTAATTCGACTAAATTATGGTAA
>JAURBD010000004.1 GCA_030829155.1 Flavobacteriaceae bacterium
GCAGGCACCAAAACCTTCTTCATCCATTGTTGCTACCATATTAACCACTCTTTCTTTTCCTTCTTTTTCTCCCTGCGGTAACAAGGCAAGGTGAGAAACTTTTGCTGCTGTGAACAGCATGGCTGATGAATTTTTACATGCAGCTACACAAGCTCCGCAACCAATGCAGGCTGAAGATAAAAATGCTTCGTCTGCGTCTTCTTTTGCTACAGGAATACTATTTGCTTCGAGCGCGTCTCCAGTGTCAACCGCAACATATCCTCCAGAAGAGATGATGCGATCAAACGCTTTTCTATCTACTGACAAATCTTTAATAACGGGAAACGACTCTGCTCTGAAGGGTTCTAGCAAAATATTGTCTTCGTTGTTAAAAGCTCTCATATGAAGCTGGCAAACTGTTGTTGCTTTTTGTGGACCGTGTGGCCTTCCATTTATCATAAAACCACAAGAGCCACATATACCCTCCCTGCAGTCGTGATCAAAGGCAACTGGATCTTTTTTTTCTTTAACGAGCTTGATATTTAGTATGTCTAACATCTCCAGAAAGGAAATGTTTGGGTCTATATTTTCTAATCTATACGAACGCAATCCTCCATCTTGATGGTCTGATTTTTGTCTCCATATTTTTAGATTAATATTCATTATTTATAGCTTCTTGTTTTTAACTTTACGTTTTTATATTGTAGTTCTTCCTTAAAAAGCTGTGAGCTTTTCTCTTCTGAATATTCCCACGCAGCTACATATTTATAGTCTTTGTCGTTTCTTTTGGCTTCATTTTCTTCTGTTTGGTATTCTTCTCTAAAATGTGCCCCACAAGACTCTTTCCTATCTAACGCGTCGTGAGCCATTAGCTCTGCAAGTTCTATAAAATCTTTAATTCTTAGAGCTTTTTCTAGCTCTTGGTTAACATCTTTGTCGTCTCCAGGAATAGATATTTGACTCCAAAACTTTTGTTTTATTTTCGGAATTTCTTCAAGCGCGCTCTTGAGGCCTTTTTCGTTTCTTGCCATTCCTATTTTGTCCCACACAATTTTGCCAAGCTCTCTGTGCACCTCGTCAACAGCCAAACTTCCGTCTACTTTCATCAGCCTAGAAATATCTTCTTCTGTCTTTTTCTTTGCCTCTACAAATTCTGGCATATCTGTTATATCTTTTTCTAGCGGCTTTTCTTTTGCTAAAAAATCCATAGCGGTGTGTGGAACGACAAAGTAACCATCTGCAAGTCCTTGCATCAAAGCGCTTGCTCCAAGTCTATTTGCTCCATGATCTGAAAAGTTGCTTTCTCCTATTGAGAAAAGACCATTAATTGTTGTCATAAGATTGTAGTCTACCCAAAGTCCTCCCATTGTATAATGAACCGCTGGGTATATCTTCATTGGTGTTTGATATGGATTTTCATCTGTAATGTTTTGATACATATCAAAGAGGTTTCCATATTTTTCTCTTATAAAGTCTTCACCCTTTTCTTCTATTGCTTTCTGGAAATCTAAATATACCGCATATCCGGTTGGCCCAACCCCTCTTCCTTCATCACAGACCTCTTTTGCTCTTCTACTTGCAACATCTCTTGGAACAAGGTTTCCAAAAGCTGGATAGATTCTCTCTAAATAATAGTCTCTTTCGTCTTCTGGTATGTCTGTGGCCTTTCTTTGGTCGCTCTTCTTTTTTGGCACCCACACTCTTCCATCGTTCCTTAGGCTTTCACTCATCAGTGTTAACTTAGACTGAAAGTCGTTCTTTACTGGAATGCACGTTGGGTGAATTTGCGTAAAACTTGGGTTCGCAAACAAGGCTCCTCTTCTGTGTGCCCTCCAGTTTGCTGTAACGTTGCTTGCCATTGCGTTGGTTGACAAATAATAAACGTTTGAATATCCGCCTGTAGCTAAAATTACAACATCGGCACTGTGGGTTGAAATTTTTCCACTAATCAGATCTCTTGTTACAATGCCTTTTGCTTTTCCGTTTACAAGAACAACATCTAGCATATCGTGCCTGGAATAAAATCTTACTTTTTTATTTTCCATTTGTCTACTTAAAGCAGAATAAGCTCCCAACAAGAGCTGTTGCCCTGTTTGTCCTCTAGCATAAAATGTTCTAGAAACCTGGACCCCACCAAAAGAGCGGTTATCAAGCAATCCTCCATACTCTCTTGCAAACGGAACTCCCTGTGCAACGCACTGATCAATAATGTTTTTACTTATTTCTGCCAACCTATAAACATTATCTTCCCTTGATCTAAAATCTCCGCCCTTTATTGTGTCATAAAAAAGCCTCATTACACTATCGCCATCGCCCTTATAGTTTTTTGCTGCGTTAATTCCTCCTTGCGCCGCAATGCTGTGAGCCCTTCTTGGAGACTCATGAAATGAAAACGCATGTACATTAAAACCTTTTTCGGCTAAAGTTGCTGATGCTGATGCTCCAGCAAGACCTGTTCCTATCACGATAACTTTATATTTGTTAGCCTCTTCTGGTGAAAGCTTTTTTAGTGAGCTTTTATAGTCTTCCCATTTTGTATAAAGGTCTCCGTCTGGTGCTTTAGAAAATAAGTTGAAGTCTATCATATTATCCTCACAAGAAATCCAAACCATACTGGAATTGATATAAATCCAAGCGGTATCCAAAACCAAAAAATGGCGGCAATATTATTATATGTTTTTTCATATTTTGTTCCAACTATGCCAAGCGTTTGTCCAGCAGAGGTTATACCGTGCTTTAAGTGATAACCAAGCAATGCAATCGCTACAATATAAAAAATTGAGACCAAAGGACTTCCAAACCCAACTTGGCTTTCTGTAACAACATAGTAATAACTCATCCCTCCTAGATCAAAATTAAATTTATACCAAAAAGTTGACCAGTGTGTTGCTAAAAATATAAAAACAATACTTCCTGTAAAGGCAGCATACTTAGCTGCGCCCGGAGTATTTTCTTTGCTGTAAGAGCTGACAACTTTTTTTGCTTTTCTATTTTTTATCCACAACAAAATTCCGCTGTATGCATGACTAAAGACAAAAAGCACAAGAAAAAATTCTGCTATTCTTATTAAAAATCCAAGCTTGTGTAGCTTTTCGACGTATCCATTAAATGCTGCCTCTCCAACAAAAAGGAAGAGGTTTCCAAATAGATGAAAAGTCATAAAAAAAGATAGCAACAAGCCTGTGATGGCCATTAAAATTTTTCTTCCTACGGAAGATGTTAATAGTTTTATTATCGACATATTTTGGTGATGTTTATTTTAAAACGCATTTATATAAATATAAAGACAAATTGCTTTTAAAAAGCTCTTTCAGTGCTTGTTTAGTGTTTCACAAAATCTAAAAAGAGAATTCGTTTAGTTTAGGAACTTGTTTTAACACCTCTTCATAGCTGCCTTTGTATGTTTTTTTATTATACACAACCACCCACTCCCCCGAAGGCTTTCCGCTTGCAAAGCTTCCTTTAATCGTTGGGTTTTGTCTTGGTGCTACATATGCCCACTGTCCATTTTTTTGGTTATTGCTGTATGTTCCTTTTCCAAAAAATCTTGAGCCAAAATCAATGTCTGGCCCCTCTGTCCATTCACCCTCTTTTATATCTGAAACAAAAGTTCCTTCACCTGTTCTTCTTCCGTTTTTTGCGTACATCGACCAAAGTCCTTCTTTTTTTCCAAACCTGTAGGTTCCGTTCTGTGACCTTTCTAGAGAGCCGTCTTGTTCCGAGTAATATTCTTCCCAGTCTCCTGTTTTGATACCGTCTTTATATTTGCCCTTTCCTCTTGTTTCGGCATAAGGAGAAAGATTATGAAACTCTCCATCTAAAACTCCTTTTTTATAATTCTCTTGCCACCCCTTATCTTCTCCCTCTTTATACCAAGTCCATTTTCCTATTTTTTTGTCTTGATCATACTCACCCTCACTAACCAAAACTTCTTGCGCGTTCCAACTTTTCCACAATCCCTGTCTTTGCCAGTTTTTATAATCTCCCGCTCTTACAACAACTAATGTATTTGGGTCCCACTCTCTCCACCTACCTTCGCCGCTCTCAAAAACTATTTCTCCTGTTTTTCTGAGCCTGTTTTCTGTATCTCTACTCCACTGAGTCCACGTTCCAATCGGTTTACCGTTTTCATATTTTATGTACTCTAATCGCTTATTGTTGTCCATAGCTCCTGGGAAAACATACGTGATTTGTTCTCCCTCCGGTGTGCCTTTAATATAGTTTGCCTTTTTTCTTGTACCGTTTTTATAGTCTATTTCTATCCAGGCTCCATCTTTAACGCCCTTTTTGTATGTTCCAAGTTTTTCGCCATATTTATCCAAAACATCTCCAGAAAAGAGCTTACCTGTGTCTGTTATATAGGCTAAATTGTCATCTCCAATTTTAATCTCATCTTCATATATTTCTCCAGAACATGAAATAAATAGTATTGTAATAAATAATATAAATGTTTTTTTCACCGTCTCTCCTTAAGTTAGTTTGAGTCTTAAAGGTTATTTTTGTAAATCAATTAAATGTATTCATAATGAACAATAAACAAAAAATATATTTTTTTTCTCAGCTTCAAACAGATGGGGACCAACATATGGTTGACACTCTTGGTGGTAAGGGTGCAAACATTGCAGAAATGTGCAAACTAGGCCTTCCGGTTCCTCCGGGGTTTACACTAGCCACGTCGCTTTGTTCAGATTATCTAAAAAAGGGCTCTCTTTCTATTTCGTTAAAAAAAAACATTAAATCAAACGTTATAAAAGTCGAAAAGATGCTCGAGAAATCTTTTGGTGGTGATGACCCTCTTTTGCTTTCAGTAAGATCTGGTGCTCCAGTTTCAATGCCAGGTATGATGGAAACAATTTTAAACATTGGCCTTACTTCTCAATCAATACCTCGCATGATTCAAAAATCGGGTAGCGAACGTTTTGTTTATGACAGCTACAGAAGGCTAATTATGATGTATGCTGATGTGGTAATGGAAAAAGCCTTAGGCTTAAACAAAAAAAATTATTCAATAAGAGAAAAAATGGAAGACCTTTTACAAAAAACAAAAAAAATAAAAGGTTATAAAAACGACTCTTTTATGACCGCTAAAGACTGGAAATCTCTCTCAAAAAAATATTTGGTTATGGTTGAAAAAACTTTTGGTGTTCCCTTTCCTGATAACCACTATGAACAACTTTTCGGCGCCACAGAGGCTGTGTTTGCTAGCTGGAACGGTAAAAGGGCTCGTGAATATAGGTCGTTTGAAAAAATTTCTTCCTCTATGGGTACCGCCGTTAATATACAGGCCATGGTTTTTGGCAATCTAGGGAGTAACTGTGGAACCGGTGTTGCTTTTACAAGAAACCCATCAACAGGAGAAAATGTATTTTTTGGTGAGTGGCTACCTGATGCCCAGGGCGAAGATGTTGTAGCGGGCATAAGAACACCGCACCCCATCGTTGGTAAAAAAAACTCCCTTTCTTCTGTCATGCCCGAAGCATTTAATGCGCTGAGTCGCGTTAGAAAAAAACTTGAAAAACACTATGACGATATGCAGGATATTGAATTTACAATTCAGGACAAAAAGCTTTGGATGCTACAAACTAGAAGAGGAAAAAGATCTGGAATCGCTGCAATTAAAATTGCCACAGACATGGTTGAAGAAAAATTGATTTCCAAAAAAGAGGCTGTGCGTAGAGTAAAGCCTCTACAAATTTATGAAAGTCTTTTAAAAAATATCGAGCCAGAGGAGCTAGAAAATAATGCACCCTTGGGTCGGGGTCTTCCGGCGGGACCTGGCGCCTCTTTTGGTTCTGTAGTTTTTTCTGCTGAAAAAGCAGAGGCTCTTGGTAAAAAAGGAAAGAAGGTTATTTTAGTAAGAGAAGAAACCTCTCCTGAAGATATACATGGCATGCACTATTCTGAAGGGATACTTACAAGCAGAGGCGGGCTAACAAGCCACGCGGCCCTTGTTGCGAGAGGTTGGGGTAAAAGCTGTGTTGTCGGGTGTCAAACTCTTGTAATTAATAAAAAGTCAGCTTTTGCGAGGCTTGGGAACACAAAAATTAAAGAGGGAGATTTTATCACTCTCAACGGGTCTTCCGGTGAAATTTTTCTTGGCCGCCTTAAACTGTTTCAAAACCCTATTAATTCTTCTGGCCCTTTAAATGAACTATTGTCTTGGGCAGATAAGATAAGGAAGCTAAAAATTAGAACTAATGCTGATACCCCAGAGGACTGTGAAAGAGCATTAAGCTTTGGTGCGGAGGGTGTAGGGCTCTGTAGAACCGAACATATGTTTTTCGATGAAAAAAGGGTACACGATTTTAGAAAAATGATTTTATCGGGGTCAGAAAAAGAAAGGTTGGTTCACCTAAAAAAACTTCTTCCCTATCAAACAAAAGATTTTTATGGTATACTTAAAAAAATGAACGGCATGCCTGTTACGGTAAGACTTCTTGACCCTCCGCTTCATGAATTTATCAGCATTAATCCAAAAGAGTTGAAATTGCTTTCTTCGGATCTTGGGCTTTCTACTGGAGAAGTTGAAGAAAGAGTTGAACTGTTAAAAGAATCCAATCCAATGCTGGGCCATCGCGGATGCAGACTAGGAATTTCATACCCTGAAATTACTGCAATGCAAACAAGGGCAATATTGGGTGCGGCCTTCAAGCTTAAAAAACAGGGGCTTTCTCCCAAAGTTGAGCTGATGATACCTCTTGTGTCTCATTTAAACGAATTTGTAAGTCAAAAAAATATTGTTATGCGCGTTTACGAAGAGCTAAAAACAAAACACAAAACAACTTTGGTTTTTAAGGTTGGAACAATGATTGAGGTCCCTCGAGCCTGTCTTGTCGCAGAAAGTATTGCAAAAATTGCTGACTTTTTTAGCTTTGGGACAAATGACCTAACTCAAACCACTTTTGGTTTTAGCAGAGACGATACTGGGTCATTTTTTCCTCATTATTTTGAAAAAGATATTATAAGCACAGACCCTTTTGAGCAAATAGATCGAGAGGGCGTCGGAAAGCTCATGTCTCTTGCTGTTAAAGATGCTAGAGCTGCTAAAAACAAAATCTCAATTGGTATATGTGGAGAGCACGGCGGGGAACCAAACAGTATATCGTTTTGCAAAGAATTGGGTCTTGACTATGTCAGTTGTTCTCCTTATCGTGTTCCTATTGCGCGTCTAGCAGCGGCGCAGGTTGAACTATGAATAAAAAATTTCAAATAATTATTTTTGGTGCTTCCGGTTTTACTGGTGAGCTTTGCGCAAATTACTTATCTAAAACTTATCCTGAGGTTTCTTTTGCTATTGCAGGAAGAAACAAAGAAAAGCTCAAAAAAATTAAAAGCCAAAACAATTTGTCTTGTCCCGTCGTTATTGCCGACTCTTTCGATAGGGCTTCATTGAACGCTATGTGCAAACAAGCTAATGTTATTTTATCTACCGCTGGTCCATATCATAAATATGGATCTCACCTGCTTAGTGCATGCGTTGAAAACGATTGTCATTATATAGATATAACCGGTGAAAGCTTTTGGGTAAAGGAGCAAATCGAAAAACACCATGATGCCGCGAAAGCAAAGAGCCTTCGAATAATTAATGCATGTGGTTTTGATTCCGTTCCTTCTGATTTAGGTGTATTTTTTGCAGTTAACAGCGTCAAAGGCGATGTTCAAAGCGTTGAAGGTTTTCATTCTTGGAAGGGCGAAGCGTCTGGGGGAACCATTGAAACAATGTTTTCTTCGGCAGATGCAAAACCCGTAAAAGGTGGAATGGGAAAGTTCTCGCTTAACCCAAAAAACTCGGTCTCTGATAAACAGAAAAGAAACACAAACGATAAAATCAAAATACGTCAAGTTAGTCAGCTGGGTGGCTGGACAGGCCCCTTTGTTATGGCTTTACCCAATACTCGTGTTGTTAGAAGATCTGCCGCTCTTTCTAAAAAAAGCGGAAAATATTATGGCGAAGACTTTGTATATCATGAGGGTGCCTTTTATTCTCGTCGTGGCCCCGCTTGGAAAGTCTCAATAATGACAGTGCTGCTGGGAGCTTTTATATTTTCTCCCCTAAGAAAGTTTATAAGGCCCTTCTTTAGAAAGCCTGGACAAGGACCCTCTCAGGAGGCAATGGATGCAGGATTTTTTAAGAGTAAATTTTTAGTTAAGACAAATGATGGATTTAGTGCTTTTGAAATGGCAGCAAGTGGAGACCCGGGATATAAAATGACTTCAAGGATGGCTGTCGAAAGCGCACTTTGCTTATCTATAGAAGATCCAGAAACTCTTCCTGGAGGAAAAAGCTTCGGGGGTCTATTAACGCCGTCAATTGGTTTAGGAGACGTTCTTATTAAAAGATTGAAAAATATTGGTGTTACTTTCAAAAAAATTAAAACTGTTGCTTAAAGCCAAAAAATTGTTATTCCAGGGTTTCTATTGTTAAAATCTCTATCTTCTTTGTTTGAAAGTTCGGACCTCATGTCTACTGCGCTTTTATTAAACGTATCATAATTTTCTCCAGGTATTACCGCCGTAAACCTACCTTCTTGCTCTTTTGCCCAAGCCCTTACCTTCTCTGCTACCCTACCAGACCCTAGGCCGTGAACAACCTTAACCGCAACAACGTTGTGTTCATTTTTTGCTGTGCTAATTGCAGTTTCTAACAAGATTAGCGCCTCCTCCGAAGACTGTCCTGCGTGTGCTATATCGACCTTTTTAATCATAATATAAATTAATTATAAAACCGTTACCTCTAACAATGTTTTATAAAAATTCATATATTATTTATGTGCAACACATAGACAACACCTTCAAATCTCAACAAAAAAACTGCGTTTCTTTGTCACTAACAAGCAGCAAACAAAGGAAGGTAAAGATTCAAAATTTATTAAATAATTTTTTAGCAATGGAAGAAGAGGTGCTCAGCGCCCTATCAAAAGATTTGGGTAAAAGTAAAACAGAGGTGTATTTGGCTGAAATTCTTGGCGTAAAAACTGAGGCTCTTTTTGCAATTAAAAACATTAAAAAATGGATGAAAAAAAGAAGGGTTCCTACTCCATTGTCTATTTCTTTTACAAAAAGCTGGGTCAAACCTGAGCCGAAAGGGTCTGTTTTAATCATTTCACCTTGGAACTACCCAATTATGCTGTGCTTAAACCCTCTTATTGCTGCAATTGCTGCTGGGAACACGGCAATTATAAAACCTTCTGAGCTTACACCCGAATCAGGTAAAGTTCTTCAAGAGCTAATTAAAAGAACTTTTAGTGAAAATGAGGTTTCTGTGATTTTAGGAGAGAAAAGCGTGGCAGAAAAACTGCTTACCCTTCCCTTTAATCATATTTTGTTTACAGGAAGCCCTGAAATTGGAAAAATTGTTATGCGCGCTGCTGCTAAACACCTATCCGGCGTCACTCTTGAGTTGGGCGGAAAGTCCCCAACTGTGGTTGACAGCTCTGCCAACATTAAAGATGCTGCGTGGAAAATAGCTTTTTTCAAGTTTGCTAACGCAGGACAAACCTGCACCGCGCCAGATTATATTTTATGTGAAGAGTCGGTTCACGAAAAACTTGTTCAAGAGTTAAATAAAAACATTATTCATTTTTTTGGTGGAAACATTCAGGCTGGATCTAAAGACTATTGCTCCATTGCTAATGAACTTCATTTTAACAGGCTTGAAACAATGCTTGAAGAGTCTAAAAACAATGGCGCGGTTGTTGCTTGTGGTGGCAACAAAAACAAAAAGGAGCTCTACATATCACCAACCGTTTTAACGGGGGTACAGCCTGAAAATCCCATTTTGAGCGAAGAAATATTTGGCCCACTGTTGCCCGTTATCAAGGTTAAGGGGGTTAATGAGGCCATTAACTACATTAACGGAAAACCTAAACCTTTGGCACTATATTTGTTTAGCAAAAACAAAACAAACCAAAACTTGGTTTTAAATTCAACATCCAGTGGTGGCCTAGTAATAAACGACTGTGTCTTGCATCACACAAATCCAAATCTACCTTTTGGCGGAATTAACAACAGTGGTGTTGGCAGTTATCATGGAAAGTTTGGGTTTGATGCCTTCTCTCACCAAAAAGCTGTTATGGAAAGCAGTGGATTTTCTCCTTTTAAACTTATGCTTCCGCCATACACCGAAACAAAGGTGCGTTTAGCTAATTTAATAAAAAAATTCTTCTAGATATTTCATTTCTAAGGTCTATTATAACGTTAGCATATTTATCTGACCTGTTATAAGTACGAACACCTCTCCACGCTTTTGATTTATGAGAAAAATTAAAGTCGTTTTTTGGGTATCCGTTTTCAACGAGATAATATGCGATGCTACCCAATACATCCTCCCACTCATAAGGATTTTTTTGACCATCTTTGTTATAGTCAACTGAGAGCCTATTGAAGCTTGAGGGTATAAATTGACCATAACCAAACGCTCCTGCGTAGGAACCCTCAACGCTGAAAGGGTCTATGTTATTCTGGCTACAAAAAACAAGAAACTCTGCTATCTCTTTGGTTGCCCATTTTGACCTTTTCGGCATATTTTTAGCTTGAGTATATAGAGAGTTTATGACAGAAAACTCCTTTGTTTTTTGACCGTAGTTTGTTTCTACTCCAATGATTGCAACAACAATTAGGGGGTCAATTTCAAACTCTCTTGTAATTTTTGCTAGAAGGCTTTTGTTTTCACTATAAAATCTTGCCCCGCCAGCTATGCGTGTTTCGTTTATAAATATTTTTTTATATTCCAAATATGTTTTAGTCTTTTCTGGCTTCTTTTGAAATCTTTTTATTATCACTTCTTCTTCCTGAAGCCTTTGATCGTTAAAAACCTCAACAACATATTCGGCTGTTATCTCTCCAGAAGACCCCGCGTGTGATATAACCGCTTTAAGAACCTCTTCTTTTTCGTTAGCAAACAAAAAAGAAATACAAAAAACAATGCTTAGTTTCTTGATATGGTTTATTTTCATTTCAATGTATCCTTTGTTTAAAAATAAATATGTTCTGCTCTTTGTTGCGCTTCTTGCTGTTAGCTCTTCGGCCTGGGTTGTTCGTTTCTTACCAAACCTGTCTTCAACCACAATAGCTTTTTGGAGAATGTTTCTGGCTAGCGCTATGGCCTTTATAATATCTTACAAAACTTTTTTTACTTTTGTTCCAAATAAAAAAATTTTGGTTGCTGGTTTATTTTTAGGAGCCCACTTTGCTCTTTTTTTTCGAAGTGTTCAACTTACATCTGTTGCCGAGGCAGCCCTGTTGGGCACCATCTCTCCTGTTTTTACTGAAATTTACTCTATTCTTTTTCAAAGAAAACCCTTCTCTTCTAAAGTATCTCTTGGTTTGCTTCTTGCGCTTTTTGGTGCACTTATTCTTATAAGCCAAAGTAGTTTTAGCGCTACAAGTAGTCTTGGTAATATTCTTGCTGTTCTTTGTTCAATTGCAATGGCTGCTGTTTTACTAATAGGAAAAGAAGTGAGGAAGAGTGTTGGCTTATTCGAGTATTCTCGCTGGATCTTTTTTTATGCTTCTGTTTGTTTGTTTTTCATTGCACTTGTTCAGGGTGTGTCTGTTTTAGAATTTCAGTCCGCCGACTTTGCCTGGTTTCTTTTTCTTGCTGCCGTTCCTACAATGGTTGGCCACAACATTTTTTATTACCTAGTTAAGTCTCTTAGCGCTACAACAGTTGCAGCTACTCCTCTGGGTGAGCCTGTAATTTCTTCTATTGGCGCTTTTTTCTTGTTTGGGGAGCCTGTTGGGTTGCATGTTTTTTTTGGAGGCATCATTACACTAATTGGCGTTTTTTATGTTATAAAATATGGTGATTAGCCGCCGGCCTGATCCGACAGTCTTTCTTTTTTTTGAATGGATTCTCTTTTTTGTTGATCCAGCTCCATCTTTCTTAACCTAATTGCTTTTGGGGTAATTTCTACCAACTCGTCTTCTGATATAAACTCCAGCGACTGATCTAAAGATAGGTTTCTAGGGGGTCTTACTGTTACAGTGTTGTCCGAACCAGAACTTCTCATGTTAGAAAGTTTTTTTTCTCGTGTAATGTTTAAAGCTAGGTCGTTTGTTTTATTTCTTTCTCCTACAACCATTCCATTATATACCTCGGTTCCTATTTCAACGAAAAACTCTCCTCTATCTGCCATGTTAACACATGCATATGTTGTTACTTTTCCTGGTCTATCTGCAATTAATGCGCCTGTATTTCTTTGTGGAATTCTTCCAAACCAGGGTTGGTATCCTTCAAACATTTTGTTCATAATTCCTGCACCTTTTGTGTCTGTTATAAACTGGCTTCTAAAGCCAATTAAACCTCTTGAAGGAATTAAAAACTCCAAAGATACTCTTCCAAATCCGTGGTTTTGTAGGTTTGTCATTCTCCCCTTTCTTTCGGAAAGTTTTTCTGTAACCACCCCAACTCTTTCTTCTGGCACATCTAAGAAAACCTTCTCCATTGGTTCGAGTGTTTGACCGCCCTCTTCTTTGGTAATAACTTTTGGTTTTGAAACCATAAACTCATAGCCCTCTCTTCTCATTGTTTCAATTAAAACAGCCATTTGTAGCTCTCCTCGCCCCCTAACCTCGTAGGCGTCTGCTCTGTCTGTTTTTAAAACCTCTAGAGATACATTACTTAAAACTTCTTGCTCAAGTCTGTCGTTTATATGTCTTGTGGTTAAATATTTTCCCTCTGTTCCGGCAAAGGGGCCGCTGTTTACATAAAAAAGCATTGAAACTGTTGGCTCATCTACTTCTATTCTTGGTAGGGGCTTGGGGTTTTCGCTCGCCGATACGGTGTCCCCTATTGAAATGCCTTCAATTCCCGCTGTGGCTATAATATCTCCCGCTTCAAGCTTTTCAACTTTTATTTTTTTTAACCCTTTAAATGTATAAAGCGCAGAAAATTTCACATTTTTTGTTATTTTTGTTTCACCGCACAGTGCATAATTTTTATTCATTTCAAGCTCGCCATTATTAAGTCTTCCAATTGCTATTTGGCCTACATACGGATCATAGTCTAGGTTTGTAATTAAGAACTGTGGCGTTATGGTGTCATCCGCTATTGGCCCTGGAATATTTTGTAATATTGCAGAAAAAAGCGGGTCCAGGTTTTTTGAGTCTCCTCCCTCTTCTGAGTTTGCTAGCCCCTCTTTGGCGTTGGTATACAAGATTGGAAATTCTATTTGCTCTTCGGTTGCTCCCAAATCTATAAACAGGTCGTACACCTCATTTACCACCTCTTTGATTCGTGCATCCGGCCTGTCAATTTTATTAATAACTAAAATTATTGGAATATCTTTATCTAGGGCTTTTTTTAAAACAAACCTTGTCTGGGGGAGGGGGCCTTCGCTTGCATCTACCAACAGAAGTGCTCCATCTACAAGATTTAAACTCCTTTCAACCTCACCGCCAAAGTCTGCGTGTCCGGGGGTGTCCATAATATTTATTTTAATGTCTTTATAATACACAGCTGTGTTTTTTGCTGTGATTGTAATTCCCCTCTCTTTCTCAATATCCATCGAATCCATCACCCTATCTTCTATCTCTTGGTGGGCTTTAAATGTTCCGCTTTGTTGCAACATTCCATCTACAAGGGTGGTTTTTCCGTGATCTACGTGTGCTATGATAGCAATGTTTCTAAACTTTTCTTTTCTCATTTTTTTGTTGTGGTGTGGTGAGAATATAAACCAAAAAGCACCTGTTTCTCAGAACTATTGTGGAAAAAAACTAAACGGCCATTGGGGCTTTAATGCTGTCCATTGGTTTGTAGTTAACCAACTTAAAGTCTTTTGGTTTAGAAGCAATCACGCTTTCTATGTTTTTAAAGTTTGGCATTTCTAGGGTGGGGGCTGTTTTTGGTTTTCTTGTAACCTGCTCTTTTACTTGCTCAAAATGGTTACTATATATGTGGCAATCTCCCCCAGTCCATATAAAATCTCCCGGCTGTAGTTTTAAAATATTTGATATTATGTGGGTCAATAAAGCATAGGAGGCTATATTAAAAGGAACCCCTAAAAACATGTCTGCGCTTCTTTGATAAAGCTGACAACTCAGCTCGTTATCTTGAATGTGGAACTGAAACATTGTATGACATGGGGGCAGGGCCATTTTATCAATTTTATCTACATTCCACGCACTAACAATATGTCTTCTGCTGTTTGGGCTGTTTTTGAGGTCAAATATTATTTTTTTAATCTGATCTTCTCCTCCAACATCTTTACCCCAAGACCTCCACTGCTTTCCATACACCGGTCCCAGTTGTTTTTCTGTTTCTGTATTTGTATATCCCAACGCTCTGCCTTGTTTGTCTGCGTTGGCTGTCCAGATAGTTTTCTTTTCAAACAGCTCTTTTCTAGGTTTGCCAAAATGTATTTCTGCCAACCTTCTTTCGTCTGTACTTCCTTCTAAAAACCACAACAGCTCGCTAACAACGCTCTTCCACGCCAGTCTTTTTGTGGTTACTGCAGGAAAACCGCTTCTTAAGTCAAAACGCATTTGATAACCAAAAACACCTCTTGTTCCTGTCCCGGTTCTATCTCCCCTGTTTTTGCCTTTTTCAAGAACATATTCAAGAGCGCTCAGATATTGTTTCACTGGTTATCCTTTTTCCAAATTTGAAACTCTACTGTGTCGTGTTTTTCTGACCAATCTTTTTTAAACATTTTTTCTATTTTTTCTATTGGCAAAAAAGTGTCACAACCGTAGTCTCCGGGTATGCGGCTTAAATAAAACTCTTCTATCACGCCCAATAACTGATTTATAATATTTGGGCCACCAATAACCCATGTTATTTTTTCTTTATTTTTATTTGCTATGCACCGCACCTCTTCACTCAAAACCCCATCTATATAATGGTGTGCTCCTGGGTAGTCTTTTTTTCTGGTTGTTGCTAAAACGTTTTTTCTGTTGGGTAAGGGCCCTGGCATCATCGGATCTTCCCACGTGATCGATCCCATCACAACCACTCCACCTGTTGTGTTTTTTTTAAACCACTTCAGGTCTTTTGAGTTTTTGGGCCAAGGCATTGTACCTCCCTTGCTAACTCCGCCTAGGTCGTCGCACGCTAATATTGCTTTTATCATTTTTTATATTTTTATTATTTTGTTGGGAGCCCTTCATTGTCTATTGACCCGGCCGCAACTTTATAAATGTTTTCCATTTTTATATGTTCTTTAATTGCCATATTTACCTGCTCCAAGGTTACTTGATCGACCATGCTTGCATAATCATCAAGATACTTAACCCCTCCCCTGTTAACGGCAGCAGATAAAATTCCTCGAGCTAAACCCCCTGTGGTATCATACCCAACCTGCATTGATCCTACAATTGTGCTTTTCATTCTTTTGAGCTCTTCTTTTGTAATGCCACTTTCTGCCCAAGCGCTTAAGACCCCCTCCATTGACGACTCTCCTTTTTTAAGTAGGTCTGGTGAATATGTTCCATATGCAATCCACGATCCAGGACTTTTGTTTGTTGTTCCCGTCAAAGAAGAATAAACACCATATGTTAGTCCGTCTTCAACTCTCACCTTCCTCATTAACCTGGCCGTAAACGCTCCCCCAAGAGCTCTTGTTCCAACGGTTAAAGGTAAAAAGTCTTTGTGGTCTTCATTTATGCTCAAAGGAATTCCGTATATCAAATCTGAGCTCGTTTTGTCTTTCATTGTTATATATTTTTGTCCTTTTCTTGGTTTACCCGCTCTTTCTTCATTTTTTTCTTTAATTGGGGACTGTTTCCATTTTGCAAAATTCTTTTGAATAATATTAGAAAGCGTTTTGTGGTCTACGTCTCCTACAGCTACCACAACCATAGATCCAACGCCGTAATTTTTGGAGTGAAACACTCTCAAGTCTTCAGCGCTGATTGTTTTTAACTCTTCTATCCCAGCTTCTGGAGATAGGGGTGAGTTTTGGTGGTCTTCACCATAAAAATTTTTTAATACATCATTAAAAGCGTTATTCCAGGTGCTTTCCTTGCTTTTTTTAAACCCTGCCTCCCTTCTTTTTAACACCTTGTCGAGTTCTTCTTTATTAAATGCTGGTTGTTGCAGCTGCTCTGCCAACAGTTCAAAGACAAGCTCTGTGTCTTTTTCTAAAAACTTTCCGCTAAAAGACACTCTCGCTGCCCCCGAACCAAAACCCAACCTTGCTCCTACACTTTCAAGTTGATCGCTTATTTCAAACTTGGTTTTTGATTTAGTTCCCTGATCTAACATTGAAACAACAAGAGAGGGTATAAGTTTTTTTTCTTCTGCATAATTACTTCCGCCCAACATGCTTCCGTTTAAAGTAACAACGCCAGACCCTCTTTTTAGTGTATATAAAAACACTCCACCTATTGGTTCAGAAACCTCTACGTTTTTAACAAAACCCCCCGTTTCTTCAGCGCTGCTATTCTTAAGAGCGTAGGGTCCGTTGTGGTGCCTGTGCGCCTCTGCCCCTCTCTCAAGGCTTTCGCTTGCTCCTGGGTTTTCGGGTATAAAATATCCAACTGTGCTTTTTTGATTTACAATATATTTATTTGCCACCCTTTTAACATCCTCTATAGAAACGTTTTTAATTTTTTCTTCATATGTAGTATATAGAGTCCAGTCCCCGCTAGCAATTGCCTCATTTAAGCCCCCGGCTACAGCATATGAGCCGTCTTGGGAAAACAGTCTGGATGTAATTAGCTTTGTTTTTGCTTTTTCGGTTTCTTTTTCGTTAACTCCGGTCTTTTTAATTTTTTCTAGCTCTTGAACAATTAGTTTTTCAACTTGCTCGTGACTAGACCCTGGAGTGAGGCTTGCATATACCTCAAACAACCCTTCATATTTGAACTGACTTGGAGATGCGGAAACGGAGGTAACCAACCCCTTATCTGTAATCTCCTTATAAAATCGGCTGTTTTTTCCAGAAGAAAGTATAGACCCTAAAACAATCATAGGGGCCATATCCTCGCTTGTTGCTGGGGGGCTTTTAAAGGCAACTCCAACAACTCCTTGTTGTCCAACCCTATTTAACATCACCCTTCTTTGTCCTTCTTGTTTTGGCTCTGTTGTATAGACTTTTGGTATTTCGTGTTTGCTTTTTCTTATTTGTCCAAAATGTTTTTTTATCATTTTTAGGCCCTCTTCAACGGACACGTCTCCAACAATTGTTGCTGTCGCGTTGTTGGGCCAATAGTATGTGTCATAAAACTCTCTAAGCTTTTCTATTGACATATTTTCTATATCGGACTTCCAACCGATTGTTGAGTGGTGATAAGGGTGGGCCTGAAAAGCCATTGACCAAATATGTTGGTCTAAAACTCTTTGTGGGCTGTTTTCACCTCTTTCAAATTCGTTTCGCACAACAGTCATCTCTGACTGTCTGTCTTCTTCTGCTATTATAGCACCCCTCATTCTGTCTGCTTCTATGTCAATTATTGTATTTAGGTGTTTACTTGGAAGGGTTCCAAAATAGTTTGTTCTGTCAGTCCAGGTTGTGGCGTTTGTTCTTGCACCAACCGAATCTAAAACTATATCAGCTTTCCCATTTCTATAATTTTTTGACCCCTTAAACATGAGGTGCTCTAAAAGATGTGTTGCTCCCGTGTGTCCGGTAGCCTCGTTAACAGACCCAACCCTATATGTTACCATAAATGTGGCAACTGGCGCTGTTCTGTCTTCCTTGATTAAAACGGTTAGTCCGTTTGATATCATCTTATATTCCTTTATGCCCCCAGATTCTTTTATATATTCAAATCCGTGGTGTTTTTCTTGTGACATAACTGCTCCCATTAATAAAATTGTTAAAATTAATTTTTTCATTTCTTCTCCTATTTGATGTTGGCTACCTCCAGGGTAAAAACCTTGAAACGCGCGACATATAATCTAAATATTCTTGTCCAAATATACCAACAAGGTATTGCTCTTCAAAAACAACAGCTTTTGACCATAAAAGGTATTGGGCGGGAATAGATATTAATAATATATATGAACCCAACCAAAGAGAACATAATATGTTAAAGTGAAAAACTATTGTTGTATAAATTGGGTGCCGGACAAAAGAATAAACACCTTTTGTAGATAGTTTTTTTCCTCTTTGTTTTATGGGTAGGCTAAGGATTGCCCAAACCAAAATGAAAACCGCCTCAGCCAACAAAAGAAGGAAGGGAATCCAAAACCAGCCCCCTGTAAGATAATATGTCTGCATTTCGAGCGATCTTTCAACCCTGCACAACAACAAGGCTAACAGCCCTGTACCCAAAAAACAGGCGGGCCCAACCCCAAACAATCTTTTATAAAAATCGGTGTTAAACCAAAGCTTAAGCCTAGACAATTTTAGGTCTTTCTCCAAAAATAGCTGTGCCTAATCTTATAGCTGTAGATCCCTGTTGTATTGCTATCTGATAATCCCCGCTCATACCCATTGAAAGGGTTTTCATTTTTAGCGATTCGCTTTTGTTAAGAGAGTCAAAAAGCTCTTTTGTTTCCTTAAAAGCCCTTTCTATTTCTTTTTTATTTTTTGTGTTGGGCCCCATTGTCATAAGGCCTTCTATTTTAATATTCTTGTTTTCAGCACACCTTTGAATTTTATCTTTTTCTCCCAACAAAAAGCCTGACTTAGCTTTTTCTCCACTGCTATTTATTTGAACCAACACTCTTTGTATTTTGTTTATCTTTTTTGCTGCATTAGAAATTTTTTTTGCAATTTTTTCTGTATCTACCGTGTCTATAACATCAAAAAGTTTTACTGCCTTGTTTGTTTTGTTTGATTGCAGGTTTCCTATAAGCCTTTTTTCTACATTTTTTAAATTATTAATGTTTGGAAATTTTTTTTCTGCTTCTTGAATCTTGTTTTCTCCTATTGACACCGCTCCAGCAGATATTGCTTCTTCTATTTCATTGGACGCTCTGGTTTTGGTGACAACCACCAATTTGATTTTTTTGTTTTGTGGGAGGCTAGCTTGTAGCTTCTTCAGTTTTTGAGTTATTGTTTTCATTGTCGACCTCTTCTGGAGAGTTGTCGTCGCCACCCTCTTCTTCTGTCATTATTCTAGCGATAGATGAAACCAGCGTTCCCTCTCCTAATTTTATAAGCTTAACCCCTTGCGTTGCTCTTCCTATAGCTCTTATTTGAGCAACCGGCTGCCTTATTAAGACTCCTTGGTTTGTAATAATCATAAGGTCGTCTTTATCTACAACCTCTTTAATTGTTACCATTTTTCCGACTTTTTCTGTGGTTTTCATGGTTAATATACCCTTACCACCTCTTTTTTGAGCGCGATATTGGGATATCTCTGTTCTTTTTCCAAAACCCTTTTCTGTGGCAACCAACACTGTGGTACCCTCTCTTTTTATTAACAACATACCAACGAGCCTGTCATCCTCCGAGCTAAGGGTTATTCCTTTTACCCCCATTGTTTTTCTGCCGCTTGGTCTTATTTGCTCTTCTGAAAACCTAATAGACTTTCCGTTTCTTGTTCCCAATAAAATATCGTTATCTCCAGTAGAAACTCTTGCCTCTATTAGTCTGTCTCCGTCTCTTATCTCAACAGCATAAATGCCTTTTTTTCTTGGGTTTGAGTATGCCGAAAGCTTTGTTTTTTTAACCATTCCTTTTTCTGTTGCCATCACCACAAAATGATCTTCGTTAAATTCTTTAACGCTTATAAATGCGCTTACTTTTTCGTCAGCTTCACACCCAATAAGGTTAACAATTGCTCTTCCTTTGGCAGCTCTTCCACCCTCTGTTATATCATAAACCTTTACCCAATAACACTTTCCCTTGTCTGTAAAAAATAAAATATAGCTGTGTGTGTTTGCTACAAAAAGATGTTCTACAAAATCTTCGTCTCTAGAGCTTGCTCCCTGAACCCCTCTTCCACCTCTTCTTTGGCTTCTATAGGTGCTCAGACTTGTTCTTTTTATATAACCGTTATGTGTTATGGTTAAAACCATTTCCTCTTCCGCTATCATGTCTTCAATACTAAGGGTTGTAAAGTCTTTTATTATTTCCGTTCTTCTTTCTTCTCCATATTTTTCTTTAACCTCTAAAAGCTCTTCTTTTATTATTTCCATTCTTTTTGATTTGCTTTCTAGAACTCCTTTTAGTTCAGAAATGTGTTGAATAATATCTTTATACTCACTAATAATTTTATCTGTCTCTAAACCTGTTAACCTCTGAAGCCTCATATCTAAAATAGCCTGTGACTGTTTTTCTGAAAGGCCAAAACCCTCCATTAGAGCTTCTTTTGCAGAAACGGGGTCTTTGCTTTTTTTAATCGTTTCAACGATTTTATCAATATTTTTTAAGGCAATTTTTAAGCCCTCTAATATGTGTGCCCTAGCTTCTGCTTTTGCTAAATCAAATTTTGTTCTCTTTACAACAACGTCTAGCCTAAAAGCTATAAACACTTCCAAAATTTCTTTTAGGTTCATAACCTTTGGTGTGCCGTCTACTAGGGCCAATAAGATTATTCCAAAAGTGTCTTGTAGTTGAGTTTGTTTATATAGTTGATTTAAAACAACCTCGGGAACAGCATCTCTTTTTATTTCAATAACAACCCTCATTCCATCTTTGTCGGACTCGTCTCTTATTTCTGCAATTCCTTCAATTTTTTTATCTCTGGCTAGATATGCTATTTTTTCAATTAGGTTTGCTTTATTTACCTGATATGGTAACTCTGTAATAATTAAGGAGTCTCTTCCTTTTGAAGCGGGTTCTACATGAGCCCTTCCTTGCATAACAACCTTACCTCTTCCTGTTTCATAGGCATCAATTATACCCTGAGCCCCAAGAGCTTTTCCAAAAGTTGGAAAATCTGGTCCTTTTATGTGTCTCATTAGGTCTTTAACCTCAGCTTCTGGATTAGACATTAACTCTACTAACCCGTCAACCAACTCTGAAAGATTGTGGGGTGGAATTTTGGTTGCCATTCCAACAGCAATTCCCTCAGATCCATTAACAAGCAGGTTTGGGTATACCGCCGGAAGAACAGCCGGCTCTTTTAAGGTTTCATCAAAGTTTGTTGTCCAGGGAATTGTTTCTTTGTCTATATCTCTTAAAAGCTCGCTTCCAATTTTAGACATTCTGGATTCAGTATATCTCATTGCAGCTGCCCTGTCTCCATCAATAGACCCAAAGTTTCCTTGCCCCTGAACAAGCTCATGTCTCATAGAAAATTCTTGTGCCATTCTAACCATTGCGTCATAAATTGAGCTATCGCCGTGAGGGTGATACTTACCCAAAACCTCTCCAACTACTCTAGCAGATTTTTTATAAGGCCTGTTCCACATTGCAGACATTTCGCTCATACTAAAAAGAATTCTTCTGTGTACAGGTTTTAGTCCATCTCTTGCATCAGGAAGAGCTCTCGACATAATAACCGACATTGAATAATTTAAATAACTTTCCTCAAGCTCTTTTACTAACTGTTTATCTAATATGTTATCTCTACCTAGATCCATTTTATATATCTATGTTTGTTGCGAATTTTGCTCTTTCTGTTATAAAAGATCTTCTGTGTTCTACCTCTGTTCCCATTAACTCTCTAAATCTAATATTTGTTTCTTCTTCCATAATATGATCAACCGTAACCTGCATTAACGTTCTTGTTTCTGCGTTCATTGTTGTATCCCAAAGCTGCTCTGCATTCATTTCCCCTAAACCCTTATATCTTTGAATGTCAATTTTAGCTTTATTTTCAGACTCCATTCTTTGTAAAACCTGATCTCTTTCTTCGTCTGTGTAGGCATATCTTTCTTTTTTTCCTTGCTTCATTTTATATAGGGGTGGCATAGCCATATATAAAAAACCTCCCTGTACAAGACTCTTCATTTTTCTCCAAAAGAATGTTAACAGAAGGGTTCTAATATGACTACCATCTACATCAGCATCTGTCATAATAACTATTTTATGATATCTTAATTTTTCAGGATTAAAGCTACTAGGGTCATCTTCATCTTCACCGAAACCACAACCAAGAGCTGTTATAATAGATTGTATTTCATTGTTTGCTAAAAGTTTGTCTTCTCTTGCTTTTTCAGAGTTAATAACCTTTCCTCTTAAGGGTAAGATAGCCTGAGTTCTTCTGTCTCTCCCCTGTTTAGCTGTACCTCCAGCTGAATCGCCCTCAACCAAAAAAAGTTCGCACTGAAGCGGATCCTTGTTTGAGCAGTCGGCCAATTTTCCTGGGAGGGTTGTTGACCCTAGTCCTGATTTTTTTCTTACAAGCTCTCTAGCTTTTTTTGCGGCTATTCTAGCTCGAGCTGCCTCCGCCGCTTTTTCTATAATTTTTTTACCTACTTTAGGATTTTGTTCTAAAAAGGCCTGTATTCCATCGTAAACAATATTGTCCACCATTCCTTTGACTTCACCGTTTCCTAGTTTTGTTTTTGTTTGTCCTTCAAATTGTGGTTCTTGAACCTTTACAGAAAGAACAATTGTTAAACCTTCTCTGAAGTCATCTCCGGATAAAGAAAATTTTTCATTTTTTTTTGTTTTAATTAGGTCATTTTTATTTGCATAACTATTCAACGCTCTTGTTAAAGCAGATCTAAATCCAGAAAGGTGAGTTCCCCCTTCTATTGTATTAATATTATTTACAAATGAAAATATATTACTATTATAGTTTGTACTATATCTAAGGGCTAAATCAACGGGAACCTCAATATCTTCTCTTGAAACCGATATAATCTCATCATGAATTAGGTCCTCTCCTCCATCTAAATATTTTACAAAGTCGGAAAGTCCTCCCGGAAAACAATATTCTGTTTTTGTTTCTTCTGGCTCATTAACCATTGTGATAGATAGGTTTTTATTTAAATAAGCTAACTCTTTTAATCTTCCTTTTATTATTTCTTCTTCAAATCCTTTGTGTGTAAAAACTGAATGATCTGGTTTAAATGATATAATTGTTCCTGTTTTATTACTTTTTCCTACCTTTTCTACGCCCGTCGTTGGTTGGCCTATGATATACTCTTGTCTATAATGATTTCCATCTCTATGGACTTCAGCAATTAAAGATTCGGATAATGCATTAACTACAGATACACCTACTCCATGTAGACCACCAGAAACCTTATAAGTGTTTTTATCAAATTTTCCACCTGCATGTAAAACTGTCATTACAACTTCTAACGCAGGCTTTCCTTCTGTTTTATGTATTTCTACAGGTATACCTCTACCGTCGTCCTCAATAGATATAAAACCATCATTTTTAATTGTTACTATTATAGAACTACAATGACCAGCTAAAGCCTCGTCAATACTATTATCAACTACTTCGCTAACAAGATGGTGATATCCTCTTTTTCCAACATCACCAATATACATAGCAGGTCTTTTTCTAACCGCCTCTAATCCTTTTAAAACGGATATTTTATCTGCACCATAATTATTTTTAGTCATTTATCCTCACCGGCATTAATAGTATAATAGTTTTTTGATCATTTATTTTAGGTAAGAATAGTGTAGCAGACAAAGAATCTTTAAAAGTAAAAATAATTTCTTCGTTTGAATATTTAGAAATAGCCTCTTTTAAATAGATAGCATTAAAACCTATTGATACATCTTCACCAGAATATTTAGCAGATTTTAAAGGGGCGTGAACGGTTTTACTTTCTGGTTGATTAACACTTTTAAAATAAACTTTACCCTCAGAAAGATTTAAAGAAATTTGATTTGTGTTTTTGTTTGTTACTATAGAGGCTGCTTTAATATTATTGAGCATTTCATTTTTATCAGCTTTCAACACCAACGGATTTTCTTCAGGAATAACAGCATTATAATTAGGGTATTTTTCATCAATTATCTTTGAATAAAAAACATCCTTTTTATTATTAGTAAAAATATAATCTCCACTAATAACTAAATTAGTTTCAGATTGTCCCTCTAAAAAAGATCCCAAAATAGATAAAAACTTCTTTGGTATAATATAAGAACCTAAAATGCTTGTCGTGTTTTGTTTTGAAATTTTAATAAGCCTATGACCATCAGTAGCCACAAAATCTACAATATCTTCTAAAAAATTAAAACATGCTCCATTTAAGGCTGGTTTAGTTGGTTCATTATTAACTGCATATAATAAAGAAGATATAATCTCCTTTAAATTTACTGTATCAATACAATACAGATTTTCGTGTTTATTTTCAGGCATATCAGGATATTCTTGAAATGGAACTGTAGGGATATCAAAAGAAACTCCCTTTTCAGACTTAATATTGATATGAGGTCCAGAAATTTCTATATCTATTCTACCATCATCTACAACATTAATTATATCATTCATCTCTGAAGTAGGAAACAAACCCTCTCCATTATTATTAACAGAGGCATTAATTTGAGTTTTTACACCCACTTCCAGATCTGTAGAATGTAACATCACCCCAGCTGCTGAAGAGGATATATAAGTATAATTTACTAATGGGTTTTGAGACTTTAGTTGCGTTGTTTTAGTTAATTTTGAAAATGCCTGTTGAAGTTCTTTTTTTGTAGTTGAAATATTCATAATTAACCTTCAATATTAAAATAATAATGGTTTCAGAACAAGCTTTAACTAGCCTATATATTTATTAAATACTTATATATAAAAAACTATTATTAATATTATATATCTTTATATGTTGATAACTAATATTTATAATATTTTATAGAGATAAAATTAATTTTTATTTAAAAATATTGTAAGTAGATATTCTGTTGATTAATTGTTAATAAAATAGAAAAATTTATTTAAAAAAATTATCCACCTAATTGTGGATAAGTTAGTGGATTTCTTTTTATATAAAATTTATTTTTTACATCCTGTATCCAATTATTATACCAATCAGATTTTTTCTTATTTAAGGCCAGCTCTTTTAAATCTAACCAATTATTTTCAAGATCTGGTGTACCACCCTCTTTAATATTTTCTACCCAAATTAAATGATAACCAAAATTAGTAAGAGTTGGACTGCTTATGGTTTTTACATTTATATCTTTTATTACATTTTTTATTTCAGGAACCTGATAGTATTCTAGGTCTATCATTCCTAATAAACCTCCGTTAGAATTACTTGTTTTATCATCTGAAAATTCTTGTGCAGCTTTATAAAAATCGTCGAAGGATTTTATATTGTTTTTGATTTTATTTGCCTTCTCATATGTTTCTTTTTTATCAAAGTCTGTTATTTCATTTCTTATTAATATATGTCTAGCTAAAACTTTTTCTCCTGTCCTTTCTAAAACCTCAATTAAGTGATAGCCATATTGTGTTTTAATAGGGTCTGTTAATTTATTTTTTTCAACAGTAAATACAACTTTTTCAAATTCATCTACAAAAACTCCACGAGAAACATAACCCAAATTACCACCCTTATCTTTTGAGCCCGGGTCAGATGAATATTTTTTTGCCGCCTCTTCAAAATTTAAACCCTGAGTTATTTCTTTTTTTATATTTAAGGTTTTTTCATATGAGGCTTTTTGAGATTTTTCAGATGGTTTAATTTCTAACAATATGTGGTGTGTTTTATATAGGGTTGGAAATGAGGGAATACTATCTTTATAAGTATTATAAAAATCAATCACATCTCCTCGAGTAACACTAATTGAGGAAGTTAGTGATGAGGTATATTTTTCAGCTAAAAGCTTTCCTCTCATATCATCTCTATATGATCTTTTAAATTCTGATATTTTTTTTCCTAAAACAGCCTCAGCTTGTTCTTTTCCACCTGTTTGAGATATAATGTTTTCAATTTGTTGGTTTAAGGCTTTGTCTACATCTTTATCTAAAATCTCTATAGAGTCTTGTTCGGCCATTTCGATTATTAATAACTGCTCAACCATGCTTTCTCTAGAATCTTCTAATAATTTTTTATATACAGAGGGGTTGGTGTTTGGATTTATTTTTTGCTGTGCAGCAACAGCATTAGCAGCCAAGACCACGTCGCTCATTAAAACTATTTTATTTTCAACAACAGAAGCAACCCTGTCTAATAAAATTTCCTCTTGAGAGAAAACTAAGTTAATTAATAATATTATATATATAATTTTTTTCATATTTGTTTCACGTGAAACGGACGCCTTAAATATACTAATAAAATTGAAATATCAGTTGGTCTAATACCATTTATTCTTTGCGCCTGTCCCACTGTTTGGGGTTTTATGTTAATAAATTTTTCTCTACTTTCATTTGAAAGACTTTTAATTTGATTATAATCGAAGTTTTTAGGAATAATCATTTCCTCATATATTTTAATTTTATCTATTTCTTTTTTTTGTTTATTTATATAACCACTGTATTTAATAATTGTTTCTGCCTCGAACAATACTTCATCTTCTAAAAAACTATTTAATCCCTCAGATTTTTCGTTATTTATATTAAAATCTTTTATTAAAACAGAAGGTCTTTTTAATATATTTGATATTTTTTGTGATTCCTTTATCTCTTTTTCTCCCAGTGAAATAAGCCTATCATTTATTTCAGCAGGTTTAACGCTTTTTTTTTCTAACATATTAACCATGTTTTGTGTTTTTTTGATTTTTTTTGAAAGCATTTCCACTGTTTTTTTATCTAATAAATTATATTTTATAGAATATTTTAACAATCTTTGATCTGCGTTAGAAGATCTTAGCTGAAGTCTATATTCAGCACGAGATGTAAACATTCTGTATGGTTCGTTTGTGTCTTTAAGAATTAAATCGTCTATTAATACACCTATATAGGCGTCATCTCTTTTTAAAACCAAAGGTTCTTCATTTAAAATATAACACGAGGCATTTATTCCTGCCAGTATACCCTGCGAAGATGCCTCCTCATATCCAGAAGTTCCATTTATTTGGCCAGCTAAAAAAAGACCATCAACTGCCTTGCTTTCTAGGGTGTTTTTTAGTTGAGAAGGGTGAAAAAAGTCATATTCAATTGCATACCCAGGCCTAATAAATTCAACATTTTGAAGGCCATCCACGGTTTTTAAGCACCTAAGCTGTATATCTTCTGAAAGACTGGTTGAAAAACCGTTGACATAAATTTGTTCAGACCTTGTCCACTCTGGCTCTAATTGTAAGAGGTGAGACGGGTTGTTTTTGAATTTATAAACCTTATCTTCTATAGAAGGGCAATATCTTGGGCCTGTTGCCATGTTTTTTCCAGAATACATCGCAGAGGAAGAAAGATTTTTTAAAATCATATCATGGGTTTCTGTTTTTGTTCTAAAGGCAAAACAAGGCTCGTTTTTTGGATTAAAGTTTTTAGTTCTATATGATAGAGGTTTTGGTTTTTTATCACCCAAGTCTTTTTCTCCTTGAGTCCAATCAACAGAAGACCTCTTAATTCTTGGAGGTGTTCCGGTTTTTAACCTTCCAGAGGAGAGACCAATAGAATTTAAAAACTCCGTAATTCCCTTTGACCTTTTTTCATTATATCTGCCTGCGCGTATCTGTTTTTTCCCAATATGTATTATTCCGTTTAAAAATGTTCCGCACGTCAATATTGCTGATTCACATAATATTTTTTTATTGTTTTTTAAAACAACGCCACAAACACTGTTGTTTTTTATGTCTAAACCAACAACTTCGCCCTCATACACATCTAACCCAACATCTAATGTGTGAAGCTGAGCTATTTTTTCATAAAGATTTTTGTCTATTTGAGATCTTGGAGACCAAACAGACCTCCCTTTTGACGTGTTTAGTGTTTTGCTTTGTAGTGTTGATTGGTCAGCAAAAACTCCCATAATACCGCCCAAAACATCTGCCTCTTTTACCATTTGGCCTTTTGCTAACCCACCAATTGCTGGGTTACAAGAGGTTCTGCCCACAGAGCCCTTATCCATAGATATCAAAAGAGTTTTTACACCCCTTTTGTGTGATATAAGCGCAGCCTCTAGGCCGGCGTGTCCACCTCCAACCACAACAACCTGATATTTTGTATCTAAGCGTTTCACGTGAAACTATTTACCTACACAAAAAGAGGAAAAAACACTGTCAAGTATATCATCCCTTGTTGTTTTTGTTGTTATTTTATCAAGCGCACTTATACATAAGTTTAAATCTTCAACGACAAGCTCAAGCGAGTTGTTTTCCTTTAAAAGGCCATATGCACGCTTAAGGTGTTTTGAGGCCCCGCAAATAGCCGCTAGCTGTCTTTTTGAGGTTAATAAAATTTCTCCGGGCGTAAACACCCCAACAAGATTCTTATAAATCATGTTTTTAAGGTCTTGAATTTTTTTATTTTTTTTAGCAGAGATATGAATATCATAATTGTCCGTTGTTTTAGCTATGTCAGATTTATTAAAAACATAAATATGGTTTGTGGGTGAACTCTTTGGTTTTTTATCAAACATTATCACTAAATCAGCGTCCAAAACCTCCTCTTTTGATTTTAATATTCCTTGTCTTTCAGCCTCGCTTTGGCTCCCTCTAATTCCAGCCGTATCTTTTAGTGTTATAGGTAGCTGTTTTATAAATAAACTTTTTTCCACAACATCTCGAGTTGTTCCCTCTTCCGGGGTTACAATAGAGTGTTTTTTATTTATTAACAAGTTGAAGAGGGTAGACTTGCCTGCGTTTGGAGGGCCTGCAAGGACCACAGAGGCTCCTTCTTGAAAAAACTGAGACTCTTTAAAGTTTTTTATACAGGTGTCTAAGGTGTGTATTTGTTGTTTAACCTCTGCAAGAGTATTATTTATTAGGTTGGGCTGCAGATCGTCTTCTGAAATATCAAGGTTAAATTCTAGGTTGGCAATAAAACCTATAATAGTTTTTTTAATTTCATAAACAGAACCAGAAAGAGAACCTTTTAAATTTTTAATTCCAGAGCGAACACCAGCCAAAGATTTCGCATGTATTATTGAAGAAACAGACTCGGCTTCAGAAAGGTCCATTTTACCGTTCATATAAGCCCTTTTTGTAAATTCCCCCGGCTCTGCTATAGATGCGCC
>JAURBD010000138.1 GCA_030829155.1 Flavobacteriaceae bacterium
AGTGGTTTTAGAAGATATTTTAAAGAACGTAATCGACCGAGATCATCAAGACAGTACTCGACTTATTTCTCCCTTAAAAAAAGCAGAAGATGCATTGGAAATCGATACTACAAATGTTTCTATTGAAACTACTTTAGTCCTAATGTTTTCGACAATAAATTCAAAATACTAACTATTTTCCATGTTTTGTTAAATGAACGAATTGGAAATTTTGAATCGTATTAAAAGGAGTTTGATGATCTTCTTGTTTGGAATTTAGAAGCTTAAATGTAGGTTGAAAAATGGAGGTCAATTCCTTTTCATTGTATTGCGTTATCTCGAGTCCACTGCACTTAATTGGACCGTCTTTTGAGAATGTAGCCATCACTACATACTGAGTTACATGTTGAACAACAAGTTTTTTGTATGCGCTTATTTCTGAATCATTAGTTAGAAAGTGAAAAGTGGCTCTATCATGCCATAGATCAAAAGGTTTTGAGGACTCAAAGTTCATAACATCAGAAACAATCCAATTTACGATATTTCCTAGAGTACCTAGTCGTTTTTTTGCACGTTCAATTGCCTGCTCTGAAATATCCAATACGGTAAGGTTAGTGTATCCTTCTTTCAATAAATAATCAACCAAAAGGCTGTCTCCACCGCCAACATCAATTATGGCTGATTTTTTTTCTAAGTCACTGTTTTTAATGAAGTTCAATGAAGTTTTGGGGTTTTCTTGGGTCCAACTTACTTGTTGGGGTGTTTTGGTACTATAAACATTTTCCCAGAAGTTTTTCTTTTCTAATGGCATTTTTTGAGTTTAAAATGAAGAAACTAATTTAATAAAATATAACCCTTATTAATCATCTTGTAGAATTAAGAAAAAAGGAATTTTTAAAAATAGTATTCTGTACTTTGTCTATCAATAGATTATCCCTACATTTGCGCACTCTCATGATTAAGTAGAACGAGAGATCTAAAAAATTAAGAACAACTTCTGTATGTTTTCATTTAAAGTTCTACAAAACAACAGGATACAAATTTTATCGGCAATGGCTGAAGAAAACAACACTCCGCAAGAGGCAACAGAGCAAACTGCTCCACAAGATGCCCAATCGCTACCCACTGCAAATAATGCAGAGGATTTTTTATCAAATTTTAATTGGCATAATTACGAAGAGGGAATCGATGTAATTGAAGATGCTCAACTGTTAGAATTTGAAACCTTAGTAAAAGAAAATTTCGTAGACACAGCAGATGAAGATGTGATTGAAGGAAAGGTTGTCTTTATGACCGACCGTGAGGCAATCATCGACATCAACGCAAAATCAGAAGGAGTTATTTCTCTTAACGAATTCCGTTACAATCAAGACCTTAAAATTGGAGATAAAGTAGAGGTAATCGTAGATGCTCGTGAAGACAGAACAGGGCAATTGATACTTTCTCACCGTAAAGCACGTGTGATTAAGGCATGGGATCGCGTTAACAATGCACACGACACAGGCGAAGTCGTAAACGGTTTTGTAAAATGCAGAACTAAAGGAGGAATGATTGTAGATGTTTTTGGAATTGAAGCATTCTTGCCTGGATCTCAAATTGATGTAAAACCAATTCGCGACTACGATCAGTACGTTAATAAAACAATGGAATTCAAGGTTGTTAAAATTAACCAAGAATTCAAAAACGTTGTTGTATCCCACAAAGCGTTGATTGAAGCTGATATTGAAGAGCAGAAAAAAGAAATCATTGGACAACTTGAAAAAGGTCAAGTTCTGGAAGGAACAGTTAAAAATATTACTTCCTACGGAGTATTTATAGACCTTGGAGGTGTGGATGGATTAATTCACATCACAGATCTTTCTTGGAGCCGAATTAATCACCCGAATGAGATTTTAGAGTTGGATCAAAAACTCAATGTGGTAATTTTAGACTTTGATGATAACAAATCCAGAATTCAACTGGGATTAAAACAATTGAGCGCTCATCCATGGGATCAATTGGGAGACACAATAAAAGAAGGTGAAAAAGTCAAAGGTAAAGTAGTTGTAATAGCAGATTACGGTGCATTTATCGAAATTGAAGACGGAGTTGAAGGCTTGATTCACGTTTCAGAAATGTCTTGGTCAACCCATTTGCGTTCGGCTCAAGATTTTGTGAAAGTTGGAGACGAGGTAGAAGCAGTGATTTTAACATTAGATCGCGAAACCCGTAAAATGTCACTAGGGATAAAGCAATTAAGTCAAGATCCTTGGACGGATATTACATCTAAGTATCCGATTCAATCTAAGCATTCAGGTATTGTAAGAAACTTTACAAACTTTGGAGTATTTATTGAATTAGAAGAAGGAATTGATGGTTTAGTTTATATTTCAGATTTATCTTGGACTAAGAAAGTAAAACACCCATCCGAAATTTTGACGGTTGGAGATACAATCGAGGTTATTGTTCTAGAATTGGATGTTGAAGGACGTAAACTAAGTCTAGGTCACAAACAAACTATGGATAACCCATGGGATAAATATGAGACTGAATTTGCCGTTGATACAAAACACAAGACTCAGTTATCCGAAATTGTTGACAAAGGAGCAACTATAAACTTCAACGAGCATGTTACTGCCTTTGTACCTTCGCGTCATCTTGAAAAAGAGGATGGGACTAAACTTGGTCTTGGAGAAGAGACAACCTTTAAAGTTATTGAGTTCAATAAAGAATTTAAGCGTGTTGTAGCCTCTCATACTGCATTATTCAAAGAAGAAGAGCGTAATAACATGCGTAAAGCAACTAAGAAAATGGCAGTAAGTAACTCTGAAAAGACTACTCTTGGAGATTTAGATGCTTTAGCAGATTTGAAACAAAAGATGGAAGGGAAATAATTTTTTTCTATCATACCTTAAAAAACCCTCTTTGTAAAATGAGGGTTTTTTTATGTCCATAAATCAAGATCACTAGATAAAAAATAATATTTTTGTAAATAAAACCAAAGGCATGCAGCCCAAGCTTCTTCTTAACGAGCATCAAATAGACATCCTCTTACATCGTCTTGCTTGCCAATTGATTGAGAAGCACCTTGATTTTTCAAATACAGTATTGATAGGTCTTCAACCCCGAGGAGCCTTTGTTTTAGATCGATTAATTACCTTACTTAAAACAAATTATGGAGTAGAATTTGTTGCATTCGGTAAGCTTGATACTACTTTTTTTCGAGATGATTTTAGAAGAGGTGATAAACCCCATGCAGCGAATACGATGCAGATGAACGTTCTTGTTGAAGATAAATGTATTGTTTTTATTGATGATGTTTTATATACTGGTCGAAGCATTCGAGCAGCTTTAACTGCCATTGAGTCTTTTGGTCGCCCAAAAGAAATAGAACTTTTGACTCTGATTGATCGA
>JAURBD010000080.1 GCA_030829155.1 Flavobacteriaceae bacterium
GTATATACCGAAGCTCCAACACAGAAATTAGCTGATGAATTGATGAATGGATTCAGAGACAAGTTACTGTCTTTAAATTGTTAGAGCGGTTTTTTAGCCATATGTTTAAAACGATTATGGGTCCAAAAGTATTGAGAAGGATCATTTCGAATTTGCTTTTCTAATCTTTCTGTAAAGAGATCAGTAATTTCATTTTTTTTAGTTTCTGTAGGGTTTTCTGAAATCATGTCAATATTGATTTCATAATATCCTCGTTTTATTCTGTTAATATCTGCAAACACTACTGGTAAATCAAATTTTACCGCCATTTGTTCTGCCCCATTAAAAACAGGAACTTCAATATCCATGAATGTTCTCCAATAGGTTTTGGGTTTTGGTTGAGGAGATTGATCTGCAGCCAAACCGTATATATAAGTAATATTGTTTTTTTGATTGTGGTTAACATCACTCAATACATTGTATCGAGAACCTAAATGAATAAGGTGCTTCTCCCTAGACTTTACAATTAATCTTTCGTAGTATTTATTGGTTAGGGGAGTATAAACAGCGTATCCTTTTCCTTCAATATGATATCCTATTGAAAGCATTCCCTCCCAGCTTGAATAATGTCCACAAACCAAAACAACACCTTTGTTATTTCTTAGGTACTTATTGACTAATTCTGTGTTTTTGAATTTAAAACGATTCAAAACCTGCTTTTTTGAAATCGTAAGAGCTTTAATCATCTCAACAAAAATGTCACAAAGATGTTTGTAAAAAGCTCGTTCAATATTCTGGATTTCTTTTGAGTTTTTATCAGGAAAACATAAATTTAAATTTTTACGAATCACTTTTCTTCTGTAACCAAATGTTTTGTAAAGAGTTAGATAAAGAAAATCGGATAAACCATAAAGCATGAAATGAGGTAAGATGGAAATCCCAATTAAAATGGGATAGCTTATTAGGAAAACAATTAACTGCACAATTTTTTTTGTAAATATAAGTATATTTAAGCCCAATTTTATATTCAAAATGCAATCACTTTCACCAATAATTTTAGGAATAATTTTAATGAACCTAATAGTTTCTTTAAAAGGTTTTAATGACTCTTTATTCTTCAATAAATTTAAATTTAATGTTGCTGCAATAAAAAGAGGACAATCGTATAGGATTATTAGCTCTGCATTTTTACATGTTGATTGGTCGCATCTGGGATTCAACATGTTTACTTTATATCTTTTTGGGCCTAAAGCATTAGTAGGTCTCGGATTTTTTAATTTTTTAATTTTATACTTATCGTGCTTAACTGCAGGTAATCTTTTTGCTTTTTATTTCCACAGAGAAAATTTATATTATAATGCAGTAGGTGCGAGTGGAGCAATTATGGGAATTTTATACGCAACCATATTAATGGTTCCAGAAATGAGATTAAGCTTTATTTTTTTTCCTGTTCCATTACCAGGATATGTTTTTGGTGTAGGTTATTTGGTTTACACTCTCTTTGGTATGAAAAAACAACAAGACAACATAGGTCACACTGCTCATTTCGGAGGAGCTATTGGTGGAATAGCTGCAACTTTAATTCTAGCACCTTGGGTTGTTCAAAAATCATTTACAACCCTGGTTCTTCTGATAATTGTTTCACTTTTAACAGGTGTGATACTTTTCAAAAAAAATAATTAAATTCTTTAAAATTGAGTTAAAATAAAATATAGTCAGTAGTAATCTATTGTTTTAAAAGCTCTTCGATTTTAGCATCGAGTTGTTTTCCTCTTAGATTTTTTGCAACAATAACCCCATCTTTATTTAAAACAAATGCAGCTGGGATACTTCTCACCCCATATAGTATAGCAATGGGATCTTTCCAGTACTGAAGGTTTGAAACGTGATTCCAATTAAGCCCATCGTCCTTGATGGCTCTTTCCCAACTTGCTTTACTTTTATCTAAAGAAACTCCAATAATCTCAAGACCCTTATCATGCATTCGCTTGTAAAGTCTTACTAAATTAGGGTTTTCTATGCGACAAGGACGGCACCATGAAGCCCAAAAATCGATTATCGTTACTTTTCCTTTGACAGCTTCCAAATTAATTAAATCTCCATTTGGTGATGGCCCTTCAAAAACAGGAGCTTTTTCACCTATTGCAGTTGGATTTTTAGGCCTGTTGAGGATAGAAGCTATTTTTTTGCCAGAAACACTGTTTTTAATTTTTGGGTCGAAGCTATTGAAAACAGGTTTAGCTTCAGATGACGATAATGCTTTTGTACTTATCATTCGCTCCAAAATAAGAGCAGCAATATAGGACTTTGGATTTGAATTCATAAAATCCTTTTCATAAACTCTTAGATTTTTTTCTATAGTTCTGTATTCAGAAGTTAAATCATCTGATAAAATATTGTCTCCTAATGAATTAGCTTGATTTATCTCTTTGACTAAAGTTTTCATTGTGTTGGCAAAAATTTGAGTAGAAGCTCGATAAGTTGATAAGTCATCATTCGATGGAGTTCCACCAACTATAGAGACATTTATACTGTCTTTAAAAATTTGAGTTTCAATCAAACCTTCTTCAATGACAAAGGGAATATTTCCATCGAGTTCTTCTAAAAAAATAAAATTAACATCAACTTGATCCACAAGTCCTTTTAGTTCAAAGCTGCCATTAACCACTTTTGTAGAATCAATAGTTATAGGTTGACCATTTGGCCCTGCTTTTATCCGATAAATACTTTTTCCATCAGCATGATCAGTAGTACCTTTTAATACAAAATTATTGGATTCAATTGTGGTACATGAACTCACAAGGATAAATACAAAATATAAAGTAAGGAATAGGTTTTTTCTCATATGCAAATATAAGAATTTAGAGATTAATTTATTTCGATAATAATAATAAAAATAGAGTTTACTTATGATTTCAAGTGGTGTTTAATATAGTATATTTGTAAATATTATTTGATTGAATATGGCAGGAAATAGTTTTGGAAAAATTTTTAATGTTACCACTTTTGGAGAATCTCATGGTCCAGCTTTGGGAGGAGTAATTGATGGTTGCCCAGCAGGAATTGAGTTGGATATGGATATCATACAACATGAACTCAATAGGCGTAAACCAGGCCAATCTGCAATAGTAACTCAGCGTAAAGAACCGGATGAAGTTGTTTTTTATTCAGGAATTTTTGAAGGTAAGACCACTGGAACTCCAATTGGTTTTGCTATACATAACACGAACCAAAAGTCTAAAGATTACGGCCATATTAAAGACAGTTATCGTCCTTCCCACGCTGATTATGTTTACGATCAAAAATATGGCTTTCGTGATTATCGAGGGGGAGGAAGAAGTTCTGCACGAGAGACGGCAAGTAGAGTTGTGGCTGGTGCTATTGCAAAACAATACTTATCGAGCATTAAATTTACAGCATTTGTTTCTGCTGTTGGGCCTCTCAAAATAGAAAAACCTTATCAAGAACTTGATTTTAGTGCTATTGAGCAAAATCCAGTTCGTTGTGCAGATTCTGAAAAGGCAAAAAAAATGGAGGAATATATCCGTCAAATTAGGAAAGAAGGAGACACAGTTGGAGGAGTAATTACTTGTGTTATTCAAAATGTTCCCATTGGGCTAGGTGAACCAGCTTTTGAAAAGCTTCATGCAGAGCTTGGAAAAGCTATGCTGTCCATCAACGCTGTTAAAGGCTTTGAGTATGGTAGTGGTTTTGCAGGGTCTCAAATGAAGGGAAGTCAACACAACGACCCTTTTAATACAGACGGAACTACTCAATCAAATCGTTCAGGAGGTATTCAAGGAGGAATATCAAATGGAATGGATATCTATTTTAATGTCGCCTTTAAACCTGTAGCAACTGTTATGCAGGCTCAGCAAACAATAGATAATAAGGGTCAAAAGGTTGTTATGGAAGGTAAAGGAAGACATGACCCATGTGTAGTTCCTAGAGCTGTGCCTATTGTAGAAGCTATGGCTGCTTTAGTTATTGCAGATTTTAAATTAGTTTATTCAACAAATAAAATATAAATATGAAAAAACTAGCCCTACACTGGAAGATTTTAATTGGAATGCTCATCGGTATTATTTTTGGATTAATCATGTCCCTTATTGACGGTGGTCCACAATTTGTAGGAGATTACATCAAGCCTTTTGGGACAATTTTTATCAATTTACTAAAACTGATAGCCATCCCTCTGATCCTTGCATCATTGATCAAAGGGGTGTCTGATTTGAAAGACATTTCAAAGTTATCTCTTATGGGAGGAAGAACCATTGCGATCTACCTACTAACCACCTTAACGGCTGTTACTATCGGCTTGGTATTGGTCAACATTATTCAGCCAGGGAAATCCATAAGTGTAGAAACACGAAAAGAGCTTGTTGAGGCATACGCAACAGATACTCAAGCCAAACAAGAGGTTGCGGCTAAAAGAAAAGAAGAAGGGCTATTACAACCCTTAGTAGAATTAGTTCCCTCCAATATATTTGCTGCAGCATCAAGCAACAAGAACATGTTACAGATCATATTTTTTGCTTTATTCTTTGGGATTGGTATGATTTTGTTACCCAAGAAAAAGTCTAAACCGGTAAAGAAATTTTTTGATTCTTTCAACGATGTAATCCTCAAAATGATCGATATGATCATGAAAATAGCTCCTTATGGAGTATTTGCACTTTTGGCAGCTCTAGTTGTAGAAGCTCCTAGTTTAGAACTTTTTCAGGCTTTGGGCATGTACGCCATAACCTTGATCCTGGGATTATCACTAATGATTGTTGTTTACATCATTATTGTAAATGTATTTACCAAACGTTCAACTTCATTTTTTATGAGAGGAATTGCTCCTGCTCAATTATTGGCATTCTCTACAAGTTCAAGTGCTGCAACCCTTCCAGTTACTATGGAATGTGTTGAGGACAACCTCAAGGTAGATGAAGAAGTAGCCAGTTTTGTTCTTCCAATTGGGGCAACAATCAATATGGATGGAACTTCTGTTTATCAGGGAGTAGCAGCAGTTTTTATTGCACAGGCATTTGGTCTTGATTTGAGCTTAAGTGCACAGCTTGGGATTGTTTTTACTGCAACACTAGCATCAATTGGTACAGCAGCTGTTCCGAGTGCTGGAATTGTAATGTTGGTTATTGTTCTAGCTCAAGCGGGGATACCAGAAGCTGGATTGGCACTAATTTTTGCTATCGATCGCCCATTGGACATGTGTAGGACTGTAGTTAATGTTACAGGTGATGCCGCAGTGTCTATGCTTGTCGGAAAATCAATAGGGAAGAGTAAATAAATCAGCTTTTAATTTGTGAAGATCTACGATTCAACCGGAAAAAAGAGTACTAAAAAATAACAATTCCCATAAATATCGCTGCCATAGCTCCCGATTTTTAGGTGTAGATTTTTCCTCAGATTCTGGGTTAACTTGGTAGTAATTAAGTGATGAAGGTTTTTATATCATTCATTTTTTAAACGATTCAATTGCATATTCAGCTGAAAAAGGGCGGATTTCTAAAATACTTTTCACAACTGATTCTATTGGTGTAATGCTTATGCTTTTTCTAGATTTTTTATTTTAAAATCATTTTTTTGTGCGTAAAGTAATGTTTTTTTATAATTTCAAGGTTGTTAATAATGTCAACTACATTTTTATGAAAAGGAGAAGCGCGCTTCAGAAAATAGCATGGTTCAGCGGAGGAATCGTAATGTTGCCCTACTATTGTTCTAATCAACCAGAACTTACGGTATTCAGTAATCTTCCGATAACAATACCCGATCGCAACTTGATTAATTTGCTTTCTAATTTAATTTTACCCGAAGACACTGAAGGTTTTCCAACGATGGAATCTCGTTTAGATTTTATTTTAACCATGGTTAATGATGGTTTAGATTCTCAAGAGATTTCAGATTATTTATATGGAATGGAAGCCTTTAGGAAGTATGTAATTGCAATTTACGGCACCTCATTTGAAGAACTTGTTGATGAAGATCAGTTAGCCTGTATTGGTAAAACCATTGATTGTGGTGATGAGAAGAGCTTTTTTGTGCATACGATTAAAAGGCATTCGTTAGGTCATTTTACTACTTCAGAAAAGTACATGAAAGATTATTTGAATTTTGAATTTATGCCGGGCCGCTACTACGGTTGCATTCCCGTTTAAAAATAAATTGATGATGACAGAAAACACAAACAGATTTGATACCATTGTTATTGGAGCAGGAATGGCAGGAGGATGGGCAGCAAAAGAATTTAGTGAACAAGGGTTTAAGACCTTGTTGCTGGAACGGGGCCCTAATGTAGAGCATTTGAAAGATTATCCTACAACCAACATGCAACCATGGGAGTTTAAACATCGAGGTCAATTGACTGCTAAGGAAATTTCAGACAATCCTGTTGCGAGTAGTTGTTATGCTTTTAGAGAAGATGCAAAGCATTTTTTTGTAAAAGACAAGGAGCACGGATACGTTCAGAAAAAACCATTCCAATGGATTCGTGGATATCAAGTGGGGGGTAAGTCCATTATGTGGGCGCGCCAAGTACAGCGTTGGAGTACATATGATTTTGAAGGACCCGCTCGTGACGGTTTTGCCGTCGAATGGCCTATTGGGTACAACGACTTGGCGGATTGGTACACTTATGTCGAACGTTTTGTTGGAGTAAGTGGAAATAAAGATGGTTTGGATATCTTACCGGATGGCGATTTTTTAAAACCATGGGAAACGAATTGTGTTGAAGATTATTTTAGTCAACAAATGAAATTGCATTACAATGACCGTCACGTCATCTATGGACGTTGTGCACATTTAACGGAAAGCAAACCTATTTTCATCGAACAGGGTAGGGCAGTCTGTATGAGTCGTAGAGTTTGTCAACGGGGTTGCCCACTAGGTGGCTATTTTAATGTAAACTCAACTATTATTCCTTGGGCGTTAAAAACAGGGAACTTGACACTGCGCCCAAACTCTGTAGCACATTCAGTCCTCTACGATGAGGATAAACAAAAGGCCGTAGGTGTTCGTGTGGTGGACGCTAATACCAAAGAAACAACAGAGTATTTTGCTAAAGTTATTTTTGTCACGGCTGCAACATTGAATACAAATTTGATTTTGATTAACTCAAAATCAAAACGTTTTCCAAACGGACTTGGGAACGACAGTGGTGTTCTAGGAAAGTATATTGCTTTCCATAACTATAGAGGGGTGATTAATGCACAACACGAGGGGCATGCCAACTTTACTGCAGAGGGA
>JAURBD010000088.1 GCA_030829155.1 Flavobacteriaceae bacterium
CGGTCGTCAGCGGATTGCAAGCAATCCCTGTTACCCCTCGACTTGCATGTGTTAAGCCTGCCGCTAGCGTTCATCCTGAGCCAGGATCAAACTCTTCGTTGTTGTTTCTTAATAAAATTAATGTTACAACTCCTAAAAAAATTAACTCGGTCAAAATGGTTCTATTCACTTGTATCTTTCGATACGCGCTGTCATTCTTATATTATTTTTCTTTCAATGAACTTAAACTAAAAACAAACTCAAAAAAAACAATGCTCTTGAGCGTTTTAGCGGATGCAAATATAAAACCCTTTTGTTATCTTACAAGGGGTTTCTCAATGATTTTTAAAAAAATATTCATTTAATATCTTACGTACTGATTTTCAGTGAATTAATTTTACTGAAAGAAGTTCCAAATCAAGCCAAATCGAACTGCGAAATCACGATAAGGAGTAAATGGAGCTGCATAGTAATCATATGGAGTGTCAACTTTTATCAAATGTTCTATCGGAGCAGATATATTTTCTAACTTAATATAGATGCGTGAACTTTGAATTTTGGCATTAAAAAAGAAATCAACACGTGGATATTCTCCAATTTTGGTATTATTCTGAGTGACAAATTCCGCTATTAATGGATTATACTGATCTGCGTAATAGTCAGTAAAGAATGTAAAGGTTGCTCCAGATTGAAAAAAGAGTGCTTTATTAAAAATAGAAGAAGTTAGCATGAGTGTACTTCTTATCAACCATTCCGGCACATTTAAAGCTAAAGGACCGCTCAGTATTTCATCCACGTTTTCTTCTTGCGTTACTTTTTGATATTGAACATTGTTGACCCATGAAAATTTTCCAAAATCAAAACGTTGGTCGAAACGCGCCTTGAAATAATCAATTTGTTTATCACTCTGAAGAGCCACTACCTTGAATTTTTTATTAAAATCTGCAAGTCGTGTGGTGTTATATAAAAATCCATAATTATCTATTGTAGACCAAGAAGCAGCTACCGTTCCCCATTTTGGATGGAACAAGCTCAATCCTTTAGTGGCAGTGTTCTGATTGATGAAATTGGCGTTAGACCAGTTATACTCCTCAAAGTCACTTTGAAATAAATGAAAATTAAAATTTAGTGGCTGAGAACGGTATCGATAGCTTGCTGATGCAGATATATCTTTGTAGAGTTCCCTTCGTATGGCCCCTTTAAAAGCAGTTGTGGCAAACTCTTCTTTAAAGGATTGGTAGGCTTCAGCCTCAGCACTGAACCCAAAAAGTGATTTAGACCATCGTACTTGTGCAGCCAATTGACTTGCGTCTATCTTGGTTGGTAAAATAGTATCCTTTTCATAATCATTTGGTCCTAAAGCATATTTCCACTTGTAATGATAGACGTCTAACTTCAGATCACCAATCACTTGATCTTTATAGGTTACATAAACATTATTTTCTAAGATACTGTTGTCAATACTGTCAATAACATTTGGACTGTAAGCCTCAAAAAAATAATTCACTCGATCCTGGGAGTAATTATATTTCTTGTTCTCCAAAGAGACGCGATAACCCAATGTCATTTTATAGGCCATAGAATCTTTTGAAACAGGAAGCATTTGATATTGATGCTCCATAAAATAACGCTTCCCTTCTAATTCATTTTCAGCTCTAATTTGAGTTGAGAGTATGGATCGATTTAAAAAGCCATCATAAAATGTGTATTCTTCTTCACCGTTTTCATTGAGAATTGGTATTCCACTTGTATCAGCGACAACATAATTAGGTGCATTTTCAAAAAAGTAAACCGCATCGTTTGTAAGACCCCCGTTTACTTCATTTTCAAGAGACTGAGTGGTTTGGTGGAGTCGCAATCGATATCTTTTGTCGTAGGTTTGATATTGGGTGCTCAACCTAAACTGTCTGGATCTACTGAGGGAGGAAAAGTATTTTCCTAAAGAGCGAAACCCTTTAAAGGAAACAGCAATATTGAATTTTGGAGAAGTATTAATAGCTAAAGTAGCATCTAAATTCTGCCCGTTCTGAAAGGTAGATTTAAAGAAAAGTTCTGTGTAAGGGGAAGGTACTTCGTAATAATTCACGTCTTCTTTTTCAAAATACCCAAAATGTTTAACTCGAGCTCCCATCTGTGGCGTCAGGGGATCTTCATGGAAGTCATAACCAAGTTTGTTGAAGCCTTCTCCCATGTTGGGAAGGGGAAGTAATTCAAAATAATCTTTTCTTAAAAAATTGAAAGCATATTCTCCCTCAAGAGATAAGGTGGTATCTACTATTGTTTCTGAGCCATCAAAATGTAAAATTTTGTAATCCTCAACAGTAACACGTTCCATAGGTTTTATGTAGGGAATGAAACGTTTTGAGGTAGAATCTATTGCTTTACTTTTACTAAGTTTATCTTTAATTGTGAGGGAATCAATTGACTTATCCTTGATGATTTTATCAACTATTAAAATTGAATCCTTTTTATTCTCAATTATTTCTTCGGGTACAGGCAAACTATCCTTAACGGTTATTACAGCCTCTTGACCCCAAACAGAATGATAAAGAATTAAAAAAAGTATAAAAACACCAGATCGCATGCAAGCTTTGATTTGTTTGCGAAGTTATGATAATTGTAAGTAATTTGTAATACTCTTATTAAACTTAAAGTAGCCTTTTAACAAATGCTTAAAACACAATACACCCTTAGCCTTGAAGCAGGTACCGACGAAGCAGGCAGAGGATGCTTGGCAGGACCCGTGACCGCTGCTGCAGTAATTTTACCTAAAAAAAATAATCTTCCTTTGTTAAACGACTCCAAAAAATTAACTGAAAAACAGCGCTATGCCCTCCGTCCAGAAATTGAAAAACAAGCGCTTGCATATGCAGTAGCGCATGTTTATCAAGAAGAAATTGATGAAATAAATATTTTAAACGCATCAATTAAAGCGATGCATTTGGCCCTAAAACAACTTTCGCTGATACCTGAGTTTATAGTCGTAGATGGAAATCGATTTAAACAATTTGAAGACATTCCACATGCGTGTGTAGTAAAAGGGGATGGGAAATATCAAAATATCGCAGCAGCATCCGTTTTAGCCAAAACATATAGAGATGATTATATGAAAAAATTAGACACTGAGTTTCCCCAATATAATTGGAACAAAAATAAAGGATACCCCACAAAAAAACATCGTGAAGCGATTGTAACTTTTGGAACAACTGTTCATCACAGAATTTCGTTTCAATTACTATCCAAAAAGGAGGATATATAGTTTTTTAAAGCCCTTCATTTAAGTTTATTAGTTCGTTAATAACATTTCTCAAAATTAGGTCAATTGAAGATTGAGTTTTTTAATTTTGATGACTATGCGTTTTAAACTATTTTTTCTTGTCTTACTCATTTTTTCAGCATGTAACACTGCGGTAAAAAAAGTCCCTGACTTACTTGATTGTGTCCCACAAAATAGTCTTGCGGCATTTCAGCTAAACGACCAAAACATGCTTGAAAATGCACTGACCAATCTTCCATTTTTAGAGGAAATAATTGCGCTAGACAAAAATCTTCATGAGGATATATATAATCTTATTCCTGAAAGTTTTCCCTCAAAAGCCTTGTTGTGTTTTACTCCAGAAGGAAAATCAGAAATAGCACTTTCATTCATCTACAAAACAGAGCCTACAGATAGCATTTCTATAACAACAGGAGAAGAATTCAACTATAATAATGTAACGATTACCGTTTCTCGAAAAGCTGAGAAAAAAATATTTCGCGCCCAACTAGAGGGGATTGTAATCGTCAGCTCCTCTCAATTGGTTTTGGAAAATAGTATTCGGAACATACAAAATAAAAGACCTGGAATTCAAAATCATTTCTTTTTTAATTTAGCAAAAATTAGTGATGATAATGCACCAATGACCATCCTTTTACACCGAGACTTCAAGGTAGTATTTCAACGTCTTTTCCCTCAAACACCACTTTTTCCTCCCCTCGGAAGCAGTTGGTTTTCATTTGATTTCAACACCAAAAAAGACCCCTTTACACTAGACGGAGTTAGTTTTATTAATGATTCTCTACCCGATGAATTGAGTCTTTTGAAAGGTTTGAATCCTCAACGGATATTGAGTCCTACATTTATTCCCCAAAATTTTGATGGTTTTTTAGCACTAGCAATTGATGATTATAAAACATTAGAGGATAATTTTAAACAATACAGTCGCTTTAAAAATATTGCACTTCCTAATATCGATTTTGATCTTTTGAGTACTGTGGATGAAATTGCTTTGTTAAAACTTCAAGAAAACAAAGCTGTCTTTTTTCACCTTGCAAACAATGAAAATATAAGCCCCGATTTGTTTTCAAATACAGAATTAAAAGGCACTTTTAGAGGATTGGAGTTGTACAGCCAAAAATTACCTCAGGACCTATTAGCTCTTTTAGAGGTTTACGGATCCAGTTCTGACCCTAGATGGGTTATTCAATTAGATGAGTTTCTAATTTTTGCTGAAAGCGAAACTTTTTTAAAACAAATTATTGGAGCACATTTAGATGGTAAGACCTTGTCAAATGACCTCAACTATAAAAATCTTAATGAAGATTTAGCTGACAACAGTACTTTCTTGTGGCTGGGGCGCACCAAAAATCTCGTTTCAATATGGAGTGAAGACCTAAAAGAATCTGAAAAGCAATGGAAGGATATTGATGTAAAAAAGTACCCCCTCATCGCCCTTCAGGGCGTTTCTGAATCAGGTTATATTCAAACCCGTTTTACTGCTCAGAACAACGATCTAGAAAAAAATAAAAGTGGAGTTATCAATCAATATAGTTTTTCATTAGATGCACCCGCATCAAGCTCACCACAATGGATTAAAAATCATATCAATAAAACAATGGATGTGGTTGTTCAAGACCAAAACAATGTCCTCTACTTATTTTCTAATACGGGCACGTTATTTTGGAAGAAACAACTATCAAGTGCTATTATAGGAGACATTTATCAAGTAGATTTATATAAGAATAGACGTTTACAAATGGCCTTCCAGACGGAAGATCGTTTTATGATTCTAGATCGAAATGGTAAAGTGGTCCCCCCTTTTGATATCAAAGTTTCTAATGAAACACCCAAGCAGTTTTCTGTATTTGATTACGATTTAAATCGAAATTACCGTTTTCTTTTAAGTCAGGGAAAACAAGTTCAAATGTTTGATAACCGAGGCAAAAGAGTCTCTGGATTTCAATTAAAGAAGTTAAGTAAACCATTACAAAACCCTCCTAAGCATATCCGAATGGGATCAAAAGATTTTATTGTTTTACAAGATATTGATGGGGAAGTCAAAATTTTGAACCGCCAAGGAAAAAGCCGTGTTTCGGTAAAAAGTAAGGCTAACACTTCCAACAACCCTATTTTTGAATATAGAAATACATTTGCTACTACAGATAAAGACGGGGATTTAATTCAAATTGACACGAAAGGAAACTTGACTAAAAGCAATTTAAATCTTCGCTCTGGACATACAATAGACATGACTTCTAAATCATTGGTTAGTTTTTCTGAAAATAATTTATTGATAAAAGGAATTCCTGTTGTGTTACCCTTTGGAAATTATACCCCTCCTAAAATTCACTATCTCAATAATACCATTTACGTAACTCTCACAGACCTTGATACTCAAAAAGTGTATGCTTATTATAGTAATGGAACTGCTGTGAATGGTTTTCCAGTGTATGGAAATTCTAAAGTAGATTTAACAAATGCTGATGACGACAAAGCTATTGAAATGGTGGTTCAGTCAGAAACCAATAGTTTTTTAATTTATCAAATTAATTAAAGAAAATCACTCTTTAAAAGCTGCCTCAAATAAATTTGAAAAATGAAATTTAAGTTTTGTTTTCACCTCTTCTATTGCAACTTGAGTTCCTAGCTCTTTAGCCAAAGATGTAACTCCTTTTCCTTGTATTCCACATGGAATGATCCCTTCAAAATAAGTTAAATCAGTATTTACATTAAAAGCAAAACCATGCATGGTAACCCAACGACTTGCACGCACTCCTAAAGCACATATTTTTCTAGCAAAGGGTGTGTCGACATCCAGCCAAACGCCTGTCTCACCTGAACTTCTACTTCCCTCAATTCCATAATCCTTGAGCGTCATTATGGCCATCTCTTCAAGCAATCGTAAATATTTATGTATATCCGTAAAAAAATTATCTAAGTCTAAAATGGGATAGCCCACGATTTGACCAGGCCCATGAAAAGTTATGTCTCCTCCCCGATTTGTAGTAAAAAATTCAACACCTTTTTTCTTCAATCCGTCTTCATTAAGTAACAAATGCTCTTGTTTTCCACTTTTTCCAAGCGTAAATACTGGAGGATGTTCAACCCACAAAAAATAATTCTTTGTAAGCGCTGGAATTTCATTTTGCCTGTTGGCTCTTTTGACGGTAATAATCTGATTGAATAATGTTTCTTGAATTTCCAAAGCTTTTTGGTAAGGAGTATTTCCTAATTCAATAAGTTCAATCTGTTTGTTTTGAGGTGCCATAAAAAATTAAAAACTTGATTTCCATCGATTTGGATTGTTCAAAATCACCAAAGCAGCGATCACTCCTGGCACCCAGCCACAAAGAGTTAAAAGAAATACAATGATCACCGAGCCACAACCTTGATCAATTACTGAAAGGGGTGGGAAAAAGATGGCCAATAAAACGCGAAAAAATCCCATTGTTAAAGTCTCTTGTGCAAAGATATAAAATTTGA
>JAURBD010000111.1 GCA_030829155.1 Flavobacteriaceae bacterium
CAGTAATAATAGAAAATACATCAACGTTATTGATGGAGGGATTTACGATGGTGGATTTTGATTGATAATTGTTGAGTAAACTAAGTTTTTCTTTTATTTTTTGAGCTTCTTCAAATTCCATGTTTTTGGCAAATGAGCCCATCATAATCTGAAATTTTTCGATACTTTCTTTAAAATTCCCCTTGATAATATTTCTAATTTCCTTGATCGAATTATTGTAATTTATTTCTGACTCAAGAGCCTCACAGGCTCCCTTACAATTTTTTAAGTGATATTCTAAACATACTTTGTATTTACCCTCATTAATATTTTGTGCACTTAAATCATAAGTACAGGTTCTAAGCGGATAAAGTTCTTTAATTAAATCTAATAATACCTTTACTGTTCTTACGGAGGTATACGGTCCAAAGTATTCTGAACCATCTTTGAGAACACGACGGGTCATAAAAATTCTTGGAAAACGTTCTTTTTTTATACAAATCCAAGGATAACTCTTATCATCCTTCAAGAGAACATTGTAGCGAGGTTTGTATTTTTTAATTAAATTATTCTCTAATAAAAGGGCATCTGTTTCCGAGTTAACAACAATGTGTTTTAGATAAACAATTTTTTTTACCAACACACTGGTTTTACCATTCTCATGATTTTTATTGAAGTACGATGAAACTCTTTTTTTTAAATTTTTAGCTTTCCCAATGTAAATAATCACGTCCTGTTTATCAAAGAATTGATAAACTCCAGGTTCATTTGGTAAGGTTTGTATTTGAAGTTCTAAAGGTGAAGGCATCCAACGAAAATACACATTTTTTCAGACAGTTAATAACGGAATATAAAGGAACAAATAAAGAAAAAACAGAATTCTTAAAAATAAAAAATGTGATAGCGATCAATTATAATCAAGGAGGTCAGACCCCGAAAAAACTAAAAAAAGAGGTGCTAAGTGGTTTCCTCTTCTTTAGGAAACGCTTGTTTGCTAAAAATAAATAACAACGCAACCCCGATACTTATGAATGCATCTGCTGGATTAAAAATATATTGAAAAAAAGTAAAAAATTCTCCCCCGATAAATGGAACCCAATCTGGCAAGACTCCTTGCCATAAAGGAAAGTAAAACATGTCAACTACTTTACCATAAAAGAGTTCCCCATATGGATTGTCTGCAAAAAGAGTCGCTACTTTGTGATGAGAATCATCAAAAAGAACTCCATAGAACACAGAATCTATGATATTCCCTATTGCACCGGAAAAAATTAAAGCGATGGCAAAAATTACGGCATTGTGAACTTTTCTTTTGATGTTTTGATACAGCCAAAAAACAATTCCAGTGACAGCAACCAACCTAAATAAGGTTAAAAATAATTTTCCTGCTTTGCCTCCAAATTCAAAACCCATAGCCATCCCATTATTTTCTGTGAAATGGATTTTAAACCAATCGAAAATAACTACTTCTTCTCCAAGTACAAAATGTGTTTTGACATATACCTTGAGCAGTTGATCTAAAATAATTGCAATTAAAATTGTGAGGATTGCAAAATTTTTTTTTGACATGATTTTTTTATTTACGCGAACAAAATGAAAACGATTATTGTTTGCGTTTTGCTTCAATGCTTAAAGTGGCGTGAGGTACTAGTCTTAAACGCTCTTTCTGAATCAATTTTCCGGTAACTCTACAAACACCATAAACGCCGTTCTCAATTCGTAACAGAGCATTTTTTAGATCTCTAATAAATTTTTCTTGTCTGATCGCTAATTGAACGTTTGCTTCTTTGTTCATGACATCTGAACCTTCATCAAAAGATTTAAACGATGGAGAAGTATCATCTGTTCCGTTATCTGAATCATTTTTATATGCTTCTTTTAACAATAGTAAGTCTTCTTCTGCTCTTGCTATTTTTTTTTCAATAATTTCTCTAAACTCTTGTAAGTCTTCCTTTGAATATTTTAATTTTATGTCTGACATAAGTTTTATATTTTTTCAATTAATATTTTACTCTTTATCGTATCAAATTCAACCACTGTACCGTTTGTTAGTTCATCAATAAAAAGCAACTCTAAGGTAAGTGTTTCACTCATGATGTATTCTTTGTTTTCTATAATCGCTGCTTGTAGATTTTGATCCTCTAAAATTGATAATTTAATTTTATCTGTTACTTCCAAACCTAGATCTTTACGTGCATTTTGAATTCTATTTACTAGCTCTCTAGCGATCCCTTCTTTGTGCAATTCATCTGTTATAGTAACATCTAAAGCCACTGTTAAAGAACCTTCGTTAGCAACCAACCAGCCCTCTATATCTTTGGATGAAATCTCTACATCTTCAAGTCCTAAAGTAATATATTTTTCATTAATACAAATAGAAATTTTACCCTCTTTTTCAATTTTATGAATATCTTCTTGAGTGAAGTTTTGAACTTCAGCAGCAATGAAACGCATCTCTTTCCCAAATTTTGGCCCCAAGGCCTTGAAATTTGGTTTAATTTGTTTGATTAAAATATCTGAGGCATCCTCTATAAGTTGAATTTCTTTGATATTTACCTCATGTTTTATCAAACCAGCAACAGCTAAAATTTCTTCCTTTTGTTGCTGACTCCCTATAGGAATCATTATTTTTTGAAGTGGTTGACGTACTTTAATCTTTTCTTTTGCTCTTAAAGATAATACCAGTGAAGAGATGATTTGAGCACTTTCCATTTTTCGCTCCAAACGTTGATCTACAAAACTTGGATCAAATTTTGGGAAGTCCGATAAATGAATACTTTCTGAAGGTTCTTTTTGAGTTACAGAATTTAGGTCTTGATACAGTCTATCAGAGAAAAAAGGAGCGATTGGCGCAGTTAATTTTGCAATAGTCACCATACAAGTATACAAGGTTTGATAAGCAGAAATTTTATCTGTTTGATAATCTCCTTTCCAAAAACGTCTTCTACTTAAACGCACATACCAGTTGCTCAGGTATTCTTGTGTAAATTCAGAAATTGCTCTTGCAGCTCTTGTTGGCTCATAAGCCTCATAGAATTTGTCTACCTTAGCTATTAAGGTATGTAATTCTGATAAAATCCATCGATCTAATTCTGGCCTATCATTGAGGGCTATGTCTTGTTCAGCGTATGAAAACTCATCGATGTTTGTATACAAGATGAAAAAAGAATAGGTATTGTATAACGTTCCAAAAAACTTTCGTTTGACCTCTTCTATTCCTTCCAAGTCAAACTTTAAATTATCCCAAGGATTTGCATTTGAGATCATATACCACCGAGTTGCATCTGCTCCATAAGTGGATAAGGTTGTAAAAGGATCTGTTGCGTTTCCTAGACGTTTAGACATCTTTTGTCCATTTTTGTCTAAAACCAATCCATTAGAAACTACATTCTTGTAGGCAACAGAATCAAAAACCATTGAAGAAATTGCATGAAGGGTATAAAACCAACCACGTGTTTGGTCTACTCCTTCCGCAATAAAATCTGCTGGAAAAGATTCATTTTGATCTATTTTTTGTTTATTCTCAAAAGGATAATGCCATTGTGCATAGGGCATGGAGCCAGAATCAAACCAAACATCAATTAAATCACTTTCACGTTTCATTGGTTGTCCTGATGCTGATACTAAAACAATCTGATCAACAATATTTTTATGCAAATCTATTGTTGCATAGTTTTCTTCAGAATTATTGCCAACTTCAAAGCTTGAAAAAATGTCTTTGTCCATAAAACCTGCCATTACAGCTCGTGACATTTCAACTTTTAACTCTTCCACTGAACCAATGCAAATTTCTTCTTTGCCATCCTCTGTTCTCCAAATTGGTAGAGGAATTCCCCAATATCTTGAACGAGATAAATTCCAATCGTTTGCATTGGCTAACCAGTTTCCAAAACGACCCGTACCAGTAGATGCTGGTTTCCATTGAATCGTTTTATTTAACTCATGCATTCGATTCTTTACATCGGTTACCTTAATAAACCATGAATCTAACGGATAATATAAAATAGGCTTATCTGTTCTCCAACAATTTGGATAACTGTGTTTATATTTTTCGACTTTAAATGCTTTGTTTTCTGTTTTCAACTTGATTGCTAACTCAACATCTATAGACTTATCTGGAGCTTCACCATCGTTATAATATTCGTTCTTTACGTATTTTCCAGCAAATTCAACAACTTCTGGTCTGAATTTCCCCTGTAGATCTACTAATGGGACTAGGTTATCATTTTCATCTTTTACCAACATCGGTGGTATTTCTGGAATTGCTTGTTTTGCAACCATGGCATCATCTGCTCCAAAAGTTGGCGCAGTATGTACAATTCCTGTTCCATCTTCTGTAGTTACGAAATCTCCAGAAATTACTCTAAAAGCGTCTTGTGGGTTATCATTTGGAAGACAGTAGTCTAAAAGTTGTTCGTATTTGATATCTACTAAATCTGATCCAATACATTCATTTAAAACACAAAAAGGAATTTTTTTATCTCCAGCATTGTATGTATTTAATTCGTCTGAAGACGCTACTTCAATCGTATTTTTCCCTCCAAATTGTTTTCCTATAAGTTTTTTAGCTAAAATTACTTTTATAGGCTCAAAGGTGTATTGATTAAATGTTTCAACCAAAACATACTCGATTTTTGGACCTACGGTTAAGGCAGTATTACTTGGCAATGTCCACGGAGTGGTGGTCCAAGCTAAAAAATAAATGTTTCCTTGATTTTTTAAAAAGTCTGGAAGTGTATCCTCAACAGCTTTAAACTGTGCCACAACAGTGGTATCTGTTACATCTTGGTAAGTGCCTGGTTGATTTAATTCATGAGAACTCAATCC
>JAURBD010000074.1 GCA_030829155.1 Flavobacteriaceae bacterium
AATAAGTGAAATTAAGAATAGTTTTTTCATGGTAGTGTTTTAAAATATACTACAAGATATAAAAACCTTCTGAAAGAGATAAAACCACTGATTAACTGATCTACAAATGTCTGTTATAATTTATGACTAATCTTGCATGCGACTCCTTTTGGGTAAAATAAAAAATATAAAAGCCAATCAAATAGATTTACTCAAATGTCCAAAAAGAAACGTTTTTTCTTTTGAACCTCAAAATCAATTATCTGGCATTTTTAGTCTTTTTTAGTATTTTATTAGGTTTTTTATTAAAAATGAAAACAGTGTATTATTTTCAAAAAGCAAAAATATACAAGCGGGATAACACCTTCAAATTGATGAATTAGGCGGGAAAAATTCTTCAACAAAGAAAATCAAAAAAAGTAAACGGACCTTGAATCGAATATTATTTGCAAAAAGCAAGTAAAATTTTTATGTTTGATTATTATTAATCACAAAACAATTAAGATGAAAAAAATAATGTTTGCAGTAGCTTTATTGTCAACCCTTGTATTATCGGCTCAAACTATGGCATTTACAGCTGTAGAAGTTCGAGTAAAAGAACACACTCAAAAAGACATAGAAGAAGCCTTTGACAAGGTTTTTGAAGATGTTGAAATGAATCAAGGAGGGGTAGTATTGGAACGTATTTGGAATGGTCGAACAAATGGAATGACCCATAGGCTTGTATGGATGTATACTCTAGGGGTTGACTTAGTTAATGATGGTGCCATTAGTCCCGACAGAAACGATGCATTCTGGGCTAAGATGAATAATTACATTGAAGAATGGGGCTCTGGGTATTCTGGAAGAATTTTAAGTTGGCAAGAAGGGGATACAACCAAAAATCCTGCAATTCATATTTGGGATATAAAGGTTGAAAACCAAAACCAATTTAAGAAAGGTCATGACAAAATTGTAAAAGAATTTAAAGATGATTTTAAAGGAAGAGTAGTTGGCTTTGGAACATACGACATAGGAAGACCCAATGGAGCAACTCACTGGGTTGGTGTATCTGGTAAAAACAGAGTGGATCACCTGATGCTTTTAGACAAATTACAAAAGTCATCTAAATTTATAACGCTTCTTCAGGAAAGAGGAAAGACTGAAGACGTTAAAGACTATGAATTAGAAATTTTAAGAAGAAAACAATAGGTTTATCTTTTTAACATCCAATTAGGTTATGCTTCTAAAGACAAAAGCATAACCTTTTTTTTTGCGATGTTTTTAGCAATCAGGACAAGATTTTTAAAAATGACTCTACTTCTCAAAAAAATAGTGAATTTTAATCTCACAATAATAAATCAGACTTGAACTGAAAGTATTATACATTCAAAAATTAATTTTCATCTCGAATTCGATTTTCTTCTTGGGTAGAATCGCGGTCTGTTTTTTCTTTTCCAAATTTTGATCCAAAGCTGTAAATTAATCGCAATTGAACATTTTGTCTCGATCCATTGGATTCAACTTGGGCGGTTCCGTTTCCATAATCAATTGTTCCGTTAAAACCCCTGTTGAGTAATTGACTGAACCCTAAATTGACTTTTAATTTATCGTCCAAGAACTTTTTCCCGAAGGAGAAATCCAGTTCGGAAATCCAGTCCACTTCAATTTGCCCCTCCAAAGCACCTGTTCCATAATTTCCACTTATTTCAAAATTCACATCCCACGGTAATTCATAACTTACTTGGACAAACCAAAATAAATACCATTTGTTTAAAAACACATCATAGGTTTGGGATTGATAGTCGGTATTTACCAATATAAAACCTGTAAATCCATCAAGTCCTTCTACAAAACTGAGAGGGGCAAACAATCTAAAATTCCAATTTGAATTCTGTTCAACATTCACCTCTCGCTGTCTTATTTGAGCTGTACTATTATCTTGTTGAATCAATTCGAAAATATCATCCTCAGTTTCGCTATAACCAATGGCAAAAAATGGCTGACCCTCATAAGTCAAATTGAATTGATATTTATTAACATAAGCAGGAGATAAGTTCGGGTTTCCTTGACTTGCAGAAAAAGGGTCCAAAAATTCAGCAAAAGAATTTAGACTGTTGTAAGAAGGTCGTTGAATCCTGTAACTATAAGAAAGGCTCATTCCCAAAACATCTGATAGTTCTCTGCTAATCGATGCGCTCGGGAATATTTTCTCAATCGGTCTTTCTTTTAACTCTGATTTAGGGTTTCCATTGTTAGTAAATCTAGAAATACCACTTGTATTACTGTCTTCATAACGCAAACCTCCAGAAAAAGTCCATTTACCAGAAGTAAGGTTTATTTTGGAATAAATGGCAAAGATGGTTTCATCGATCAAAAATCGACTGCTTTCGCTTTCAATAAAATTGAAATTACCCCTATTGTCCAGATAAGATTGTAAATCATTGTCTGTATTGACATTTGCATATCTAGATCCCAGACTCAAATTAAAGCTGTCAGAAAACTTTTTTGTGTAGTCCAATTTATAGGTTTTGATGTTGTACTTACCATTTTGAATATATTTTCGGTCTGTAAAAGGAAGTGTACTTCCCTCAATCCCCGACAAAATATTGGTATTGTCGTTTTTGAATTTTATGTAGTTAAAATCAATCAGTAATTTATCGGTTTCTGTTTTATATTCGTAATAGGGATTGATATTAAAATCGCTTCGATCTCTGTCAAAACTATTTTCTGAAAATAAGGTATTTGTTATACTGGGGTTCGAAACAATAGTTTTGCTGGTTGCTACACGTTGTGATATTCTGTTATTCCAACGCCCACCAATTCCTATGGAGTGTTTTTCGTTTAAATAATAATCGATAGCTCCAGAAATCCTAAAATTATTTGGACTGTAAGGTTCTATAGTCGTCTGATCATAGGTTTCATTCCCTACAGTTCTTACCAAAAACAAATCATCTCTCCAAGTTGGTTTGGAGTGGTTGATACTGGCTTGCCAATTCAATTTGTTTTTATAACTCGAAATAGATGCTCCAGTTCCATACTCAAACCCTTGATCTTCTCCGACCCAAGTATTTATGCTTCCATGAGTCCCAAGACGTACATTTTTCTTTAAAATAATGTTGATGATTGCTCCAGTACCCGATGCCTCATATTCAGCCCCAGGCTGTTCTATTACTTCAATTTTGGCAATATTATCTGCAGGTAAATCTCTCAACAAAGTCTCAACATCCATATACTCAGTTGTCTTTCCATTGATGAGGATCCTAACCCCCCTGTTTCCTGCAACCGAAATTCCATTATTGGTAACCAAGACTCCAGGGACTTTTCGCATAACATCTTGCAAATTGGTGTTAATCATTTCTGATTTTTCTAGATCAACAACAAGTTTTTCTGCTGTTTGTCTGATTACGGGTCGAATACTCTTTACAATTACTTCGTCTAAAGTTTGTGCTTCTTCCTCCAAACTAAAATTGAAAACCAGATTTGATGATAGCTCAAATTCTTCAGACTTTTTTGATTCAAAACCCAAAACAGAAATTTCGATCTGATAAGTACCTTTTAAAATATTTTCAAAAACATAAGCCCCTTCATCATCAGAAATAACCCCTTTAAAATTAATTTCTGATCCTTTTTCTTGAAGGATCACATTGGCAAAAGGAATCGAGTTACCCAAATTATCTGCAATTTCTCCACGGATTGAATGTTGAGCTGTAACTGAAAATAATCCCAAAATGAATAGGGCAAAATAATTGTGTAGATAATTCATCTTATTTTGATAAAATAATGTAGGATTAAAAATTATTAGGTTTTTGAAAAACTCTTCAGGTAAATAAGAAGTCAAAACCACTAAAATGTTACAAAAAATATCAATTATTTTTTTTCCTAAAAAGTTAGGATTATGCAAGTGCCTTATTTAGATAGAATTAAACTTATTTTGAATGTAAAGATTCGTGTTGATTTACTTTTAATAAATCTATTTTCAAATCATCAAGCCCCCTTTGATCAAAAGGATTTTCGATGTAGTCTTGAACATTATACAAGGCCATAAGTACAAAACTAACTACCAAAGAAAAAGACAATGATATTAAGGTTGTTAAAAAATCATCTTGCAAGTTTAATATCGACTGAGAGGCATAAAGAAATGGAGAAAAGTAAATGAATACTAAACAATATTTTTTTAGGGAAATGGGAGTTCCATGAATTTTAATTCCTCGGATTTTTTCAGCAGAAAGAAACAATTCATTTTTAACGCGAATCAAACTATCCTTTTCTCTTTCATTAAAAAGTTTTTTATGAGAATCAATGATTAAAAGAACTTCTTTTCTTTTCTCTCTAATTTCATCAAATAATTTCTCTGCATCATTTTCGGTCAAATATTTAATGAGAAGGTTTTGTACCTGCTGTAAACTGTCAAATAATTTGATGTAATGTTTCTCTTTTACATTTTCAACAGCATAAAAGATATTGGTCAAATCGATGATTTTATTCCTAAATTCAAGATATAAAGCAATTGCATCTTGCCTTCTTTGGTAAGCACTGGTAATTGAAAAAACAAGAGGAAAGATAATTGCAATGCTCATGATGGTGTAGTCAACCTTGATGTTTATTTTATAAGCATCATAAACAAAAAAAATGGCTACAGTTTGAACAAGGATTATAAATAACCTAGGATTGAAAACTGATAAAATTGCGTTTAAATTTGATTGATTTGAACTCATTATTGTGTTTTAAATAATTATTGAATAAAACTAGAATTGCCTAATAACAAACCAATAATTATCCCAATTATCAATATAATAAAGTTTTTTATTTTGAATACTAGACCTAATTTTTTCTCCCAGGAATCGGGGATATTATTTTTGTTTTCGTCTTTTGATAATCCCGATTTGATTGACTGTTTTGCAAACCAGAAAAAAAACAATAATATTACTGCAACACTGCATGAAATGATTAGAAATATATCGGTCATTATATTGTATTTTTTTGCAAAATTACATTTTTGGGTTAAATAGTCCAAGTTTTATGTACTTCAATTGTACTGCTCTGAAATTTTAAGTGATTTATAAAACTCCAGAGAATTTATAAAGGATTCAAACCTTTGATTTGTTAATTAACAATTTTATACCTTTGGCAAGGTTCTAAATCAATAATCACTTTTAGGTATAACAGAGCCATGTGGGTCTAGGGTTGCATCTCCCAAAATCTCTCGCATTCTATTAAAGAATTTAGAGTTTTCGATATGCTCTATTTCTTCAGCTATTTCATGAACTTCATCCAATTTAAAATTCATTTTATTTACTAAATAGAGCTCGATCAAACGATGCTTAGAAATAATTTCAATTGCTTTTGTTTTTCCCAATTTGGTTAATACTATAGGCCTGTAAGGCTTGGTATTAACTAATCCCATTACAACAAGCTTTTTCAACATATTGGACACCGTTGATTTACTTACCTTAAAGTAATCGCTGAGTGCAGTAACTGTGATTTCGTTATTTTTCTCTTCAAGCTTATACAAGGCTTTCAGATAATTTTCTTTTTCAATTGTTTTTTTCATAGCTATGTTTTGTAGTGTAAAACTTTTTATTAGTTTTGCAGTATAAAACTTTTTTATGTTGCTTCGTCTTTTATTAGTGGTCGGTTTTTTACAAATGTCTCATGCCCAAAAAAACATGGTTAAAGGCGTTGTTTTTTCTAAAGGTAAAATCTTAGAGGGTGCCTCTGTTATTGTTTATGGTTCAAAAATTGGAACAATAACCGATGCATCGGGTAATTTTGAATTACATCTATCGAATATAAAAAATCCTAGGATAATCATTTCATATTTGGGTCATAAATCTTTCATTAAAAAAATTAATGCAAAGGAACAAAACTTAGGGAACATCGTATTAGAGATTGATGATCAACTTGAAGAAGTAGTAGTCTCAGGAACTTTGAAGCCAGTTTCAAAACTCGACAGTCCGGTTCCAGTTGAAGTATATGCCCAAACTTTTTTTAAAGCCAACCCCACCTCTTCTGTATTTGAAGCCCTAGAAATAGTAAACGGCATTCGTCCTCAACTCAATTGCAATGTTTGTAACACAGGAGACATTCACATCAACGGTCAAGAAGGGAGTTATACCATGGTTTTGATTGATGGATTACCCATTGTTAGCGGTCTTTCTACTGTTTATGGTCTTTCTGGCATCCCACAATCATTAATTGAACGGGTTGAAATTGTTAAAGGTCCAGCATCGACATTGTATGGGTCAGAGGCAATAGGAGGAGTAATTAATTTGATTACTAAAATACCCGAAAAGACAAACAAAGTATCTTATGACACTTTTGTTTCTGGTTGGGGAGAACTAAATACAGATTTAGGTTATAAATACAAACTAACAAACCAATCAACTGGCTTACTCGGAGTAAATTATTTTAACTATTCTAACCCAATCGATAATAATGGTGACGGATTTACTGATTTAACACTTCAGGATCGAGTGTCAATTTTCAACAAATTTAATATTGGAAAAAAATTATCACTTGCAACTCGCTATGTTTACGAAGATCGATGGGGGGGTCAAATCGATTGGAATTCAAGTTACAGAGGTGGAGATCAAATCTATGGTGAGAGTATATATACCAATAGAATAGAGTTTTTTGGAAATTATAAATTCAATGAAAAATTTTCTTTCCAGTTTAGCCTCAACGATCACAATCAAAATTCAGCTTATGGCACTACAATTTTTAATGCAAATCAAACCATTGGATTTGGGCAATTTATCTGGAATAAAAGTGTGAGGGAAAATGATATCTTAATCGGCTTGGCATACAGATACACTTTTTATGACGATGATACAACAGCTACTTTTGATGATATCAACTTAAAAAATAAAGCCGAAAAAACACATCTCCCAGGGATATTTGTTCAAGATGAAATTAAGATTGATAAACAAAATATACTTTTGTTGGGTGTGCGCTATGACTATAATTCTATTTATGGAAGTATTTTTACTCCGCGACTAAACTTTAAAACATCCAATAAAGAACAATCTTCAATTTTTCGTTTCAGCATGGGCTCTGGATACCGAGTAACTCAAGTTTTTACCGAAGATCATGCCGCACTTACTGGCGCAAGAGATGTAGTCTTTTTAAACGATCTTAAACCCGAAAGATCATGGAATATTAACCTCAATTATGTAAGAAAAATATACTTCAGCCAAGGTCATATAATCGATTTTGATTCTAGCATTTTCAGAACAGTATTCTCAAATAAAATTATTCCAAATTATGACAGCAACCCCAATCAAATAATTTATGATAACTTGAGTGGAACATCAGTTACCCAAGGTGCATCCATCAATATAAATGCATTGTTTCAAAACAGTTTGAGGATTAATTTGGGCATCACCTATATTGATTCTTTTGTGGAAGAAGAGGGAGTAAAATCCTTTCCATACTTGACCGAAAGTTTTCAAGGAGTCTGGAGAGTAGAGAAAAAGATCAATCGGCATGGCCTTAACCTTGATTTGACAGGAAGTGTCACGGGCCCCTTGAAATTACCCCTTTTGGGGGATCTAGACCCAAGAGCACCTTTTTCACCCACCTTTAGTATCATCAATTTTCAACTGACCAAAAGATGGAACAACACTACAGAATTCTATATTGGGGTCAAAAATATACTTGACTTTACTCCTGACAAAAGCAGTATTGCTCGAGCAAACGACCCCTTTGATCAAAATCTTCTCAATGACAACCCTTATAATTTAACCTTTGACCCATCCTATGTGTATACCTCAAATCAAGGAATTAGATTTTTCTTTGGGCTTAGATGGAATCTTTTCTAAAAGCTTTACAAACAATCATAAATTGCTACAATCTCTCCATCAACTTTTCTGACCTCAACAATTTTGTTGTAATCTCTTAATTTCAAAAAAGCAAAATCCGTATTGTCAAAAACAAAGGTATGAGGGAAAAAGTAATTCGTATTGTAAATGATGTAGTCTCCAACACTAGGCTCAGGGTTAGCTCCAGAGTGATATGAAATATTATAATTTGAAAAAGAATTGGTTAAAGAACACAAAAACTCTTCTTTAGAAGCATCAATATTGTTTGGAACAGTGGATGTTTTATAATTATTACTGATATAAATTGACCACGGGCATCCATTCAATGCAACAACCCCTTTAGCATAAGGACAACTATCAACGGGATCTAAAAAGCCGTCAACATCTGTATCTGGTGGACACAAATCTACTGCGATTAAATCAGAATCAAGGAATTCTAATGGTTCTCCTGGACAACTGATAAACCCTCGAATCAAATAACTTCCACCTAAAGTAGGTGTTATGGTAGTCTGATTGGTACTCCCCGGTACCGTTGAGTATCCTGATCCACTGCTGTACTG
>JAURBD010000085.1 GCA_030829155.1 Flavobacteriaceae bacterium
ATTAAGTGTTCTAAAGTAATTGCAAATTAAAAATTGAGCTGGAATGTATGTCGCCATAACCCAAAAGCCAAAAATATTTTCCTCAAAATAAAAGGTATTGAGTGCAATCATGCTATCCGATACAATGAACAAAATAACTCCTATTAAAAGTTCAAAAGTTTTGGCATTTCTTTTTGTCATCCATAGCATCATAGCTGCTGTTCCTATGGTTGCTATAGTGATTGCATATCCACTTATAGGGATGGTTAATGTTCCTAGTTTAGGACCCAATAGCCTCATGGTTCCAAGAAAATAAACTCCAAATAATAGGGATGAAATTAATCCTTTCTTTGAAGAAAGAAAATCTTTTAAAGTTAGTTCTATTTCTTTGTTGATTAAGTGTAGATAAAAAAGTTGTGTAATCCAAAAAGATAAAATTCCTAAGAGAAAAAATAAGGAGCCTTTACCCATCAATAAAATATCACCCAACCAAGAGAACAATAATGCTACCAAAAATATTTTTTTTGAATTTTTATGGTAATAAAACAGGGCTAGCAAAGGCACAAGAAGTGGTTTTGTATAAGTTGTCCAGATTTCTTGATTTGTGTATAGTAAAAAAACATGTGCAATACCAATAATCCAGAAAAGGTATACAGCATTTTTCATTCAAGTATATAATTTAGAATTTTTAAATATATAGAATATCACCGAGATTGAAAAAGTTAAACTTTTTTAACAACAAATGTTACAACACCCCAAATGATAAGTTCATTGTCCTCGGTTACCCGTATGGGTTTATATTTTTTATTTTCTGGTATTAGGTAAATGCAATCCGCTTCTACCTTTAATCGTTTTACCGTAAATTCTCCATCAACAAAACATACAGCGATGTTATTGTCTTGAGGTTCTTTACTTCTATCAATAACCAAAAGGTCTCCGTCATCTAGCCCAGCTCCCTGCATTGATTCTCCAGCAACTCTCGCATAAAAAGTAGCTTCTTCATTTTTGACAACTTCTTGATCGATACTGATTCGAAGTTCTTTAAAATCGTCTGCAGGAGATGGAAATCCCGCAGAGACTCTATTTTGAGTAAGAGGTATTTTTTGGAAATTTTCAGTATTGGGTTTAAAGAAAATTATACCTTCTCCAATTTCATTTTTTTTCCTCATAAAGTGATGCCTGAGTTGTTGTTGACTACAATTACCTCATTAAGTTCAGTGGTATATCGTCTTGAGAGATGCTCTTGTCGCATTTTCCAAGTTTTCTTCAGATCTTGATTTCCCAACTTAATTTGATTTGGACCAAAACGTAAGTGTATTTTGTCGATAGCTTGCATCAAAGGATCATGCTTATTTATGCTGGATTGAAATAAGTTGAGTTGTCGTTTTTTAGAGGGTACAAGCCCGAGCAAGAGAACCCCTGCTTTTTTGTATTCAATTCCATCACGAAAAATCCGTTTCAATCCTTCGACTGCATATTTACAAAGGGTAATACTTGAGTCGGTAGCATAGGGAAGTGTAATTACACAACTGTTTCGGTATTGCTGTTTATTTGTTTGATGCCGATTACTGCTTATGAATACCAATACCGCATTACAACTACTTTTTTGTTTGCGAAGTTTTTCTGCACAACTATTGGCATAGGTCGAAATGCGATCCTCTAATTCATGAAACAGCTTATAGTTGTTTTTAAAACTCCGTGTGGTTGTGATGGATTTTTTTGCAGGTACAATTTCTTCAAGCTTAATATGAGGCAATCCTAATAGATCTTTTTTTAAACGAAGTTCCAAAACACTCATGTGCTTTCGAATCCATGAGTCAGGAAGATTTGTAAAATTATAAGCTGTTCGAATTCCTTGTCCTTCTAATTTTTTTGTATGCTGCCTTCCAATACCCCAAATGTCTTTTACAGCAGTCCATTTAAGTGCTTTTATTCGTTTTTCTTCGGTGTCAATTATATAAACACCTTGTGTTTTAGAGCTGAATTTTTTAGCGATTTTATTAGCAATTTTAGCCAAGGCTTTTGTAGGTGCAAATCCAATCGAAACAGGGATTCCTGTCCATTGGTGCACCTGTTTTTTTATTTGAAAACCTGTTGTTTCAAAATCAAAATAATCAAAACCGTCAAACCTTAAAAAAGCTTCATCAATACTATAAACTTCTGTATTTGGGGTATAACGCTCAAGGATATGCATCACTCGATTACTCATATCTCCATAAAGGGGGTAGTTCGAAGAAAACATTTTGATGTTTTGTTCTGTGAAAATTTTTTGATATTTAAAAGTAGGAGCCCCCATAGGCACTCCCAAAGCTTTTGCTTCGTTACTTCGAGCGATAACACAGCCATCATTATTTGACAAGATGACAATGGGTTTTGATTCCCATTGGGGTTGAAAAACACGCTCACAAGAAGCATAAAAATTATTACAATCAACAAGTGCAAACATGTTGTCTAAAGTAAAGAATTATGAAATGAAATGTTCCTTTTTTTCGAAAAGATGTTTTTATTTTTTAGTCTTTATTTTTAAGGATTCTGCTTAAGTTTTATTTGCTTTTTAATTATAAATATTACAAATGGGATATAAGAGATTGTATTTGTGTTAAAAACAGTCTCATTTTTCTTTCAAATACACTAAGGTCTTAGGCTAAAAGTTGTAATTTCGTAAATGAATTTTAGACAAGTCTTCACATAAATGGATAAATATTCTTTTTTAAATGCAGCTCATACAGGCCACTTTGCTCAAATGTATGATCAATATCTTCAGCAGCCCGATAGTGTCGAAGCCAGTTGGAGGGCTTTTTTCCAAGGTTTTGATTTTGGAGTAGAAAACAATCAAGAAGGTTTTGATTCTGAGACAATATCTGAAGTTCCCGAACATTTACAAAAAGAGTTCCAGGTAGTACAGCTGATTGATGGATACAGAAAACGAGGCCACTTGTTTACCAAAACAAATCCTGTAAGAGACCGAAGAACCTATACTCCTAATCTATCAATAGAGAACTTTAGACTTAGTTCTGAAGACCTTAATAGTGTTTTCAATGCAGGAGATATTATGGGAATCGGTCCCAGTACCCTAACGGTAATTATTGAACATTTAGAGCGAGTGTATTGTGATTCTATAGGAGTAGAATACATGTATATTCGAAATCATGAGAGACTCAATTGGATTCAACAAAGACTCCATATTAATGATAATCATCCTAATTTTTCTCAAGATCAAAAGAAACATATTTTAAAAAAATTAAATCAAGCGGTAAGCTTTGAGAATTTTTTGCACACCAAATATGTAGGTCAAAAGCGCTTTTCACTAGAAGGTGGCGAGTCTTTGATTCCTGCGTTAGACGCTGTGGTTGAAGCTGCAGCTAATCATGGAGTTGAAGAGTTTGTAATGGGAATGGCGCATCGAGGTCGTTTGAATACACTGACTAATATTTTCGGAAAATCAAGCAAAGATATTTTCAGTGAATTTGATGGAAAAGATTACGAAGAAATAGTTTTTGATGGGGATGTAAAATATCATTTGGGTTGGACATCTAAACGTACTACAGATACTGGTAAAAAAATTAACATGAATATTGCTCCAAATCCTTCACATCTCGAAACAGTTGGAGCTGTTGTTGAAGGTATTACCAGAGCAAAACTAGAAAATAGCTTTAAGGGGGACACCAATAAAGTATTGCCTATCGTTGTCCATGGAGATGCTGCAATTGCAGGTCAAGGATTACCTTATGAGATTGTTCAAATGGCTGGACTCAAAGGTTATGGAACAGGAGGGACAATCCATATTGTAGTAAATAACCAAATCGGGTTTACAACCAATTATTTAGATGCCCGCTCAAGCACCTATTGTACCGATGTAGCCAAGGTAACCTTATCACCAGTTTTACACGTAAACTCTGATGATGCGGAAGCAGTTGTCCACGCCACTCTTTTTGCATTAGATTATCGCATGCAATTTGGTAGAGATGTATTTATTGATCTTTTGGGATATAGAAAATATGGACACAATGAAGGAGATGAGCCCCGTTTTACACAACCAAAGCTTTATAAGTCCATTGCAAAACACAAAAATCCTCGAGATATTTATGCGGAACAATTGATTGCTCAAAATATTGTAACGGCTGCTTATATAAAAAAATTAGAAAAAGAGTATAAAAATTCTTTAGAGGTAGATCTCCAAGATTCTCGAAAAGAAAAGAAAACAGTCATTACACCTTTTATGGCGAATGAATGGGAAGGACTCTCTTTGGCCAAAGAAAAAGAAATGATGGTTGAGGTTGATACTCAGGTTAATGAAAATACTCTTTCCGAAGTTGCGACTGCTATCACAACCTTGCCTGAAGACAAAAAATTCTTACGTAAAATTGAAAAATTAATTAAGGATCGAAAACGTATGTACTTCGAGTCGGACTCAATGGATTGGGCAATGGGCGAACTTCTTGCATACGGGACTTTACTTCAAGAAGGTTTTGATGTTCGAATATCAGGTCAAGACGTTGAGCGAGGAACATTTTCACACAGGCACGCCTTGTTGAAAGCTGAAGACTCAGAGGAAGAAACGATTTTATTGAATACACTGCCCACCAAAAACCAAGGAAAATTCAGCATTTATAATTCGTTATTGTCCGAATACGCTGTTTTGGGTTTTGACTATGGATATGCCATGGCCAGCCCTAATGCTTTGACTATTTGGGAAGCTCAATTTGGGGATTTTAGTAACGGAGCTCAAATTGTAATTGACCAATATATTTCCTCTGGAGAGGATAAGTGGAAGACTCAAAATGGAATAGTAATGTTGTTACCCCATGGATATGAAGGGCAAGGTGCGGAACATTCCTCTGCACGAATCGAACGTTATCTTCAGCTTTGCGCAAAAGACAATATGTATGTTGCTAATTGCTCATTGCCTGCAAACCTATTTCATCTTCTCAGAAGACAAATGAAAACTAATTTCCGAAAGCCTTTAATTATTTTTACACCCAAGAGTTTGCTGCGACATCCAGAAGTAGTTTCCTCAAGGAAAGATTTTACTTCTGGAAAATTTCAAATGCTTATTGAGGACAATACCATAAAAGTAAAGGACACAAAAACATTGGTTTTCTGCACAGGAAAATTCTATTACGATCTGATAAAAGCAAGAAAAGAGAACCAACGAAAAGATGTTGCTATCGTTCGTTTAGAACAACTATTTCCATTGCCTTCTAATGAAATTCGTTCGGTTTTAAATCAATATAAGAGCGTAAAAGATGTTGTTTGGGCTCAAGAAGAACCGCGTAACATGGGAGTTTGGTCACATTTACTTTTACATTTGCCAGAAGCTGTAAACTTTAGACCTGCAACAAGACGTTTTTATGCTGCTCCAGCGGCAGGAAGTGCAACACGATTCAACAAAAGACATCTTGAAGTCATTGATTACGTTTTTGATGATTCAAAAGATAATTTTATTAAAAACAAAAAATAAATAACAAGTACCCGTTAAAATACCATTCCTATGATTTTAGAAATGAAAGTTCCTTCACCAGGAGAATCGATAACAGAAGTAGAAATAGCTCAGTGGTTAGTAGCTGAAGGGGATTATGTCGAAAAGGATCAGGCCATTGCTGAAGTAGATTCAGACAAGGCAACCCTTGAACTTCCTGCAGAGGAAAGCGGCACAATTACCTTTAAAGCTGAGGAAGGAGATGCAGTAGCTGTTGGACAAGTTGTTTGTTTGATTGATACTGAAGGGAAACCTAGTGGCGAAACTGTTGTTTCAGAAGTTTTAGAAGAAAAAAAACAACCTGAAGCTGCTGTTGAAAAACAAGTAGAGGATCCAAAAACATATGCCTCTGGTTCAACTTCTCCAGCTGCTAAAAAAATATTGAGTGAAAAAGGAATTCAACCCAATGAAATTGTTGGAACAGGAAGAGATGGTCGGGTTACCAAACAAGATGCTGTCGATGCCGTTCCTTCAATGGGAACGCCCCCGATTCATGGTACTCGGGAAGATAGCCGTAAGAAGCTCTCTATGTTGAGACGAAAAGTAGCTCAACGATTGGTAACTGCGAAAAATGAGACCGCCATGTTGACAACGTTTAATGAAGTAAATATGTCTCCGATTTTTGCTTTAAGAAATGAATTTAAAGAAGTATTTAAAGAAAAACACAATGTTGGACTAGGGTTTATGAGCTTTTTTACCAAGGCAGTAGTGCGAGCATTAAAATTATTTCCAGACGTAAATTCCATGATCGATGGTGATTATCAAATTGAATACGATTATTGTGATATCAGTGTTGCAGTTTCTGGTCCAAAAGGATTGATGGTTCCTGTGGTTAGAAGCGCAGAAAAATTATCGTTTAGAGGTATTGAGACTGAAATAAAACGGTTGGCAATTCGTGCTCGTGATGGAAAGATAACAGTCGATGAAATGACAGGCGGAACCTTTACAATTTCTAACGGAGGTGTTTTTGGATCAATGCTTTCCACGCCAATTATTAACCCCCCTCAATCAGGTATTTTGGGAATGCATAATATAATTGAACGTCCCATTGCAGTTGATGGGAAAGTAGAAATTCACCCAATGATGTATTTGGCTTTATCTTATGACCACCGAATTGTCGATGGAAAAGAATCTGTAGGTTTTCTGGTTGCAATTAAAGAAGCTTTGGAAGATCCCATAAATTTATTGATGGATAAAGATCCAAAGAAAGCTTTAGAGCTTTAGAAAAAGATTTTTACTCTTACAGTCTATAATAGCGTTAGTTCTTTTAAGAAAGTCAGCACCTATAATACCATCTATTGTTAAACTTCCTTGTTCTGATAAAGAGGAATTAATTGCATTCATGTCGAGTAAAAAAAACTTTAGATTTAGTAAAAAAGTTTCCTTGTAATTAATTGTA
>JAURBD010000113.1 GCA_030829155.1 Flavobacteriaceae bacterium
CCTTCCAGGCAGGATATCCGATTCTCAAAGCAAAGGGTGTTTAAATTTAATCAGGAAAGATAAAGCTCTGATGATTACATCTGCGGCTGATTTAGTTTATTGGATGGGGTGGGAATCAAAAATCACACCTCAGAATACTTAAAAAGGAATTGTTCCTAAGTTTAACAGAAGAGGAGGAGGTAATTTTTAATTTATTAGAAAATAAAAATAGTTTGGATAATATAGTGTTTAGAGCAAAATTACTAATAAGCAAGGTAGCCGTTCTTTTATTTCAATTAGAAATGAAAGGTTGTGTTCGTTCCTTACTAGGAAATATTACGAACGCTTTTAGTAGCCTATATTAGAGCGAACCCGCATTAAAACATTTGTAGCGACCTTATGGGCCTTTTGAGCTCCTTTAGCAAGCGCTATTGTTACTTCAGAAGGGTTGTTTTGAAAGTAGTTGAATTTTTTTCGAGGTTCATCAAAGATTTCAAGAATCAGTTCAAACAAAGCTTGTTTTGCATCCCCATATCCCATACCTCCCGTGACGTATTGGTTTCGAAGACTTAAAATTTGATCTTCGTTGGCTAACAATGAATATAATTTATAAACAGTACATGTCTCTGGTTTTTTGGGCTTTTCTAATGGCGTAGAGTCTGTTTGAATTCCCATGATTTGTTTACGTAATTTTTTTTCAGGTAAGAAAATATTGATGGTGTTGTTTTTGGACTTGCTCATTTTTTGACCGTCAGTTCCTGGAATAATTTGTGATTCCTCTTGGATTTGTGCTTTTGGTAACACAAAAGTTTCTCCTTGTTGATTATTGAATCGAGCTGCAACATCACGTGATATTTCTATATGTTGTATCTGATCTTTACCCACTGGAACTATCTCGGCATCATAAAGTAAAATATCAGCAGCCATAAGCATAGGATAGCCAAAAAGACCAGCATTAACATCAGATAGATGGTCGGCTTTATCTTTAAAAGAATGCGCTAAAGTTAAACGTTGGTATGGGAAAAAGCAGCTCAAATACCAACTCAGTTCGGTTACCAAACTTACATCACTTTGTTTATAAAAAATTGTTTTATCAATATCTAAACCGCATGCCAACCAAGCAGCAGCGGTATTGAAAGTATGTTCTCTTAAAACTGATCCGTCTTTGATTTGTGTAAGGGAATGTAAATCTGCAATAAAAAGAAAAGATTCGTTTTCAGGCTCATTTGCCATTGCAATAGCGGGAAGTACAGCCCCTAATAGATTACCCAAGTGGGGTGTTCCTGTACTTTGTACACCTGTAAGAATTCTAGCCATACCTAATTTGTTTGAGTAAAGGTACTTTTTTCAACTCAAAAAAAGAATGGCTATGGCTAGTAAAAAAGCTTTATTAAGGCTGATCATTTATAAATTTGAGCAACTTGTTTGGTAAAACCCCATAAATTAAATCCATTAAAGCTATTTTGATGGGCTTAAATTGGATTTTTATATTTTCGAGGTATAAAAGGGTTCTAGTATTTAAAAATTTTATAACAATTTGTAAAACCCTACATTTGGCTAATGCTAAAAATACTTCAGAAAATTGCATTACTATTATGGAGGGCATGGTTTTATATACTTGCAGCAATTCCTGTTATTTCTCTTTTTCCATTGTTATTACTTATTGCTAGTTATAAAAAAGGATATCCAACACTTTTCTGGATAGCACGAAACATTTGGTCTCCTTTTATATTGTTTGGTATGGGTTTTTACATTAAAACAAAATTTGCAAAACCACTTCCTCAAGGAACTTCTTACATGTTGGTAGCTAATCACAGCAGTTACTTGGATCCTTTTGTAATGTTTCGTGTTTCAAAAAATCCTTTTGTTTTTGTGGGAAAAAAAGAATACATCAAAGTTCCTCTTTTTGGGAGTATTTATAAACGAGCAGCGATTTTAGTCGACCGGAGCAGCTCTAAGAGTAGGTGGGGTGTTTATGAACGTGCCAATAAGGTTATTGAAAGTGGGACAAGTGTTTGCATTTTTCCAGAAGTAAACTATGTAGACAATACAATTTTACTTAACCCTTTTAAGCGTGGGGCCTTTAAACTTTCGATTGAACATCAAATACCGATTGTTCCCATGACTTTTTTGGATTGTAAACGCAAATTTCCTTGGAGTCCAGATTTTGGTTTTCCCGGAGAATTGAGGGTTGAAACTTTTCCAGAAATTAATCCAGTGAAAAGCTTAGATGATTTAGAAGAACTGCAAGAAAAAACTAGGGACATCATTTTGGCTGGACTAAATTCGGATATAAAACAGCGGAGTCAAAAAGCAGTAGCGATTGAATTGGCTAAAACTCTAAAATAAAAGTATACTTTAATCATGGATGAATCTTCTACATTATTTTTAGCAGTTTCCATTATGATCATTATGATTGGAATGGGATTAGGGCTAACTCTTCAAGATTTTAGACGAGTCGGTGAAAATCCGAAACCAGTTTTAATTGGGTTATTCAATCAAATTATTCTGTTGCCAATTATTGGGTTTATTCTCTGTCTAATTTTCAAACCAGAACCTTTCATTGCTATTGGATTGATGATGTTAGTTGCCTGTCCTGGGGGAACAAGTTCAAATATTATTACTCTATTGGCTAGAGGTGACTTACCTCTTTCGATTTCACTTACTTCAATCAATAGTTTGATAACTATTTTTACTATTCCTCTAATCATTAATTTTTCATTTGACTTTTTTAGTACTAGTATAGGTTCAATAACACCTCCAACTCAAGATATATTTATCTCCTTGATTGTAGTTATTGCTATTCCACTTTCGATTGGGATGTTTATTAAAAAAAAGGCGTCAAGTTTTGCTCAGAGAATGGAAGGGCCAGTGCGAAAAGCTTCTTCAATTCTTTTGGCATTGGTTATTCTTAGTATTCTGGTAAAGGAATTTGAATTATTTAAAAAACATTTTGCCGATACCGTTGGCATCTTATTTGTTTTAAACACTTTAACCATGTCCATTGGTTTTTTTGGATCCAAGATGTTTAAACTAAACTTAAAACAGGCCATTACAATTGCGATTGAATCTGGAATTCAAAACGGAACATTAACCATTAGTTTGGCCGTGATTACCGTTGGACGACCCGACCTTGCAATTGTTGCTGCGGTCTATGGCCCTTTGATGTATTTGATGGCCTTAGTTCCAATTATGTTTGGCATTCGAAATTTTAAAAAATAAAAAAATCTGCTACTGAATTAGGAGTTTTTTTAACTTGCGAGATAGATTCAATTGATAGCTTTGAGTGCTCCCATTATTTTTTCTTCCAATTCATCCATCAAATCGGGATTGTCTAGAAGAATTGTTTTTACCGCATCTCTCCCTTGTCCCAATTTGGTCTCTCCATAACTGAACCAAGACCCTGATTTTTTGATTATCTCATAATTAACTCCTAGATCAATAATTTCACCAATTTTGGAAATACCTTCTCCATACAAGATGTCAAATTCAGTAGTTCTGAATGGTGGAGCTACCTTATTCTTAACAACTTTCACTCGAGTTTTGTTCCCTAAAACTTTGGCATCCGGATCTTTAATTTGTGTTGAGCGTCGGATATCCAAACGTACTGAAGAGTAAAATTTTAAAGCATTCCCACCTGTTGTAGTTTCTGGATTACCAAACATCACCCCGATTTTTTCTCTCAATTGATTGATGAAAAATACGGTGCAGTTGGTTCTACTAATCGAACCGGTTAATTTTCTAAGGGCTTGTGACATCAAGCGTGCGTGCAGTCCCATTTTGGAGTCTCCCATTTCACCTTCGATCTCACTTTTTGGTGTCAAGGCAGCAACGGAGTCAATGACTACAATATCAACTGCACCAGAACGGATAAGATTGTCTGCGATTTCGAGAGCTTGTTCTCCATGATCGGGTTGAGAAATAATGAGTTCCTGAATATTGACACCTAGTTTTTCTGCATAAAAGCGATCAAAGGCATGTTCTGCATCTATGAAAGCAGCAATTCCTCCTTGTTTTTGACATTCTGCAATAGCATGAAGGGTTAAGGTTGTTTTACCCGAGGATTCAGGGCCATAAATTTCTATAACTCTTCCTTTCGGATATCCTCCGACACCCAGTGCAATATCAAGACCAAGAGAGCCTGAAGAAATAGCCTCTACTTCTTCAATTGCGGAATCTCCTAATTTCATTACCGAACCTTTTCCGTAGGTTTTATCAAGTTTGTCGAGAGTAAGTTGAAGTGCTTTTAGCTTTGCTGATTTATCGTCTGCCATAATACTATTTTTCTTTCTTGCTAAGGTAATATATCTTTATTTTGATGCACTCACTTATCTCAAGGGTTTATTAACAATAGTTTGATTTTTTTATATTCATTTATTGATCCCCCGTAAAAACTATGATTTAAGGTTTTTAACCTACAACTCTAATTTAACACAAAACAACCCCAAAATGATAGAAAACCGAATTCTAACAATGCACCCCAAAGGAATCAAAGGAGTAAATATTTTAAAGAGACGTTATGTTCTAATCAAGGATTTTATTCTAAAAAAGTTGAATTAAATAATTAAATAAGCTATCAAAAATTATCTACTTTGGCCTTTGATAAATTGAGTAGTTCTTTTGATGGTATAGTTGTTTGGTAAATTGTTGCAGTTAAGTTAGATTTAGGAGCACGAAATATTATTGAACGAATTCCCAAAACAAGTCCACACCAATTA
>JAURBD010000001.1 GCA_030829155.1 Flavobacteriaceae bacterium
AAATAAGCAAAGTCAGGTAAATTATGAATACGAACCCATTTCACTGGTTCTGTAACTCCTGTATATTCTTGATTTTCTTCATCCCAACCTACTGCAGCATACAACTTTTTGATTTCTTTTGTGTAGAAATCTTTGGTGTATCCATTTTCTGGATCTTCTTCCCCATTATATTCTGCTATGTTCTGGTGGCAGTTCATACAAACATTTAAAGATGGGATCCCAGAATGCTTGGATACTCGAGCAGATGAGTGACAATACTTACACTCTATTTCGTTGGCTCCCGGATGAATTTTATGAGAATAATGAATTGGTTGAACGGGCATATATCCTTGGTCAACTCCTACTTGCATTAGATATCCATATGCAAAATAAGCACTCGACAGAAGTAAAAATATTACGGAAATCAATACCAAGAAGTGATTTTTTGCGAAGGCATCCCAAAGAGGTCTTCTTGGCTCTTTAGCTTCTTTGATCACTAATTCTACTCCGCTAGCTAAGGCAATTCTTTTTAAGGTTTTGTTTACAAGAATTAACATAACCAATAGGATTGCAAAAACCAATACAAGAGCAGTAAGTATTAGGTCGTTCGAAACTCCACTTGATGCAACTGCATTTGTGCTTGCTTGAACTTCTCCTGGTGGAGGTGGCGGAGGAGTATAGTCTGTATAGGCAATGATATTATCAATGTCTGCATTAGAAAGTTGAGGAAATGCAGTCATTACAGATTTGTTATATTCTTCCCATATGGCTATGGCTTGAGCATCTCCAGATTTTATCATTGCAGAGCTATTTTTAATCCAAGTATATAGCCATTCTCTATCATACTTGGAGGAAACTCCTTTTAACGCAGGACCTACAGCTTTTTTCTTGAGTTTGTGACATGCTGCACAATTTGCATTGAATAATTTTTTCCCTGCAGCGGGGTCACTCTCTTGTGCAAATAATTGCGGCATAGTGAACATTGCAACTACTGTTAACGCGATGAATTTACCGGTGAAAAGAGCGTAAAGGTTTGACTTCCTCATGCTTATGTGTAAAATTTGATGATGATCAACTTATTTCTATACTTTATTTAGTGCAAAAATAAGACATAGACTTCGTTTGTTAAAAGGTTATTACTTGCACTTCTCTAATTTATACTCAATCTAAATAGTTTGTTAATTTCACTTAACTTTTCCAAACAAATGATAGATTTTTATTTCTTTGTGTTATGAGAAAAAATAAATATGCTGCTTTATTGTCATTAATGCTTATTGGAGGGTTTACCTCAAAAGTTTTTGGGCAAAGCAAACCGGTTGTGATTAATCAGGATACAAAAATAGAACGTATGGTTGAAATCAAGAAAAAAATTGATTCTGAACGTTATAATGCACAATATTATGCCATACAATTATATTATGGGAATCATACTGCAGCCAAAAATATTGTTAGAGATTTTGAGTTAAATTTTCCTGACACTGAAACCTCTTTGATTTTCGAAACTCCAAATTATAAAGTACGTGTTGGAAGATTTAAAGATATCATTAAAGCAAACATCATGCTCGAGGAGATTAAAAAGACTTATCCAGGTGCATTTTTACTTGAGCCTAATAATTTATAGAGTTTTCTTTACGGCCACTTCCTGGTAGAACTCAATCATATCCTCAACTTGAATGTCATTGTAATTCTTGATTTGAAGTCCACAATCATATCCTTTAGCTACTTCCTTAACATCATCCTTGAAGCGTTTTAGGGAACTCAAAACTCCTGAGTACTGAACTACTCCTTCTCGAATAACTCGAATATTTGAATTGCGGTAAATTTTACCTGTTGTAACCATACAACCAGCAATGGTACCTACCTTGGATATTTTGAAGGTTTCTCGAATTTCTGCATTCCCTGTAACTTCTTCTTTCATTTCGGGAGAAAGCAAACCTTCCATTGCATCTTTCACATCGTTAATTGCATCATAAATAATTGAGTAGGAACGAATGTCTATTTCTTCTTTTTCAGCAAGCATTCTAGCATTACCCATTGGACGAACATTAAATCCAATAACAATTGCATCAGAGGCAGATGCTAATAAAACATCGGATTCTGTGATTGCCCCAACACCTTTATGAATAATATTTACCTGAATTTCCTCGGTAGATAATTTTTGAAGAGAATCTGTTAATGCTTCTACAGAACCATCAACATCTCCTTTTAAAATCATATTGAGTTCTTTGAAGTCGCCAAGAGCAATTCTTCTACCTATTTCATCTAAGGTAATATGACGTTGAGTACGAACATTTTGTTCTCGTAACAGTTGTGTTCTTTTAGCTGCAATTTGTTTTGCTTCCCTTTCGTCTTCAAGTACATTGAAGTTATCTCCTGCTTGTGGAGCTCCATCTAAACCTAAAATAGATACGGGGGTTGATGGTGGAGCTAATTCAATTGTTTTTCCTCTTTCATCAAACATGGCTTTTACCTTTCCACTGTGCTTTCCTGCCAGAAGATAATCACCAACTTTCAACGTACCTGTTTGGACCAGTATTGTAGAAACGTATCCACGTCCTTTATCTAAATAAGCCTCAACTACTGTTCCTTTGGATTTTCGATTTGGATTTGCTTTCAATTCTAATAACTCGGCTTCCAATAATACTTTTTCTAGCAGTTCTTTTATACCGGTACCCTTAAGGGCAGAGATGTCTTGAGATTGAACTTTACCTCCCCAATCCTCTACCATAAGATTCATTTGAGCAAGTGCTCCTTTAATCTTTTCAGGGTCTGAGGTCTCTTTATCGACTTTGTTTATCGCAAAAATTATTGGAACACCAGCTGCCTGAGCATGACTTATTGCTTCTTTGGTCTGTGGCATAATATCATCATCTGCTGCAATTACAATTATAGCAATGTCGGTTACTTGGGCACCACGAGCACGCATAGCAGTAAATGCTTCATGACCCGGAGTATCTAAAAATGTTATTTTTAGTTTGTTTTTGAGAACTACAGAATATGCGCCAATGTGTTGTGTTATTCCTCCTGACTCACCAGCAATTACATTTTCACTTCGTATGTAGTCTAGTAAAGATGTTTTACCATGGTCAACATGACCCATTACGGTAACAATTGGTGCACGAGGTTCTAAGTCTGCTGAATCCTCTACTTCTTCTTCAGTAAAACTCTCTTCAAGATCACTCTTGACAAAATCTACTTCAAAACCAAACTCCTCAGCAACAATGCTCAAGGTCTCTGCATCAAGTCGTTGATTCATGGTTACCATGATCCCAAGAGACATACAAGCGGAGATGATTTCGGTCCCACTAACTTCCATTAAAGTAGCAACGTCGCCCACAGTGATGAATTCGGTTACTTTTATGATCTTACTTTCTGCTTCGAGCTGAGCTAATTCTTCTTCTGTCTTTTGACGGTGTTGAACACGCTTATCTCTTCGGTATTTTGCTCCTTTTGATTTATTTGACTTCCCTTGAAGTTTTTCAAGAGTCTCTCTAATCTGCTTTTGCACCTCTTCTTCAGTTGGCTCTACCTTTGGTAAAACTGCTGGGCGATTTGGCCTTTTTTGTTGACCGGTACCTCTTCTATTATTTTGAGATGTTGAAGCTCCAGGCTTAGGACTAGCGGGCTCTTTGCTTATTCTTTTACGTTTTTTCTTGCGAGCATCTTCAACACTTTTTTCTTTCTTATTGAAAGAATCTAGATCAATGACCACTCCTGTTTTCTTTGGCCCTGATAATTTTGCATAGTTAGTTGCTATGGTACTGTCTCCTTCTAGAGGTGTTTCTTCTTCATTAGACCCTGACGAGGAGTCTTCCTTAGAGGGAGTTTCTGTTTTTTCTACAACAGATTTAGAAGATTCTTTTCCAGTTTCCTTAGCTACAATTTCCTTACCCGAATTATCTCCCTTTTGGGGAGTTGTCTTTTTCAAAGTAGGTTGATTGATTTCCTCTTTTGATTTGGGTGTTTCTTTTTTAGCAACTTTTTCTTGATCATCAGAAGGAAAAGAAACTTTTGGAGCTCCAACTTTTGTTGTGTTTAAATCAATTTTACCAAGAGACTTGGGCCGGTTTAAGTTTGCTGTTGCACGAATGACCTCTTGCTTTTCTAGGCGCTCTTTTTCACGTTGTTGTTTTTCAAGCTCTAATTTTTCTTGTTGTAAACGCTGGGCCTCTTTTTCTTTTCGTTTTTCCTCACTAATTTCGGCAGAAGCATCTTTCTTGGATTTATCATTTGCAAATTCATCCAACAATACCTTATAAACCTCTTGAGATATTTTGGTTGTAGGCCGAGCCTCTACATCATGACCCATCTGAGAAAGATGTTCAACGGCTCTATCCAGAGAAATATTGAATTCTCTCAAGACTTTGTTTAATCGTATTGTCGGTTGATCTGGCATACTTATTTTTTCTTCTATTCAAAAATATGGAATTAAAATGCTTAAAACTAATCTTCGAATTCCTCTTTTAATATTTTAAAAACTTCTAGTATCGTTTCTTCTTCCAAATCAGTGCGTTTTGCTAGATCAGAAACTTCTAATTCTAGAATGCTTTTTGCAGTGTCTAAACCTACTTTCTTGAATTCGTCAATAATCCAAGACTCGATTTCATCCGTAAACTCAGTTAATTCAACATCTTCTTCCGCACCTTCACGGTAAACATCAATTTCAAATCCTGTCAATTGACCTGCAAGACGTATGTTATGACCACCCTTTCCTATTGCTTTGGACACTTCTTCTGGATTTAAAAAAACCTGAACACGCTTTGTTTCTTCATTAATTTTTAATGAATTAACCTTTGCTGGAGAAAGGGAACGTGTTATGAAAAGTTGAAGGTTATTTGTGAAATTAATTACATCAATATTTTCGTTTCCTAACTCCCGAACAATTCCATGAATACGTGATCCTTTCATTCCAACACATGCTCCTACTGGATCAATCCGATCGTCATAGGAGTCAACAGCAACTTTTGCTTTTTCACCTGGAATTCTTACTGCTTTCTTTATTGTAATTAATCCATCAAAAACTTCAGGAATTTCTTGTTCAAAAAGCTTCTCTAAAAATTTAGGAGATGTTCTTGAAAGAATAATCCTCGGTTTATTTCCTCTTAATTCAACAGATTCAATAATTCCACGAACATTATCACCTTTACGATAAAAATCTGCTGGAATTTGTCGATCCTTTGGAAGGATGAGTTCATTTCCGTCATCATCCAAAAGAATAACCTCTCTACTTCTTATGTGATGAACTTCAGCTGTATATAAATCTCCTTCAAGATCTTTGAATTGTTTGAAAATGTTGTTGCTGTCGTGTTCAAATATCTTAGCAATCAAGTTTTGACGTAAAGATAAAATTGATCTTCGACCCAAATCGATTAGCTTCACTTCTTCGGAAACATCTTCCCCAACTTCAAAATCAGGTTCAATTTTCTGAGCATGTGTTAATTCAATTTCTTGATTTGGATCCTCTACCGCCCCATCAGCCACAACAACACGGTTTCTCCAAATTTCTAAATCTCCTTTATCGGGGTTGATGATGATATCAAAATTATCATCCGAACCAAACTTACGTTTTAGCGTGTTTCTGAAAACTTCTTCCAAAATAACCATGAGGGTTACTCTGTCTATTAATTTTTCATCCTTAAATTCAGAAAAGGAATCAATAAGTGCTAAATTTTCCATTTTGTTATTGCTAAATTATTTAATAATCACTTTCGCTTTTTTAATTGATGTAAATGCCAATTTTTTTGTTTTTGTTACGGTAACCTTGCCTTTTCCTACAGGCTTGGGCTCTCTAGCTTTCCACTCCAAAGTAATACCTTCTTGGTTTGCTTTAGACAAATTTCCTTTAAAAATCTGGTCATCGAGATTGATTACTTCTAAAGTTCTTCCTATGTTTTTGATGTACTGCCTTGGTATTGCTAAAGCAGAACCTACTCCTACCGAACTTACCTCCAAAGAAAAATTGTGTTCTTCTCGATCAATATTATGTTCTATTTGTCGACTAACTGCTATGCAGGATTCCAGTGTAACTCCTTCATCACCGTCCAATAAAACAACTATATTATTGTCAGGACCGATTTTTAAATCTATCAAAAATAAACTTGGATTTCTATCCAAGGCTACTTGTAAAAGTCCTGCTACTGTCTTTTTAAAATTCATTATAAAAAAAAGGGGACTTAAAGCCTCCTTAGTTGTATTTACTCAAAAATCCATGCAAATATAATTATTTTATATTAATTAAGTGCCCTTTTATTCGAGAAAAATAATTCAAGATTATCCAAAGGAATTCAAATTAACTTCTACACTTTGGTGTGACTTCTCTAATAAATTATTAGTTTGATTTGAAAGTAAAAAATTTAATGGATGTTTGTTGTTCTTAGGAAATTCTTACTGAAAAAAAATCAAAGAGTTTTCTAATTTAAATTTGACCAAGTCTAATTGAACTTTTAATACCTTATAATTTTACAAAAACTTAATAAATTTTTTAAAATAAGTGTTTTAAGAATTTTATTTAAAAAAGTGTACTTTTAGTGAAATCATAATTAATTATCATGAAAAAAATAATTCTACTACTGATTGGAATTCTTCTTTTAATTGTTCTTTATGAGGTATTTAATAATGATATGCCTGAGTACAACCCTGAACGATCTTATGTTGACTTAGAAGAAGAAATACTAGAAGCATTTATCCTTGCTAAAGACAGTGCTACGATTGAACTTCCAGAAGGACATTTTTTATTTTCTCAAGCATTGAGCATTGACAGAAAAAATCATATTACTATCAAGGGGAAAGGAATAGACAAAACCATACTTTCATTCAAAGGGCAGACAAAAGGAGCTGAAGGGGTTTTGGTTACAAACTGCACTAATTTCACCATTGAAGATCTAACCATCGAAGATGCTGCAGGGGACAATCTGAAAATCAGCGAATCGGATTATGTTACAATTCGCAACATAAGATCTGCGTGGACAGGTAAAGTATCAACCCAAAATGGTGCCTATGGAATTTATCCTGTGTTGACAACTAACCTTTTGATTGAAGGCTGCGAAGCCATCGGAGCTTCGGATGCAGGAATCTATGTCGGCCAATCCAAAAATGTCGTTATTCGAAACAATAAAGCATTTTATAATGTTGCAGGGATTGAAAGTGAAAATAGTACAGAGGTGAAAATTTATAACAACAACATCTATGAAAATACCGGAGGGTTATTGATTTTTAACCTCCCAAAACTTATCGTTTATGGGGGAAAAATACAGGCATACAACAATAGAATTTACAACAATAATCTAAAGAATTTTGGTGTTAAAGGCTCTATTGTTAGTGAAGTACCTAAAGGGACTGGAGCAATTATCATGGCTACACAAGAAGTGAATTTTCACGATAATACAGTCGAAGACCACGCGACTTCGAATCTTTCCATTGTGAGTTATTTAGTATTTGCTGCCACTGAAGATCCTGAAGCAAAAGTTGATTCATCTATTCAAGATCGAGACATTCGAGCTGTAGAATCTGATTATGAGTCGGATTCCAAATACAATGCATATCCTGGAAAATTGTCGATTAGCAACAACACATTTAAGAATAAGTTTTGGTTTCCTACTCTTAGTAATGAATACGGTTGGTTGATGCTATTCAAAAACAAAATGAAAATCCCTGATATTGCTTATGATGGAATTCTTCCGGAGGGAGCAAATCTCCAGGATAGTGAACATAAAATTTGCTTAAGAGATAATGGAGCATTGAATTTTGTTTTTATGGATGCTGCGAATGACTTTGAAAATTTCTCTAACGAAGTTTCGCCTTATTTGTGTATACTCTAATATTTTTCGCAGATGCAATACTATCGCTTAGTACAAATTATTTTAATTTTTTCTGCTTGTCTATCTTGTCAAGATGGAAAAGAAAAAAAAATTCCTCCCAAGGCTAAAAGAATAGCATCTTTTAAATCACTAATTAAGAAAGAAACCCGAGAAAAAGAACTATTATCGGAATATGGGTTTTTCAAATTCCCTTTAGCAAACTTGAATCCAACCGATAATGTTATCCTATATGATCTCAACACACCTCTTTTTTCTGATTATGCCTTCAAAAAACGTTTTGTTTATGTGCCTAATTCCACCAATATCGGTTACAAAAACAAAGGAGTTCTGAACTTTAAAAACGGGAGTGTTTTAATCAAAAATTTTTTTTATCCTGAAGATTTCAGAAAACCCAATAAGGAAAAAAGGATTATTGAAACCCGACTTTTAGTCAAAGAAAATGATAGTTGGAAACCGCTCAATTATGTCTGGAACTCAGAACAAACCGATGCCATTCTGAATTATGTTGGGAAAGAAGAACAAGTACGTTGGATCGATAATAAGGGTAATAAAAGAACCACTTCCTATACAGTTCCCAATCTAAATCAATGTAAAAATTGTCATGCAAAAGGGAAAAATATAACACCCATTGGACCTACAGCTGCTCAATGGAATAAATCCTATGCACTATCACTTACAAATAAAAATCAATTGGATTACTTTAATGAAATAGGAATGCTAGAAAAAGTTGTTGAACCTTCATTACGCCCAAAAATGCCAGTTTGGAATGATGCTCTACTACCTATCGATCATCGTGCCAAAGCCTATTTAGATGTGAATTGCGCTCATTGTCATAGCCTTGAAGGAAGTGCAAAAAATTCTGGATTATACCTGAGTTACACCCAACAAAACTCTAGAAAACGAGGAGTATTCAAACCCCCTGTTGCTGCAGGAAAAGGTTCTGGAAATTTAATCTATGATATTGTCCCAGGTCATCCCGAAGAATCCATCCTAATTTATCGGATGAAAAGTAATGACCCGTCTATTCGTATGCCTGAAATTGGTCGCTCTACTGTGCACAAAGAAGGTATTGATTTATTGGAAGAGTACATTGTAACACTTGCCAAAAGCAAATAAAATTATTTGTTGCTGTGAAGTATGTCTTCATTTTGATTTATCTTTGAATATTGATCTAAAAAAGGGATTCCCATGTTACCGCTCAGTTTCAAATCAGGTTTTGTGTTCGGAAAACACATAAAAAAAGTTCAGACACCCTTCGAACGTCTATTTGAAATATTCAAAGAACTCATTACTCATACTTCAGGTGATTTTGATGAAGCAATTGATTGGTTGAGAGAATTGGATAAAGAATATAAACTCACAGATGAAGATTACACCATTGATGATTTTGTAGACGATTTACTTAAAAGATCTTTTATTCAATCCAAAACAGGCACTGGGGGTAAAAACGATAGAATGCAACTTACCGCCAAAACAGAAAAATTACTCAGAGAGCATGCCCTAAAACAAATCTTTGGGAAATTAAAACGATCTGGATCAGGAAATCATAAAACAAAAAAATTAGGTCAAGGAGAGGAAACCACAGGTGAATTAAAAGCATATCAATTTGGAGATGGATTGGAAAAAATTGATGTTACAGAGAGCATAAAAAATGCTCAAATAAGGTCAGTTGGGGATGATTTTACTTTACAACACCAAGATTTGGTTGTTGAAGATTCTATGCATAAAACTCAAATGAGTACTGTTCTAATGATTGACATCAGCCACAGCATGATTCTTTATGGTGAGGATCGCATTACCCCGGCCAAAAAAGTTGCAATGGCATTAGCCGAGCTCATTACAACACGATATCCAAAAGACACCCTTGACATATTAGTCTTTGGAAATGATGCTAAACCTATTGAACTCAAAAAAATTCCTTACTTAGAAGTAGGTCCATATCATACCAATACAGTAGCTGGTCTTGAATTAGCTATGGACATGCTTCGAAGAAAAAAAAATACCAACAAACAAATTTTCATGATTACAGATGGAAAACCAAGTTGTTTAAAAATGCCCGATGGAACCTACTATAAAAACAGTGTCGGTTTGGACGATGTAATTGTAGAAAAATGCTATAATATGGCCAGACAGGCAAAAAAAATACACATCCCGATAACAACCTTTATGATAGCACAAGATCAATATCTGCAACATTTTGTTCGGGAATTCACCAAAGCCAACCAAGGGAAAGCATTCTTTACAGGCTTAAAAGGCTTGGGTGAAATGATCTTTGAAGATTATGAAAAAAACAGAAAAAAACGTTTAGGCTAACCTAAAGTTTCAATTATATTATTATGAAAAGAGAACAAGTTATAACCCTTGGGGAATTAAAAAAAACAGATTATTCCTCAAGAAATATTCAACAAGAACTGGCTCAAAATTTAAAAGAACGTTTGCGTTCTGGAAGGAAAACTTTTGAAGGTTTAGTTGGTTATGAAAATACTGTAATTCCTGATGTTGAACGTGCAATACTATCTGGGCACAATATTAATTTACTCGGACTAAGAGGGCAAGCCAAAACTCGATTAGCGCGTCAAATGACTGAATTATTAGACGAATGGATTCCCGTTGTAAAAGGATCTGAAATCAATGATGACCCACTCAATCCAATCAGTCACAAAGCTAAGGAAATCATTTCTGAAAATGGAGATCAAACCGAGATCAACTGGTTACATAGATCAGATCGTTTTTTCGAAAAACTAGCTACTCCAGATGTTACCGTTGCAGATCTTATTGGTGATGTTGATCCCATAAAAGCATCAAACCTAAAACTTTCTTATGCAGACGAGCGTGTCATTCATTTTGGGATGATTCCCAGAGCACACCGATGTATTTTTGTGCTTAACGAGCTTCCCGATCTGCAAGCGAGAATTCAAGTTGCCTTGTTTTCAATATTACAAGAAAAAGAAATTCAAATTCGAGGATTTAAATTAAGGCTACCCATTGCTGCACAATTAATTTTTACCGCAAACCCTGAAGACTACACCAATAGGGGTAGTATTGTAACCCCACTAAAAGACAGGATCGGCTCACAGATTCTTACGCATTACCCACACAACAGAGATATTGCAAAAACCATAACCAGGCAAGAAGCCATCCTAACAGAAGAACAAGCAGAAAAAATTCATATTCCTGAATTAGCTCGGGATATTCTAGAACAAATTGGTTTTGAAGCTCGAAAAAGTGAATATGTAGATTCAAAAAGTGGAGTAAGTGCTCGAATGAGTATTACTGCATTTGAAAATTTGATCAGTACAGCCGAAAGGCGTTTGCTCATCACAGGAGATTCAAATTCGGCAATAAGGATGTCCGATTTTATGGGAATTATACCTGCCATAAATGGTAAAATTGAATTGGTTTACGAGGGAGAACAAGAAGGTGCAGAACAAATATCGTATCACCTCATTTCAGAATCCATCAAAACATTGTTTACAGATTATTTCCCAAAAATCGAAAAACTACAAAAAGAAGATGAAGTTGGGCCGTACAACAAAATTTTAGAATGGTTTTTTAAGGACAATGAACTTTTTCTTGAAGACACAATATCTAATCGAGAGTATCAAGATTCGTTAACACTTATCCCTGGAATCGATGAAGTTTTAAATTCCAATTTGAAGGATGTGACAAAGGAAGATCGATGCTTTATGATGGAATTTTTACTGTGGGGACTCGAAGCCAATAAAAAATTAAATAAATACAGAACGCTTGAAGGTTTTCAATTTAAAGATTCATTGGGGAGTTACATCAATGGTTTGTGATACAAATTTATTCACGCATACTCTCTAACGTACTACTGTTTAGAATCTTCAATGTTTGATAATGTACCTGTTCAAAAATTGATTTTATTTTACAGGTCTTTTTATTACACTTATCACAATTTGTGAAATAATTCAAAGAAACACATGAAAGCATAGCAATTGGACCACCAATGATAGATGTTCAAATAAAAAAATACATGGTTTATGTAAAAAAAAGGAATATTAGTAAATGTAGCAGATACTCCCGACCTTTGTGACTTCTATATGGGAGCAATTGTGACTAAAGGAAATTTAAAAATTGGAATTTCAACCAATGGAAAATCTCCTACCTTAGCGAAAAGAATTCGACAATTTTTAGAAGAATTATTCCCTTAGAAAGTAAATGATTTACTCTATAATTTACAAAATATAGAAAATCAATTACGGGGGATTTTGAATTTAAAGTACAAGAGATAAATAAAATGACTAAATCAATTTTAGAAAAAAATGATACAAACTGATATAATCATCGTAGGAGCAGGTCCAGTAGGTTTATTTACTGTTTTTGAAGCGGGTCTTATGAAGCTAAAGTGCCACCTAATTGATGTTATTCCTCAAGCAGGTGGACAATTAACTGAAATATATCCTAAAAAACCAATCTATGATATTCCTGGCTTTCCCTCAATTTTGGCAGGGCAATTGGTCAACAATCTTTTAAAACAAGCAGAACCCTTTCATCCAGGATTTACTTTAGGTGAGCGTGCCGAAACTATAGAAAAACAAGAAGATGGAAACTTTATTGTAACTACATCTGAAGGCACTGAGCACATGGCGCCAACTGTAATAATTGCTGGAGGTTTAGGAAGTTTTGAACCTCGAAAACCCAAAATTGATTCCCTTAGTCATTTTGAAAAAAAGGGAGTTGAATATATGGTGCGAGAACCAAAGAACTTCATCGGTAAAAAATTATTTATATCAGGTGGTGGAGATTCTGCTTTAGATTGGGCTATTTATTTTGCTGAAAATCATAGTATCCCAGTTGGTTTGGTTCATAGAACGGACATGTTTAGAGGTCATAAAGATTCTGTTGAAAAAATATATGATCTCCAAAAAAAGGGGGAAATTGAACTCTTCACTCATGCCGAAGTCATTGATCTAAAAGGCGAGAATCAATTGGAGCAGATTGTTGTGAAACAAAAAGATAAAAATGCGATTGAAATTAATGTGGATTACTGGTTTCCATTATTTGGTTTATCTCCAAAATTAGGTCCTATTGCCAATTGGGGATTAGAAATTGAAAAAAATGCCATAAAAGTAGACAACACTTTAGACTATCAAACAAACATTCCAGGTGTTTTTGCAATCGGAGATGTTAACACCTATCCGGGTAAGTTAAAATTAATCTTATGCGGTTTTCATGAAGCAACTTTAGCGGTTCAAACTGCGTACAAGATAATCTATCCAAATAAACGTTTTACAATGAAGTACACGACAGTTCAAGGTATTCAGGGGTTTGAGCCTGATTCCGTAAAAGTGTAAAAGAAAAATAGAATTTTTTTAACAGATTTTTTAGAAAAAATTACCACACCCTTAACAAGACTTTCATTTTATACTAGATACTTTTACATTATAGTTTTCATGTATTTGTTAAGAATTTTGATTAACAACTCCTCAATACAGCTGATATTGAGGAGTTTTTCTTTTCATACCTTTGTATTCGATGAAAAAAAACAAGGATAGTGTACTAAGTATTGATCTTCACGGAATTCGGCATAAACAAGCCCTTGAATTGGTTCATAAAACCATAGATGAGTGTTCCAAAAAAGGGAGTTTTTCACTTACTGTTATCACAGGAAATTCAACGGTTCTTCAAGAACGCATATTTTCAGAATGTCTAGAAAGTTCCAAGTTTACCTATTTTATTCCTTCTTGGAATATGGGTCAAATCATTGTAGAACATATTGAATTGTAATTTGAACGTTAAGAGTTAATTTAAAATTAATTACATTTCCAACTAATCTAGTTAATATAACTCAACAACATTACAATCAAGGATATACCAAAGTTTATAATCTTTATGGAGGAATTTTTGAGTGGATCAACCAAGGCAAGTTTTCAAAAATTCAAATGGATTAACCAACACGATCCATTGCTTAGAGAATAGTTTTACCAAATGGATAAAAATGGAGATATTTTTTATTGATCTCTGAGAAAATCACATTATTTTTATTAAAATATAAAAAAAATTATTGAGCTTTAAAATGACTTAGATGTTAAAAGTTGAATGATTTTGAGATTATTTTGTTAATTTAGGAAATATATCAAATATTATGACTGAGGTTGTTATTGTTGTTATCGCAATTATCGTACTCATCGTTGGTGTCATTATTTACGGAGTTGTCAGTACTACGATGGGTACTGAAGAAGATGTAAATAAAAATTTTATACCCGATCGTTTTGAAAGAATGGCAGGTAAAGATCCAAAAGAAAAAAGTAGTTGAATATAAATTCACTGCTTTTAAGAAGTATGAGAGTAAATTTATTTTGAAATGTTAAAAACTTAAACATTGATAAATAGATTCGGAATTTTATTGGATTTTATTTTTGTAATTATTTTAGAAATAAAAATATAAAACCCCCAGTTTTACTGAGGGTTTTGTTGGTCTACTAGGGCTCGAACCTAGACTCTTCTGGACCAAAACCAGACGTGTTGCCAGTTACACCATAGACCAATAACAGAGGTGCAAATTTAATAGAATTATTTGCTAAGACAAACCATTTCTTAAAAATAATTAATTCTTAAGGAATATAAAGTTTGCATTCTGTTAAATTCAAGGTTGTTTCTTCAAATATTCTTACATTCGTTTTCATAAAATTGACCTATGAACGAAACACAATTCAAATTTTGGGATCGCATTTTGGGATGGAGTATTTTCGGAATTGCACTTCTAACATTTTGCATCACCGTTGAGCCCACAGCTAGTTTTTGGGATGCAAGCGAATATATTGCGACTTCGGCAAAATTACAAGTAGGTCATCCGCCAGGTGCACCTTTTTATCAGATGATGGGTGCGTTTTTTGCTGTTTTTGCCAATGGGCCAGAGCAAATTGCTCTAATGGTAAATTTAATGTCTGTTTTTTCTAGTGCATTTACCATTCTATTTTTATTCTGGACCCTAACTCTTCTACTTAAAAAAATGCCAGGATTTAATACTCTTGAAACCTCAACTGATGCAATTGGTCTTTTTGGAAGTGCTGCTGTTGGAGCTTTAGCATTCTGCTTTTCAGATAGTTTTTGGTTTAATGCGGTTGAGGCCGAAGTATATGCTATGGCAACATGTATTCTTTCTCTTCTCTTTTGGTTAAGTCTTCGTTGGGAACAAGAAATGAATACTCCAAGGGGGGATCGTTGGCTGTTACTAATCTCCTTTATCATCGGGCTTTCCTTTGGGGTTCACTTCATGGGTCTCTTAACTATTCCAGCTATTGGAATGCTTTATTATTTTAAAAACACAAAAACGGTTACCTTAAAAGGATTTTTAATTGCAAATATTGTATCCGTTGCTGTTTTACTTTTTATTTTCAAACTCTTACTTCCTCTTACGCTTACCTTATTTGGAAAGATGGAGGTATATTTTGTCAATAATCTTGGCTTTTCATTCAACAGCGGGACTATTTTTACAACACTTTTACTTTTAGGTTTTTTTATATATACACTAAGTTTTACACATAAAAAAAATTATGTCAATCTAAACACTGGAATTCTCTGTATTCTTTTTGTTTTTCTGGGATTTTCCTCTTGGATTATGCTCCCGATACGTGCCAATGCCAATACGGTTATTAATGAAAATTCTCCTTCTGATGCGCGTCAGTTATTAGCATACTACAATCTTGAACAATATCCCGAAACAAAATTATTCTATGGCCCCATGTTTTCTGATATGTATGCAGGACAAGATGAACAAGAACCTTACATCGATGATAAGCCCAAATATGAACGAGATCAAAACACGGGACGCTACATAATTGTTAATAACTGGAAAGGTTCAAGGATTAACGCAAATTCAAAACATAAAGGCTTACTTCCAAGGTTACACAGTTCTGAACATGCAGCAAATTACATGAACTTTACAGAGCCTCTGGAGTTTACCATAAAACCAGAATACAGAGGAATTAAAGAGTTACAAGGAGAGGTTCAATCTTTTAGGCAAGAGGCAATACAAGGGTCTGTATCTGGCGAGGATTACCATGAGTTTTTCAAAAAAATGTCTCCTTACATCAACATTGAAAAACCCTCGTTTTTAAGTAATATGAGGTATTTGTTTGAGTACCAAATAGGATATATGTATGTGCGTTATTTTATGTGGAATTTTACTGGAAGGCAAAATGATGTTCAAGGACGTTATGATCTCCTCAGTGGGAATTGGATCAGCGGAATCCCTTTCATTGACTCGATTCGTCTAGGTAACCAAAATGAATTGAGCGATGATGCATTAAACAACAAAGCCAGAAACACCTATTTTTTCTTTCCATTAATTCTAGGTTTAATTGGTGTTTTCTTTTTGTTTGGTCAAGATAAAATGAAATTTTGGGTATTGATGTTGTTTTTCCTTTTTACAGGATTAGCGCTTAAGATCTACCTAAACGAGCGGCCTTTTGAACCAAGAGAGCGTGATTATGCTTTAGTAGGCTCGTTCTATGTGTTCGCAATTTGGATTGGAATGGGAGCTTTTGCCATGGCACAAAATCTCAAAAGCAAATGGTCCAGTAAATTTGCCGTACCCATTTCTATATCCTTATGTTTTTTGGCAGTCCCAATCCTTATGGGATTTCAAAACTGGGATGATCATGATCGTTCAGAGCGATTCACCGCTCAATCCATTTCGAAGTCATATTTAACCTCAATACAAGAAGATGTTGGTGCTATTATTTTTACTATTGGAGATAACGACACTTTTGCATTGTGGTATGCTCAAGACATCGAAGAATATCGAAGAGATGTGCGGCCGATCAATACTTCTTTGATTGCTACGGATTGGTATATTGATCAAATGAAACGTAAAACATACAACAGTGAAGCTATTTCGATTCAGCTGGAACACCCTCAATATGCCTATGGAGTTCGAGACTACATAAAACACGAGTCAATTATTGACAGTATTCGTTGGGATATCAAAGATTTTATGAATTGGGTTTCTAGTGATGATCCCAGGAATAAATTCAAAAGAATAATTCAAAAATCTGGTGGTGATCCTGAACTTTATCCTGTTAGTACACAAGAAATGATTTTTTATCCCACCAATAAAATAAGAGTAAATGTCAATGTGGAGAATGTAATAGAAAGCGGATTGGTAAAGGAAAAGGATCGCGATTTAATCGTTCCTTACATTGATATTGATTTACCTCGAAATGGTTTGTATAAAAATCAATTGATTATGCTTGATATTTTGGCAAATAATGATTGGAAGCGGCCAATCTATTTTACAGGTGGAAGCTTTGATGATTCCGAATATTTATGGATGAAAAATTATCTCCAACTCGAAGGATTAGTCTATAAGTTGGTGCCTATCAAGACTCAAAAAAATAAAAACAACCCTTATCTCATGGGAAGAATTGATGCTGACTTGATGTATGAGATTGTTAAAAAATGGGAATGGGGGAATTCTTATAGCCCAGAAATATATCACGATCCAGAAACAAGAAAAAATAGTATCTCCTACAGAGGTAATATGGCACGTTTGGCAGAAGTTCTTATTGACGAAGGAAAACCTGAAAAAGCAAAGGAAATCATTGATCTGAATTTAGAGAAAATGCCTGTTGATTTTTTTGGATACTACAGTCTTTTGACCCCTTTCATTGAAGGGTATTATCGCATTAATGAGCAAGAAGATGCGCGCAAACTTTTTGAAAAAATTGCTAGAAAACACCAAGATGAATTGGACTATTTCAATAGCCTTTCATTAAACCTTCAATATGAACTTGGAGAAGATATATTAACCGAGATTGAACGTTATCGTGCCTTGATTGAGGTTGTTGTGGACAATAAAGATAAAGAGTTTATCAGTTCTAAGATTATAGAATTTCAACGCTATTCAGCTCCTTTTGAATTTCTTTATGGTAGCTATGACTACTTTACAAGCCAAGAAGACTTTGTGGAAGGCCTTTATATAGGTGGTAATCAAGCAGCAGCACGTTTATTGATTGAAAATATTTCTGCGGTTTATGAAAAAAGACTATCAAGTCTGAGTAGTTTTCCAGCTGAAGAGCAAAAGTATTATGAAGAAATCATCATGGATGAAATCAATGGATACAGAAAGTTAATACTTTTTGTAAGTCTTTATGATGATGATGTTTATCGAGATAAAATGGAGAAACGTATTTTCAAAGCTATTGAGCCTCTTGAAATTTTTAATCGCTTATTTGATAACGCAACAGAGGAATAGCTAATCAGTTACATAGTCATTCATCAAACTGATTAGAGTGTTTGCATTTTGTTCACCACTCTGTCTCCAAACCATTTCGCCTCCCTTGTAAATCATGAGGGTTGGTATGGCTTTAACTCGAAGTGCTTCTGTTAACTTAGTATTTTTGGTGGTTTCAATTTTAATTACTTTACCTTGATCACCAATCGCAGCAGCAACGTCTCTTAGAGCAGGATGAAATTCATCTGAAGGTTCAGCGTCCTCTTGAAAAAAAACGAGAAGCAGTGGAACTTTGTCTTCAATTAATTCGCCAAATTTAGACACGTCTATTAGTGTTTTAAGTTTGTACAAATTTAAGTTTTTTTTATTAAATCACTTTCTCAGAGCATTTTAAGGTAATAACCGTTATTTCTGGCCAAATCCCAACTCTTCCGGGATAAGCCAAAAAACCAAAGCCACGGTTGACATTGAGGTATTGTTTTGCTTGGTTATATACTCCTGCCCACTGTTTATAGCGCCATTTTACCGGGCTCCACTTAAACCACCCTGGGATTTCTATCCCAAACTGCATGCCGTGTGTATGCCCGCTTAAAGTAAGTTCAAAAGGATAAGGATGATCAATTACCTGAGCTTCCCAATGGGAAGGATCGTGAGTCATCAAAATCTTAAAATCATCAGAATCAACCTCAGAAACCGCTAAATTTAAGTCTCCCGCTTTTTTAAAACCTCCTTTGCCCCAATTTTCAACTCCTATCAACGCAATTCGTTTTCCTTCTTTTTCTATGAATTGAGCTTGATTCAATAAAACTTGAAAACCCATTTTTTGTTGAGCTTCGATTAAATCTGTAAGGTTTTGCTTTTTTGCCTCATCAGACTTCCATTGAACATAGTCTCCATAGTCATGATTCCCCAAAATAGAAAACTTTCCTTGTGGTGCTTCAAGAGAACCTAGTATATCTATCCAAGGGAAAACTTCACTGGCCTTATTATTTACCATATCTCCTGTAAACAGTATAACATCAGATTTTTGTTGATTGATTAGATCAATTCCATAAGACACTTTTTCTATATTATCAAAACTACCGCTATGAATATCCGAAATTTGGGTGAGTGTAAACCCATCAAACTCTTTAGGCAAGTTGTCAAATTTAAGAGTGTAGTTCAAAACTTTATAATTATACTTCCCCTTGTACATTCCATATAATAACGAAACCAAAGGAACTGCTGCAATCCCAAGAGCAAGTTGGGATATAAATTTTCTTCGATCCGAAAAATAAGATGTTACATCACTTTTATTAAAAAAACGGTAAATTGCTTGGAGAATTCTCACAATATCTTCAAAAAGTAAAAAAAAGATCAAAAAGGTTTGAAATACAAAGAGGGACAGAAATAAACCCAATGCTAAGCTGATCTGATGATTGAATCCTTCATCGCGGTTAAATGAAATACTTTGATAAGCAAAATTGGTCATAACCAACACCACAAAAATCCAATATAAAATTAGAAGGCTTTTTTGTTGAGTTAAGGTTTTGATTGCTTGAAAGGCATAAATACCATACAAGGAGAAAAAAATAATAAGGACAATCCAACGTAGCATAAAATAGTAAAATATGAGTTATTTGATTTTTTGTGAAAGTTCCATAGCTCTCCCATCTGAAAGGCTAGCAACGTAACAGGTAGCGTTGAGTAGCGTTTCGTACAAGCTTTTGGAAACAAAGGGGGTCCCTGCAGGGACCAATCGAAAAATAAGCTGGTCATAGGCATTGGCTTTCCCTCTGAATTCGTGAACTGCTGCAGTAGTAAATGCTTCAAGCAGAGTGGTAATTACTTTATAACCTACAATTTCTTTTTGAAGTACCTCTGGAGATTGATATACTTTTTCTACACTCAAAGAAATAATATCATCTATCTGAGCTTCGTGTTTACTTTTATCTAATAAAGCATGTGGGAAAGTTCCCCTTAAAATAGCTTCTTCATTTTTTATAAAGATGGCTACCGTTTCGTTTATAAGCCTGTTAATCGCCAAAGCTCTGAGATAGCTCATACGCTGGGGTGTATGTTTTAGAGAAGCATAAGTTTTTTTATCAATCGAATCTTTGACCAGATTAATAAGATACTCCAATGCGTAGGATTCTGAAATCCATCCCAGATTAATTCCATCCTCAAAGTCAATTATTGTGTAACAAATATCATCTGCTGCTTCAACTAAATATGCCAAAGGATGTCTATGATAAGTAGAAGAACCTTTTTGTAACCCCAAATCTTTGGCAAGGATACCAAAATCTGAGGTTTGGGTTTGGAAAAAACCAAACTTTTTATCTGCTACGTGTTTTGTTGGTTTATGAGGCAACGAGGCTTTAGGGTATTTCATGTATGCCCCTAGGGTAGCTGTACTGAGTCGCAAACCTCCTGGGACACCTTCCAAAGATTGGCACAAGATTTTAAAACCATTTGCGTTTCCTTCAAATTTACATAAGTCTTCATATTCTAGCGGACTCAACTCACTTTTATAAGCTGTTCCAAGTCCAGAGGAAAAGAAATGACCGATAGCTTTTTCACCACTATGACCAAAAGGTGGATTTCCAATATCATGTGCCAATGCTGCTGCCGCTACAATTGCTCCAAAATCATTAGATTGATAACCGTGAATTTGATATAAATGGGGGTGTTTCTCTAAAATAGCTTTTCCAGCTAACCTACCGAGGCTTCGTGCAACAACAGAAACTTCTAAACTGTGAGTAAGTCGAGTGTGAACAAAATCTGTTTTTGAAAACGGAATTACCTGGGTTTTATCCTGTAAACTCCTAAATGCAGCAGAAAAAACAATTCTATCATAGTCAACCTCAAAACCCAAACGGGTTTCATCTTGTTCATTTCTCAATCTTTTTGTTTTGTCTCCATGGCGCTGTAAGGATAAAAGCTGCTCCCAATTCATACGTTATTTTTAAGTAAAAATAAGAAGTTTTTGAAGAGTAAACTATCAATGTTAAATCATAGTTAAGTAAATTTATTGTTATTTCACATTGGGTTAATATTTAATGAACTTCATTTAACTTTCAAGTAAAACCAAAGTATAGTTGATGACATAAATTTGTTTTATAATTAACAACAAAAAAATGAAGACTAACTACAAAATGCAATTATTAAAAATTTACACAACTGTTGTCATCTCAATATTATTTATTAGCATGATTAATGGACAAGAAGTCAGTGCACCAAAATTTGGGAAAGGGCTTATCAATATTTCAGGAAAAGACAGTACCTTTAGTATGAATTTCAGTGCGCGTATGCAATATTTGACCTCTTCAACTTGGACCGAAACAGACGATTCTTTCGGAAGTCCTGAATCGAATTTTTTGGTTCGACGTTCGCGATTAAAATTCAAAGGATTTGCTTACAATCCAAAACTTACTTACAATATCGAATTGGGGTTATCTAACCGAGATATTTCGGGGGCTTCAGAATTTACGAGTAATGCTCCGCGCTACATTCTTAATGCTTTCATTCGTTGGAATTTTTACAAAAATTTTACGCTTCAAGCAGGTCAAGGTAAATTACCTGGAAATATCGAACGTGTTATTTCTTCTGGTAACTTAGCATTGGTTGATCGTTCTTTGTTGAACAGCAAATTCAATATTGATCGTGATTTAGGAATTCAACTTCGGCATCATTTTACACTTGCTGGGAACTTTATTGTAAAAGAAAGGTTCGCTATCTCACAAGGAGAAGGACGAAACGTTACAAAAGGGAATTTGGGTGGACATCAATACACTTCGCGAGTTGAGTTTTTACCTTTTGGGGAATTTACAAAAAAGGGAGATTACAGTGGAGCGGATCTATTGCGAGAACAAACTCCAAAACTCATGGTAGGTATTGTTTATGATCAAAATACTAATGCGGTAAAAACAAGAAGCAATATGGGTAGTTACATAACAACAAATGAGGGTTTTTATCAAACAGATATTAATACCTTATTTATTGATACTCATTTCAAGTATCGTGGTTTTTCAATTATGGGAGAATATGCTGACCGAAAAGCAGATGATCCAATCGCAAAAAATGAAGATGGAACCTTTACAGGAGATGTTATTAATGTAGGAAAAGCTATTAATCTTCAAATGGGATATGTTTTACCTTCAAATATTGCAATTACTGGACGTTATACCAACGTGAAATTCGATGAAATTGTTTCCTCAAAAAATGACATTACCCAATACACCTTTGGGGTATCAAAATACGTAGCAAAACATAAACTGAAAATACAAACCGATGCCACTTATGAAAATACGGTTGCCTCAAACAATAAAATTATTTATCGTTTACAATTCGATATTCACTTCTAAAATTTATAACTATGGATAATATTTATGTGATACTTGTTGCAGTCTTGGCAATCTTAGCCATTGGAGACTTGATTGTTGGAGTAAGTAACGATGCAGTTAATTTTCTGAATTCAGCTGTTGGCTCCAAAGCAATCTCCTTCAAAACAATTATGATTCTTGCCAGTCTCGGAGTAGCCTGTGGTGCTTTATTTTCAAGTGGTCTCATGGAAGTTGCTCGAAAGGGTATTTTCAATCCAGGAGAATTTTACTTTGATGAAATTATTTTGATTTTTACAGCTGTAATGCTTACCGATATTTTACTCCTCGATTTTTTTAATACACTAGGGATGCCTACATCTACAACAGTCTCGATTGTATTTACTTTATTGGGAGCTGCAGTATTTATGTCCATCATAAAGATTAGTCAAGGTTCAGGTGATTTTGGTGATATTGTTAATTACATCAACACCAAAAAAGCAACACAAATCATTTTTGGTATTCTGCTCTCAGTAATAGTTGCCCTGACCATAGGAGCGATAGTTCAGTGGTTTTCAAGGCTGTTTTTGACTTATGAATTTGAAAAGAAAGCCATGTGGGTAAGTGCTCTTTTTGGAGGTATTGCTCTTTCAGCAATTACATATTTCATCTTAATGAAAGGTATTAAAGGAACACCCTATGCAAGTTTGAAATTTGACCTTATTGGTGGAATGAAAATTAAAGATTTTCTAGAAACTGAGGTATTGAAAGTGTCCGTTATAAACTTCTTATTTTGGTTTGGTATTTCCTTTTTGGCTATCAAAGTTTTAAAGGCAAATATTTACAAAATCATCATCGGTACAGGAACATTTGGTTTAGCCCTAGCCTTTGCTGGAAATGACCTTGTGAACTTTATCGGTGTTCCTATTGCAGCATATCAATCCTATGAGGCTTGGGCTGCTTCTGGGGCAGTTGCTTCAGAATTCAGCATGGGAGTTTTATCTTCTAAAGTTCCTACTCCTCCGATATTACTAATCTTATCGGGAGGTATTATGGTAGTTACCCTATGGTTATCTACCAAAGCAAAAAAAGTAATGAAAACGGAGCTAGACCTCTCCGATCAAAACACCATTAAAGAACGTTTCCAACCCAACTTATTATCCAAAGGAATCGTGAAAATATCTCAACTTTTGGGTAACGGTTTCAACAAAATTTTACCCGCAACAGTTGTAAGCTCCATAGATAAACAGTTTTCAAATACCAATATTGCATTAAAAAATCAAAACGATAAAGATGCACCTTCCTTTGACATGTTGAGGGCTTCAATAAATTTAGTCGTTGCTTCCATCTTGATTTCAATAGCAACTTCTTACAAACTTCCCCTATCAACAACCTATGTAACCTTTATGGTAGCAATGGGAACTTCGCTTGCCGATCGAGCTTGGAAAAGAGATAGTGCCGTTTATCGCGTTGCTGGAGTATTAAATGTGATTGGAGGGTGGTTTTTAACTGCAATCACTGCCTTTTTAGTTTCTGGAGTTATCGTTACGCTAATTTACTTGGGTGGTGCTCAAGCAATTGCTATAATTTTATTCATAATTCTGATAATTATTGGGAAAAACTACCTAAAGCACAAAAATGAAAACGCTGACTTAATTGACCTCGATAGTTTAGTGAAATATGAAAGTAAGTCCATCAAAGGGGTTATGGAAGAAAGCACCAAAAATGTAATCAAAGTTTTCAAACGTATTGATAAAATATATACTTCTCTTGCGTCAGGTTTATCAAAACACGACAAATCAGAACTTAAGAAAGCAAAGAAAAACATCAACCGATTGTCAAATGATATCGACAAATTAAGAGAAAACGTTTTTTACTTCATCAAAAACTTAGAAGAATCGAGTTTGTCGGCAAGCAACTTTTATATTGTAATTCTTAGCCTGATAAATGACCTTGCAGATGATCTAGAATATATTGTAAAGAAAAGTTACAAGCATATCAATAATGATCATTCAAAATTGAAATTGAGCCAAGTCCGAGACCTTCAAGAAATTCATGAAATTTCTAAATCAACTTTTCAAAATGCAATGGAGACTTTCCAAAACAATTCCACTGTCGAATTAATATCAATTCTAAATCGAAAAGATGAGGTAATGAATGTTTTGGATCAGAAAATCAATGCTCAAATTGAACGAACTCGTAATGAAGAAACGAGTCCAAAAAACACCGTCCTTTATTTTAATATCCTATTAAAAACAAAGGAGTTGTATTCAAACAAATTGAATATTATTAAGTTGTTTTTAGATAACACAAGAAAAACAGAATCGTAGTTGTTAGTTAAAAAAAAATTCCTTGTGAATGCACAAGGAATTTTTTTATTAGTATTGAACGTTCTGATTAACGTTGCTTAACAAATTTAGTTTGTTCTTGCCAAGTAACTTTTTTTAAAAATTTGTTTGATTTGAAATCAACTTGAGTAAGACCGCCTGTTTGATCCCAAAATAGCCATGTCCCATCACGTTTACCTTTGTTGTAATTTGCTATGGAAATATTTTTTCCTTCAGATGAATAACTAACCCATTTTCCAGGAGGTTTATTATTCTTCAAATATTCTTCTTGAGATATTTCACCATTATTATGATATTCGGTTATCTTCACAACATTACCTTCTTTTACAAAAAAACTCCATCGTAAAATGGAGTTTATTTAGTTGGTTATTATATTTTTAAGACCCGCACATGAGGCAGTCATCTCCTTCATTTTCTTTGGATTGTTCCAACATTGATTTAAGTTCAGCTTGAGTTAAAGGTTCAACTGGAACAGCTGCCGCAGCGAGTTTACCCTTTGGTTTTGTTGATGCTGCTTTAGAGCTGGCATCAGCACTAATCCCTTCGGCTGCAACCAATGCTGGTTCTTCTTTCTTCTCTTCTCTATCTAATGTAAATTTGATTGCATCTACTGCTGACTTGGTTCTCAGATAGTACATCCCTGTTTTTAATCCTGACTTCCAGGCATAGAAATGCATTGAGGTCAATTTAGCCATCGTTGCTCCTTCCATGAAAAGATTTAAAGATTGTGATTGGTCAATAAAATAACCTCGTTGACGCGACATATCAATAATGTCTTTCATACTCATTTCCCAAACCGTCTTGTACAATTCTTTGATGTCTTCAGGGATCCCTTTGATATTTTGAATGGATCCATTAGCACGCATCAGTTCTTGTTTCATATCCTCAGTCCAAAGACCTAAATCAACAAGATCTTCTAGTAGGTGTTTATTTACAACAATGAATTCTCCTGAGAGCACACGACGAGTGTATATGTTGGAAGTGTATGGCTCAAAACACTCATTATTTCCTAGAATTTGAGAGGTAGATGCTGTTGGCATTGGAGCTACCAACAAAGAGTTACGAACACCGTGCTTTTTCACTTTTTTTCTTAAACTAGCCCAATCCCAACGGCCGCTAAGTTCCTCATCTTTGATTCCCCACATGTTGTGTTGGAATTCTCCCTTAGACATCGGTGAACCTTTATACGATTTATAAGGACCATCTTTTTCTGCTTCTTCCATTGAAGCAGTCACCGCGGCAAAATAAAGCGTTTCAAAAATTTCTTGATTCAATTGTTTTGCTTCATCGGAGGTAAAAGGTAAACGCAGTTGGATGAAAGCATCTGCAAGACCTTGAACCCCGAGTCCAACAGGACGGTGACGCATATTTGAGTTTTCTGCCTCTGGAACTGGGTAATAATTGCGATCTATTACTCTGTTTAGATTTACCGTTACTTGCTTAGTTACCCGAAATAACTCATCGTGGTCAAAAGCCCCATTAGTTACAAACATGGGCAGAGCTATTGATGCTAAATTACAAACGGCAACCTCATCTGGAGCAGTATATTCGATAATTTCGGTACATAAGTTTGAAGATCGAATTGTTCCTAAATTCTTCTGATTCGATTTTCGATTAGCCGCATCTTTGTAAAGCATGTAAGGAGTACCCGTTTCTATTTGAGATTCTAGAATTTTCTCCCATAATTCCCTTGCACGAATTGTTTTTCTTCCTTTCCCTGCTTCTTCGTATTTTAAATAAAGTTCATCAAATTGATCGCTGTGATGATTGAAAAGATCTGGACATTCGTTTGGACACATAAGCGTCCAAGTACTGTCTTGCTCTACGCGCTTCATAAATAAGTCAGGAACCCACATAGCAAAAAACAAGTCTCGTGCACGCATTTCTTCTTTTCCGTGATTTTTCTTTAAATCTAAAAAATCGAAAATATCAGCATGCCATGGTTCAATGTAGATTGCAAATGATCCTTTACGTTTTCCACCCCCTTGATCTACATAACGGGCAGTATCATTGAATACCCTGAGCATCGGTACAATACCATTTGAGGTACCATTTGTTCCAGCAATGTATGATCCTGTAGCTCGAACGTTGTGAATAGATAGACCAATACCCCCTGCAGACTGGGAAATTTTCGCAGTTTGCTTTAAGGTGTCATATATTCCATCAATACTATCGTCTTTCATGGTTAATAAAAAACAGGAAGACATTTGTGGTTTTGGTGTACCGGAATTAAAAAGCGTTGGAGTTGCATGTGTAAAATAACGCTTAGACATCATTTCATAAGTTTCGATTGCTGCATCCAAATCATCAATGTGAATACCAATGGAAACTCGCATTAACATATGCTGTGGACGTTCGGCAATAACTCCATTTAATTTAAGAAGATAAGAACGCTCTAAAGTTTTAAACCCAAAGAAATCATAACCAAAATCGCGGTTGTAGATAATGCTTGAATCGAGTTTTTCAGCGTTATCCTGAATCACCTTGTAAACCTCATCGGACAATAAAGGTGCTTTTTTTTCTGTTCTTGGATTTACATATTCGTATAAGTCTTTCATCGTTTCGGAAAACAATTTTTTGGTATTCTTGTGGAGATTCGATACTGAAATACGTGCTGCAAGTTTCGCATAATCGGGATGCGTTGTAGTCATTGTAGCAGCAATTTCTGAAGCTAAATTGTCCAACTCCGAAGTTGTAACTCCATCATAAAGTCCTTCGATTACTCGCATAGCAACTCGAACTGGATCAACTAAAGGATTCAATTCATAACAAAGTTTTTTTACTCTAGCTGTGATTTTATCGAACATTATGGGCTCTCGATGCCCATCTCTTTTGACTACATACATTGTTTGCTTGCGATTTAAATTTTATATAGAGGGGTCTACAAAGACCCTTAATCAGGTTGTTTGTTTTTGGGGTTGAGGCATAGATATTAAGCAGGGTTAACTGAATTACTAGAAATCAGCATCAAAACTGATCTTAGTTTCTTGATCTTCTTGGTTGAGCACTCCTGCTTTTTGATATTCTGACACTCGTTTTTCAAAGAAATTTGTTTTTCCCTGAAGTGATATCATATCCATAAAATCGAATGGATTGGTTACATTAAATTGCTTATCACAGCCTAACTCTTGTAACAACCGATCGGTTACAAACTCCAGATACTGCGTCATCAATTTCGCATTCATTCCAATCAGACTTACTGGAAGAGATTCAGTAACAAATTCTCTTTCGATGTTGAGTGCATCAATAATAATTTCTTCAATACGCTCTTTGGGAACTTTATTAACCAAATGGTTATTATGCAGATGAACTGCAAAATCACAATGGACTCCTTCATCTCTAGAAATCAACTCATTTGAAAAAGTAAGCCCTGGCATAAGACCTCTCTTCTTCAGCCAATAAATAGAACAAAATGCTCCTGAAAAGAAAATCCCTTCAACAGCGGCAAATGCAATTAAACGTTCAGCAAATGAATCCGACTCAATCCATTTGAGTGCCCATTTTGCTTTCTTCTGAATAGCTGGAAAAACGTCAATCGCTTGAAACAATTGATTTTTCTCTTGCTCATCTTTTACATAAGTATCGATTAGTAAAGAATATGTTTCTGAATGAATATTCTCCATCATGATTTGAAAACCATAGAAAAACTTAGCTTCTGAGTATTGAACTTCATTGACAAAATTTTCAGCTAAATTTTCATTTACAATTCCATCTGAAGCAGCGAAAAAAGCTAAAATATGTTTTATAAAGTACTTTTCATCTTTATTCAACTTGGTTTCCCAGTCGGTTAAATCTTGGTGTAAATCAATTTCTTCTGCAGTCCAAAAACTAGCCTCCATCTTCTTATACCATTCCCAAATATCATGATGTTCAATTGGAAAAATTACAAATCTATTTTTATTTTCTTGAAGGATGGGTTCTACTGCTTTTGTCATATTCGTCATTAATAAATTTATGTGCTTCTATTTTCTTTCTTACAAAGATTGAAAATTGTTGTGATAAATGAAAGCCATAATTATTCACAATGAAGCTTAGTTTTTAACAAAAAACACAAAAAAGAGTAAAAAAAAGAAAAAATGTGTTTTATTTAAAAGGTTGATAGTCAATTATTTAAAAACTAATAAATGGGTTGAGCCCTTGTAAACATTGAATTATTAAGAAAAGTTTTTTTTTGCAACTTGATCCAATTCATTGTACCAGTCTTCTCCAAATTTTCTGATGAGTGCATCTTTAACAAATTTATATATCGGGATTTTTAGTTGAGCACCTAAAGAACACGCTGTATCACAAATTTGCCAATGATGATAATTAACTGCACTAAATTCATTGTATTTTTGAACTCTTACGGGATACAAATGACAGGATACCGGTTTTTTCCAATCCAACTTTCCATCTTTGTGTGCATTTTCAATACCGCACTGTGCAACTCCTTTGTCTGTAAATACCGTATAGGCACATTCTTTACCATTTACCAGAGGGGTTTCCCATTCTCCATGAAAGCCTTCGATGAATTTTCCTTGTTCTTTTATTGCTGCTTTTCCTTCTGAATTTAAATAAGGTGCAATATTGTCATAATTATCTTCAAGAATTTGAAGTTCTTCTTTTTCTAGAGGGGCGCCTGCCTCGCCTTGGACACAACAAGCCCCTTTACATTGAGAAATATTGCATACAAAATCACGATCCAAGAGATCTTCGGAGACTAATGTTTTTCCTATTTGTAGCATATTTCAAAGATACGAAGGTTATTGTCAAAAAAGAAGCTGTTTAAATCTAAAAATAATCAAGAAAAAAAGTACTTTCGCAAAAAAAAAAATGAACATTAACGCTAAAGAAATTTTTGCTGCAGGAATGATTCTTTTTGCAGTAATAGATATTATTGGAAATATACCTGTAATTATTTCTCTTCGAAAAAAAGTAGGGCATATCCAATCCGGTAAGGCCTCGATTGTTTCTTGCTTTATAATGATTGGTTTTCTGTTTTTAGGTGAAGAGATATTGAACCTCATAGGTATCGATATAAATTCCTTTGCAGTTGCTGGTGCATTTATTATATTTTTTTTGGCAATTGAAATGGTTCTCGGGATTAACCTTTATAAAGACGATGCTCCAGAAACAGCTTCAATTGTACCTTTAGCTTTTCCGATGATTGCTGGTGCAGGAACGATGACTTCATTGCTTTCTCTTCGAGCAGAATTTGAGGTCATTAACATCATTATTGCTATTGTTATTAATATCATTATTGTTTATATTATTTTGAAATCTTCAAAAAAAATAGAATCTATTTTAGGGGCTTCTGGAATCAGTGTTATTCGTAAGGTTTTTGGGGTAGTTCTTTTGGCAATTTCAGTAAAACTTTTTACAACCAACATAAGTCAAATCATATAAAACAGTGATTCTCTTTTTCTTTTAGTGTTTAGAATACTAAATTTGTAAGTGTGCTAACCTTATTAATACTTTTAATTCAAATTGTATGAAAATTTTTATTCGAATAATGATGGTTCTAGCTCTTGGGATGCTTGTTTTTAATAGCACTAGAATAGATTTTGATGCACCATTAGATGGAGACAGTAGCGTAGCATTGATAGGAGTTATGGCTTCGGCTTGTGCCTTTTTACTATTGTTTATACTTGTGTTATCAAAAAAAATAGCGGCTAAGGTTAACAAAAAATAGCCTCAATCTAAGGATTCTCATTCAATAGTTCTTTTGTCTTATTAATGAACTCATCTTGACTATGAACAATCTGTAAAAAAGCTTCTTGATTGAAAAGCTGTAGAGCCATAAAGGATTTAATTGAGTTCAAAATTAAAACTTCGTTTTCCATATTAATGGATACCCCTTGTTGCTCAAAATAAACCTCAATATTTTCAAGAAGTAGTTCTTTGTTTGCTAGTGGGGTTTGAATAAAATCTTCTTTGGACTTAAAATCATAAAGGGAACGGTTTTTATCCAACTCTAAAAAAACAAAATGACTTACAAGATTGGAACGAATGATATAATTATCCCACTCTTTATCTAGATTTAATGATCCAGGCACATACTCATCGGGAATTATGCCTCCCCCTCCATAAACCACTCTCCCCTTTGGAGTTATGTATTTCAAAGAGTCATTTACCGGAATACTCTCTTTGGTTTGAATTTCTCCAGTTTCATATCGTTTGCCTATTTCGTCATAATAGTCTTCTTTACCCTTATTAAACGGTCGTTGAATTGAGCGTCCTGTTGGTGTGTAATATCGGGCTGTTGTCAATCGAATAGCATCTCCAGATCCCAGGGGTATCTGCTGTTGAACCAAACCTTTCCCAAAAGAACGGCGTCCAATAATATGAGCCCTATCATTATCTTGTAAGGCCCCTGCAACCACTTCACTAGCCGAAGCAGATTGGCCATTTATCAATACATAGACTTGTCCTTCTTCAAAAAGGCCTCCTCCAGTAGCCACAATAGATTTTCTCTTTCCTTGATTACTTTGTGTGATAATCATTATTTTCCCTTTGGATAGAAAGGCATCGGTTATTTCTTCAGCAATGTGCAAATATCCTCCGGGGTTATCTCTAAGATCGAGAACTAGTTTTTTTGCCCCCTTTAGCTTTAATTCATTTAAAGTTTTTTTAAATTCTTTGCCAGAGGTTTCTGCAAAACGATTGAGCTGAATATAACCAACTCCTTTTGTTAAGAGATACCCATAAACCGATGGGATAGGCACCTCTCCACGTTCTACATCAAAGTTTAGAAATTTTTTTGTTTGCTTTCTATAGATTTTTAACTGAACTGTTGTTTTTGGCTTTCCCTTTAGTGTTTTTATGATTGATGCGCTGGTTCTGCTTTGACCGTATAAGGTATCTTGATTCGCTATTAAAATTCGGTCTCCAGGAAGAATTCCAGCAGCTTTACTTGGCCCTTTTTCTAAAACTCGAACTATACTTACAGTGTCCTGTTCCATGAAAAAACTAACTCCAATACCTACAAATGTTCCTTGCATTTCTTCATTAATCTTTTGCATTTCTTCCCCAGGAATGTATACTGAATGGGGATCCAGTTGACTGATGGAATTGTCAATTATTTTATTTACCAAACTATCTATGTCGATTTCATCAACATAGTTTGATTCGATATATTGAATAAATTTAATTAGTTTTTGACTGCTCTCAATTTTAAAACTTGTAGCATTGAAAACCAATTGTTGATTACTCCCTATGGTGAAGCCCAAAAAAAGAGAAAGAAGTACGATTATACAAAGATATAAGTTGTTGTTGTTCATAGAGCAGGGTATCAGGGAAGGTGGAATAATTCAATTCCTGCTTTTTTCAAAAAATCCAATCCAGAAGTATCTTTATAAGTCGTAGCATAAACTAATCGTTTAATTCCTGCTTGATGAATTAATTTTGAACATTCTTTACATGGAGATAAGGTTATGTAAAGTGTAGCTCCATTACAAGACTGAGTAGATGCAGCTACTTTTAAAATTGCGTTGGCTTCAGCATGAAGAACATACCATTTCGTGAAATGATCCTCATCTTCACAAACATTCTCAAAACCTGAAGGGGTTCCATTATATCCATCCGAAATTATCATACGGTCTTTGACAATCAAAGCACCAACTTTTTTTCGCTCACAATATGAAAGTTGTCCCCAAATTTCAGCCATTTTTAAATAGGCCTGATCGTATTTTAATTGTTTATCCATTATTTGCTAAGATACTAGAAATATAATGCTATTAAAAAATCATTAAGCCTTATTTAAATTCACAAAAAATGAATCCCTTTAGTTGTTTTTGATGAATGATTTAAGAAACATACTTTTCATGTTGAACCAAAAAGCTAATAATCCAATCATTTGCTTTTTGGGTCTTTTCCCCTTTCCAAGTCTGTGAATTTGTAATTCATACCAAGGTAATTCAATACCTCCCATTTTGTCTATCATTTTAATTCCTGATGTTGGAATGGGAGTTTCGAAACTTTCTATCTTTTTTGAAAAAATATCTTGAGCTAATTCGGGATACAAACAAAAAGGTCTAGCCAATCCGACAATATCTAAATTACCATTAGCCAATGCTTTTTCCATAACGGTTACCGTTCGAAAACCTCCGGTGAGCATTAAAGGTTTGGTTGTTATTTTCCTTGCTCTCTCAACATAATCTAAAAAATATGCCTCACGTTCTTGGGTGCTCTTTTTTTGTTTATGCCCAACCATAGCTGGCTTTTCGTAAGTTCCTCCAGAAATTTCAAGCAAATCGATTCCTTCTTTTGATAAAATTCGAATTACTTCTAAAGATTCTTCTTCCGAAAACCCACCACGTTGAAAATCGGCAGAGTTAATTTTAATTCCAATAGGATATTCTTTCCCAACTTGAGTTCGTATTTCTCGGTAAATCTCAATCACAAAACGCATTCGATTTTCAAGGGTTCCACCCCATTTATCTTTTCTTGTGTTGCTTAGAGGAGATAAAAATTGACTTACTAAATAACCATGTGCACCATGGATTTGACAGCCAGTAAAACCTGCATTTTGCATTATTTTTGCTGTATTTCCAAAGCGTTTGATTATTTCCCATATCGCATCTTCACTTAATGGGGTTGGTTTTTTGAACATTCTAGAGGCTGCTCCCATTTTCAAAGAAACGGCAGAAGGAGCAACAACCTCTTTATTGATTGAAGCGAATGCTTGACGACCGGGGTGATTCAATTGTGGCCAAATGTGGGTTCTCGTTCCTTCGCAGGATTTTGCCCAATCTTGCAATAATTTAAAACTTGATCTATCTTCAACTACTACATTTCTGGGTTCCCCCAAAGCCCTAGAATCAATCATTACGTTTCCAGTAATGAGTAAGCCAGACCCTCCTTTAGACCATACTTTATAAGCTTTAATTAAATTTTTAGTAGGTGCATTTTGTAGTGTTCCCATATTCTCACTCATTGCAGATTTTGCAATTCTATTTTGTAAAAGTGTTCCGTTAGGAAGTTTAAAAGAAGAAGCTAGGTGTTTCATCAAGTGGTTTTTTTAATGCCAATGAAGATACAAACTTATCTTTTATCCAACCTCAAAAAATTACTCTTGCGACACTCTAAAATGGGCTAGATTTTGCCATCATTGTCAAAGCTTGTGAGAGTATCATTGCACCAATTAATAACTGCCACTTGGAGCTTGAAGTTTTTAAAATTCTAATAGCAAAAAAATTGAGTATCAACAAGCCCACCACAATACAAACCTGAATAATTTCGATCCCTAAAGCAAAAGAAAGTAATTCTGTTAATGCATCCTCCTCTGAAACAATTAATGAAAAATAACGTCCAAATCCCAAACCGTGGATGATTCCAAAAACAAAAGTAATTAAAGAAGGGAAAAGAGTTTTAAAATGAGATTTTATGTTGGTAATTAACGGAATACAACTTAAAGCAATTGTTAATGGAATTAGAAATTCAATCCATAACGCTGATAGGATTATTTCAAAATAATAGTTTCCAAAGAGTGAGAGGGTATGACCTAATGTAAAAAGGGAAACCCACCAAAACAGTCTTTTAAAATCATTAAAACTGAATGGAAGGCAAAGTGCTATTATGAAATAAAAATGATCCAAAGCTTGGAAATCCAGAACATGATTAAATCCGAGTTGAGCATAAAATAAAATTGTTTCCATTAGTAACACTTTTATAGTCCGCGCTCTTTTTGAATTTTTTCATAAGCCGCTTGAACCTGTTGAAATTTTTCTTGTGCTCCTTTCTTAAGAGCTTGATTTGCAGTAGTTAATTTATCTGGATGATGTTTTTTAGCCATAGCCCTATAGGCTTTTTTAACCTCAGCATCGGTAACATTTGAATCTATTTCTAAAATCTTATAAGCATTTCCCGCTTGTTGAATAAACATGGCTTTTACACTTTCAATATCTATCCTTCTGATTCCAAGAGCGGCAGCAATTTGTTCTATCTTATTTATTTCTGGCTGAGAAACACTCCCATCAGCATTAGCAATTCCAAAGAGAAAGTGTACAATTTGTAAACGAATATTATAAGGGGTACTGGTCACAAATAAGCGAGCAATTTTTGAAAGATCTTGAGCTTCTTTTTTTATTTCTGTATTGAATCTTGAAAAAATTGTTGCAGCATAATCTGCCCCATAATTTGCAATAAAATAATTACGTACAAACCGAAGTTCTTTTTCTTCAACCTTTTTATCTGCTTTGATTACCATAGCAGCAAGTGCTAATAAGTTCAACTCAAATTGGTTTGACCCCATAGTTCTGTAGCTTGAGTTCTTGAAAGAAGTATTGGAAGATTGTTTCATCAATCCATCAATGATACTTCCTGCAAAATATCCCAATACAGCCCCACCAAAACGTAAATAAGTATAACCCAAAACAGCGCCAATCCATTTTATCATTAATCAAAAATTTTCATCAAATATAGTTTTAACTTTAAAAAATTAAGTGAACATTATCTTAAAATGAGGCAAAATGATAGAAACTTTTTATCTTTGTCCAAATTTAATAATTAGCCTATGTATCCAGCAGAATTTGTACAACCTATGCGCGATGAGTTAACCGCGGCAGGATTCAAACAATTAAACGAAGTAAGTCAAGTTGACGAGGCCATAAATGCAGAGGGAACAACATTGATTGTGGTAAATTCTGTATGTGGATGTGCTGCTGCAAATGCAAGACCTGGTGTTCGTTTTTCTTTAGATAACGATAAAAAACCAAGTAACTTAGTAACCGTTTTTGCTGGTGTCGATTTTGAAGCTACAGATCATGCTCGTTCTCTTATGGTTCCTTTCCCTCCATCCTCTCCAAGTATGGCTTTGTTCAAAAATGGTGAGTTAGTTCATATGCTTGAACGACATCACATAGAGGGTAGACCGGCTGAAATGATTTCTGAAAACCTAAAACAAGCCTATGATGAACATTGTTAATTTTTAACCAAATTCAGTCCATCTTAGAGAAACAAAAATTTAATGTATAAAATTATCGCAATTCTCTTCACAGTTATTTTTTATCTGAGTTTTGGTTTGCTATTGTTAATTTTTCATGGAATTCAAGTTATTGCCCTGAATCTTTTTGGTTATCAAGCCCATAAAGTTTCTGTGGACATTCTCAACTTTTTCTTGTTGAGGTGTCTTAATCTTTTGGGAGCTCGAATTCATTTCAATAATCCTTTTGATTTACCTACTAATCGTCCTCTCATCATTGTTGCTAATCATCAAAACACCTTCGATATTCCCCCTCTGATTTGGCATCTAAGAAAACACCATTTAAAATTTGTCAGCAAAAAAGAATTAGGGAAAGGAATTCCCAGTGTGTCATATAATCTTCGTAACGGTGGTTCTGCTCTAATTGATAGAAAAAAAACCAGAAAAGCGGTTGATGAAATTGATCGGCACGCACAGCTTTTGAGTAAAAACAATTGGTCAACTCTTATTTTTCCAGAAGGAACAAGATCAAAAACAGGAATTCCAAAAAAATTTAAAAACAGAGGTTTACAAACTTTGATTGAAAAAATACCAAACGTTCTTATTGTTCCTATAACAATCAACAATTCATGGAAATTTAATCGATGGGGTAACTTTCCTCTTCCTTTAGCTATAAAAATGAAGTTTGACGTTCATCAACCAGTTGAACCGCCTGTTGATCTTAATCGAAATTTTTTTGATTCAATCGAGAAAACTATAACCGATGCTATTGTTATTGATTAATTCCCGCTAAAATTTGCTTTCCTTTTTTCCAAAAAAGCCTGTGTGCCCTCTTTAAAATCTTCCGACCCAAAACAGATTCCAAATGCATTTATCTCAACTTCAAATCCGTTTTGATGTTCATCGTATGCAGCATTAATTGATTTAATTGCTTGTCCAATTGCAAAAGGTGAATTCTTTAATATTTTTTGAGCCAACTCAGATGCTGTAGATAATAACTCCTCTTGTGTTACAACTTGAGAAACCAAACCAAAAGAAAAAGCTTCCTCTGCATTAAGCATTTTACAACTCAAAATTAACTCCATTGCTCTTCCCTTACCAATAATCTGAGCCAAACGTTGAGTTCCTCCATAACCAGGTATTACGCCCAAAGAAGTTTCGGGTAAACCCATCCGTGCATTATTAGAAGCTATTCTAATATGACAAGACAGCGCCAATTCCAGGCCTCCACCTAATGCAAACCCATTAATTGCAGCAATTACAGGTTTTTTCATCTGCTCTATAAATGTAAATACTTTATCCTGACCATTTTGAGAAAGTTCTTTGCCTTGACTGGGTGTAAATTCCGAAAACTCCTCAATATCTGCTCCAGCAACAAAAGCTTTTTCTCCGCTTCCTGTTAAAATAATTACTCGAATTGAATTGTCTTCCTCAAGGTCAAAGAAAATTTTATGAAGTTCTTTTAAAACTTCCTTATTGATAGCATTAAGCTTTGCGGGGCGATCAATTTGAATCCATGCTACTTGATCTTGCTTTCTTAATTGAAGATTTGCTGTATTCATACTTCTTTTTTTAATTGAACAATAAATGTAGTTCCTTTATCTTCTCTTGTTTTGTAGGTTATGGAACCATTTAGGGAGTCAATACTGTTTTTGACTATTGCTAACCCAAGTCCCATTCCCCCAGTTTTAGTTGTGAATTTGGGTTCAAAAACTTGATCTATATTTTGTGCAGAAATACCCGAACCGTTGTCTTCTATTTCTATTCGAAGTCCAGAAGCTTCACTTTGTATTCTAACTTGAATCAATGGATCTCTTCCTTGTGGAATCGACTGTATTGCATTTTGAAGTAAATTAGTCATAATTCTTATCCACTGCGTTCTATCCATATTCCAAAGAATTTGCTTTTCTGTGCAGGTAAACTGAATTACTCCTGGTTCAAAAATATCAATCGACAAAGATGTAATCTCAACAATATCAACTATTTCAATCCGAAGCTTGGGGAGAGTCGCAAAATCCGAAAAAGCGGTTGCAACCTCGCTCATAGTATCTATCTGTTCAATCATAATTTTTGAGAAATCCATTACTTTTTGATTAATTTTAGGATCATCTGGATCAAAACGCTGCTGAAAACTTTGAATTGATAAACGCATTGGAGTAAGCGGGTTTTTAATTTCATGAGCAACTTGCTTTGCCATTTCTTGCCAAGCTTGTTCTCGTTCAGATCGAGCTAGCTTAGCTATACTCTCCTCCAAAGCATCCAACATGCTATTGTATGAGTTTACTAAACTATCTACTTCTTTACTTGCATTGGAAATATAAATTTTCTCATTCCCTTTCAACAATCCAGTTCGATCAATCCTTGCACGAATAGTTTCTAAAGGTCTTGTCATATAGCTTGAAATAAAATAGGCAATAATAATTGCGACCAATAGCATAAAGAAATAAATCTGAAAGAGTCTAACTAAAAAAGTATTTAGTTCATTGGAACTGAAGGATACATCTTCGAAATAAGGAAAATATAGAATCCCATAAGGTTCATTTAATTTATTGAAAAGAACACTGTATGAATACTGAAATTTTCCTCTTTCTTTTTCGTTTTGAATTGTAATTCTTTTGCGTTTACTTTTAAATAATTCTTGTGTAATACCAGAGTTCAATACTTGGCTTTGGTCAACACTTCCAAGTTTCATATAAGAATAAAAGTATGGGATTCCGTCCAAAGAATACAAAGCGTATTCAACCTTGTGAATCAACGAAATTGATTCAAAAACATCGTATAAACTTGACTGTTTTTCCTTGCTTAAATCAAAAGCATTGTCCCTATTAAGGATATAAAAAAGGTGGTTTTTTACTTGAGTTTCTTTTCGTTCTAATCGTCTTAAATTATAATCATCAGACTGAGAATAATATTGAAAAAAAGTAGCTCCCAAAATGAGTATAGAAGTCATAACAACCAACAAAATCATGGAAAAAAATACGCGTGATCTGAGGGAGAATTTACCTTTTGACATCGTTATTTTTCATTTCTAAAGTTCTTGTAAATTCTGATTCCAAGCATTAATAGTATTGCTAAACCAACAATGGATAGGATTCCAAAAATCCAATGAAAACTACTTTTTAGTACTACCAAAAAAACAACCGCAAACAAAATGAGCGTCGCTCCTTCGTTCCAAATTCTCATAAAAAAAGAGGAGTGGTGAAATTGATCTTGTTGCAATTCTTTGAAAATTAGATGTGTTTTATATTGATACAAGTATAAAAGTCCTACAAAAAATAACTTTATTAACATCCAATCTTGTGTTAACCAGCTTGGCATAAGGTATAATAATGTAAAAGCAAAGAAACTGGCTAAAATTGCCGAGGGCCAAGTGATTATATACCACAGACGCTTGGCCATCAATTTCAACTGTTTACTCAGTATAGCAGATTCAAATTCTGGCTTTTCCTGTGCTTCAATGTGATATATAAAAATACGGGGCAAATAAAATAAGCCTGCAAACCAGGTAATGACAAAAATAAGGTGAAGAGATTTTATGTAATTGTAATATTCTAGCAAAAGGAATGTTTTTATAAGTTCTAAAGTACAAAAAGAAAGATAAAACTACTTTGCTTCTATCCACGGTATTGTTTCAATTCTTTTCTTAAAAAATATGCTGTCACAATTGTAGCTATTATCTCAGCAATTGGGAAGGATATCCAAATTCCAAATTCTCCAAAATATTTAGGCAAAATTAAAATTAACGGGACAAAGAAAAATCCCTGCCGAGTAAGGGTCAATAAAAGTGCAGGAATTGCTTTTCCAATAGCTTGAAAATAGGCTGATCCTATTAATTGTATCCCTATAATTGGAGTAGATAAAAAAACCCACGTCAAAACTTCTTTTGTTTTTAAAATGATATCGATATCTTGAGTAAATGCACTAGCAATTTGCTGTGAAAAGAACATGATTACCAGAAAAACAAAAGTTGCCAAAACAGTAGAATATATCAATGCTGTTCGAATAACTTCAAGAACTCTTTCTCTTTTATTTGCCCCATAATTAAACCCTGCAATAGGAACAAATCCTTGGGTTATACCTAAAATTGGAAATAATGCAAACATGAGCATTCGGCTGATTATTGCATACACTGCAACGGTAGATTCACCTGATAATTCGAAAAGAATATTATTAACTAAAAGTACGGTTATACTCACAACAGCTTGTCGAGAGAGGGTAACAAATCCAAGAGACCCTATCTCTTTCACAATAGAGAGGTCAAGAGATAAATCTGAAGCTTTTAAAAATAAATCTGATTTTCCAGAAACAAAAAAATAAAATATGTAAGCCATACATATTCCATAAGATAGTGTTGTGGCCCAAGCAGCACCCTCGATACCCCAATCAAATAGATAAATAAAAACATAGTCGAGTAACAAATTAGAAATCGAAGGCAACATCATTGCATACATTGCATATTTAGGCTTTCCCTCTGAACGAATGATGTTGTTCCCCATCATTGCTAATCCCAAAACAGGAACCCCATATAAAACAATGGTGTAATATATTTTTGCTGGTGCATACAAGGCGCCTTTCCCTCCAAATATTGGAATTATGGATTCCATAAAAACCAATCCTAATGTCATAAAACTTATGGTGAACAATAAAGTTAGAGTCAGTTGATTTCCAAAAGTTTTATTGGCTTTAGATTTTTGGGCACTCCCCAAAGCTCTTGAAATAATAGATCCCCCTCCCATTCCGATAGCCATTCCTAAAGCTGCAATGAAAAAAGAAACTGGAAGAACTACGTTTATTGCTGCTATGGCATTGGGGCCAATCCATTGGCCTACAAAAATAGTATCAATCAAAATATTTAGAGACATGACCAAAATTCCGATCGAAGCCGGAACTGACTGTCGAAGTAATAATTTACCAATGGGATCGGTACCCATTTGAATTACTTTCTGTTGCATCAAGACTCAACTTCAGCTAAAGCCCATTCATCAATCCACCTACTCATAACACTAATCCATTCTTTACGATCATTTATGCACGGAATTACATGCAATTGTTCACCCCCTTTTTCCTCAAAATCTTCGGCTGCTTCCATTCCTATTTCTTCCAAAGTTTCTAAACAATCCGAAACAAATGCTGGAGTAACGATTGCCAGTTCTTTGATGCCGCTTTTAGCAAAATTGGCAACAGTTCGATCTGTGTATGGTTGTAACCAGGGGTCAACTCCTAATCGAGATTGAAAAGATGTAGAATAAGTCCCTTCTTTTAACTCTAAATATTCTGCTACCAAACGGGTGGTTTGATAACATTGATGACGATAACAATACTCATGTGCTTTAGAAGCAGTAACACAACATTCTCCATTGATTTTACAATGTGATTTTGTTACATCAGATTTTCGAATATGTCTCTCGGGAACTCCGTGATAAGAAAAAAGTAGGTGTTGCCAATTTTTGCCTTTCAGTCCATCGGATATTGATTCTGACAAAACACGAACATAATCAGGGTGGTTGTAAAAAGCGGGTAAAGAAGTAAACGAAACCTTAGGGAAAAATTCTTTTCTAAGTTCTTCGGCAAGCACAAGAATTGTCTCAGTTGTTGCCATTGCAAATTGAGGGTACAATGGAATAATGAAAATATCATCAATTCCTTGATCCACTAATTCTTGAAGTCCTTTTTTGATGGACATTTTCCCGTATCGCATTGCCAAACCAACGGGGACAGAAACGTTTTCAGAAATTTTACCTCGAAGCCTTTCGGATAATACAATCAAAGGTGATCCTTCGTCCCACCATATTTTTTTGTAAGCCTTTGCAGACTGCTTTGGGCGGGTGTTTAAAATAATTCCTTTTACTAAAATAGTTCGGAATAATTTGGGTAAATCTACTACCCGTTCATCCATTAAAAATTCTCCCAGATACTTTTTAACATCTTTAGGATTTGGGCTATCGGGGGACCCTAAATTAACCAGTAAAACTCCTTTCATAAATTCTCTTTTTCATACAGCAGGATAGTCTCCTGCTGTTCAGCAATTTTACTGCGAAGATAATGACATTAAGTATTTTTTTGGGGTTGTTCCATACTTCTTTTTAAAAGCAGCAATAAAGTGGCTTGAAGTGCTGTACCCAATTTTTAATCCCACTTCACTCACATTATAATTTTTTGTTGCTAACATTCTTCGAGCTTCCTCCATTTTATGATCTAAAAGGTAACCGAATACTGTATCACCATATAATTGTTTAAATCCTTCCTTCAACTTATTTAGACTTAATCCTATTGATTTAGAAAGTTTTTGAAGTGAAGGAGGTTCAGATATGTTCTTGAGAATTAATTCTTTTGCTAATCTAATTTTACGAATATTGTCTTCATCAATTAGAAATGGGCATTGCTCAATATCAGTGTCTTCATTCTTATTGAAATATAAACTTAAGAGTTCGTATACCTTTCCTTTTAAGTAAAGTGCTTTCATACTTTCGTGAATATTAGAACTTAATATTTGACTCAGAACCACTGCCATACTGGGACTGACAACGGCATTGTCGTAATATTTTTTTGTACTGTTCTCTGGACTTAAAAAATGAATGTGATCTGCATCTTGAGAAAACAAGCTGTGAAATTTTTTGATGGAAATCACGATTCCAATAATCCACGTATTGGGTTGTAATTTTAAATCAATCGGTAAATCTCTTTGTGGATTATACAACAAAATAGAATGTTCCTCCTTTACATTAAAAACATAATTCCCTGTATTAAACAAAAAATCACCTTGCCCTTTCATGCAAAAATGAAACTGAATAAAATTACTGCTAATATCGTGTGATTCGCGACTTATTTGATCCGTATCATTCTGAAGTCGAAACACATAAAATCCATCTTCAATTGTAATTCTAGAACTATTACTTTCATCGTTATTTTTTTTCATAATTTTTTTCAATCTATTTAGAAACACTCTAAATAAAGCCTATTAAACAAGGCTCAATGCCTCTATTTTATAGGAACTAGGTGTTTATGGAGTAAAATTAAACTCTTTGCGTTATTATTTATGCTTTTAACGTTACTTTTTTTGAAATCAGCCCCTTACTTTTGCTAACGATTATACTAATAATGAAAGTTTCGAACAACAAGAAACATTTTTATGCCCTCGGGGTTAGTTATAAAAATGCCGATCTCAAAACAAGGGGTGATTTCAGCCTTGGTTTAGAACAAAGAGATGCCCTAATTCTAGAGGCAAAAAAAGAAGGTATTAATGAAATTCTTATCAACTCGACTTGTAACCGAACTGAACTGTATGCTCATGTTAATCATCCTTCTCAATTAGTCAATTTACTTTGTAAGTACTCACATGGAAGTTTATCTGTATTTGATGAGATTGGGTATAGCCTAAAAGACAGTGCTGCAATTCATCATATTTTTAAAGTAGGTACGGGCTTAGACAGTCAAATTCTCGGTGACTTTGAAATCATTGGTCAAATGAAACAAAGTTTTTATCGTTCCAAAAAACTAGGAATGATTGAAGGTTTTATGGAACGTCTTGTTAATGCTGTCATTCAAGCAAGTAAGAGAATTAAAACTGAAACTAAAATCTCAAGCGGTGCTACTTCTGTAGCTTTTGCTTCTGTTCAATACATCATCAATACCATAGAAAAGATTTCAGAAAAAAATATTCTGCTTTTTGGTACTGGCAAGATTGGAAGAAATACTTGTGAGAATTTGATTAAACATACAGAAAATGATCATATTGTTTTGATCAATCGCACCCACGAAAAAGCTAAAAGCATTGCAGGTAAATTTAATGTTTTGGTTAAAGAATACGGTGAATTACCAACAGAGATCAGAAAAACAGATGTTCTAATCGTTTCTACAGGTGCACAACAACCTACGATCTCCAAAGATATTATTTACAAAGATTCTCCTTTACTAATTTTAGATTTATCCATCCCCAGTAATGTAAATCCAAACGTTAAAGAATTGGAACATGTTACGCTTATAAATCTGGACACCCTTTCTCAAATCACTAACAAAACACTACAAGATCGCAGGAAATATATTCCTCAAGCAGAATCTATTTTAGAAGAGGTAAAAGTTGAGTTTATGGAGTGGTTAGATCACAGACAATACGCCCCTGCTCTGAGAGCATTGAAAGCCAAATTAACTCAGCAACAAATTTCTGAAATCAAGACACAAGAAAAAAAAGAAGTTCTTTGTGTTTTTAACTCAGCAACTGCTAACATTTCAGAACAAATGATTCAGAAAATCACAGGTCAAGTAGCTAATTACCTCAAAGAAAATCCATCCAAAGCTGACAGTACACTTAAAGTAATTAAAGAGGTCTTTCAACTTGACATTGAATCCCATGAATAAAGTAATTCGAATCGGTACCCGAGAAAGCGCCTTGGCATTGTGGCAAGCTCATACCTTTCAAGATTTATTGAATTCCAAAGGCTTTTCAAATGAACTAATCCCTATTAAAAGTGAAGGTGATTTGGATTTGGTTCAGCCTCTTTATGAAATGGGTACAGTTGGAATTTTTACTAAAACACTAGACACTGCTTTGTTAAACAATAGAATCGATCTTGCCATCCATAGCATGAAAGATGTTCCTACGCTTTTACCCAAAGGAATCCAGCAAGCTGCAGTCTTAGAGCGAGGGCCAGTAAAAGATGTTTTAGTTAAAAAAACGAATGCGTCTTCACTTGAAATTCCTCAAATAATAGCTACAGGTAGTTTAAGAAGAAAAGCACAATGGCTATCCAAATTCCCAAATCATAATATTGTACCGCTTAGAGGTAACATACAAACACGCTTGAAAAAGTTAAAAAATGAAGATTGGGATGGAGCAATATTTGCAGAAGCAGCTTTAGTTCGACTAAAAACAGAAAACGAAAATGTAAACATATTGGATTGGATGATTCCTGCGCCAGCTCAAGGAGCATTGATGATTGTGTGTAAGTCAAAAGACAAAGCTTTATTGAATGTCATGAAACAGTTCAATCATCTCGAAACTGCTTTATGCACCCAAATTGAAAGAGACTTTTTACGGACCCTCGAAGGGGGATGTACCGCTCCCATTGGAGCTTTAGCTATTGTTGAAGGAAACAATATTCAGTTTCAAGGAGGTGTTTTTTCTTTGGATGGAAAACGTAAATTTATTATTGATGAAACATTCGAAAAATCAACAGAACTAAAAGGAGTAAAACTCGCCAATCAACTACTAAAAAAAGGAGCGGTAGAATTACTTCAAGAATTCAAATCCTCCTCATGAGCAGTGCAATTCGAATCCTTTCAACAAAAGTACTTTCACAAATTCAAAAAAATAAAATAGTTGGATTTGGATGCAACTATGTGGAACGAAATTTTATCGAAATAGAAGCAATTTCATTTAACTATACTGAAGATAAACATACTCTCCTATTTTCAAGTCAAAATGCAGTAAAATCGGTTTTTAAAAATCAGAATTACAAAATGATTTTGAGCGATAAAAAATGTTATTGTGTGGGTGAAAAGACCAAAAATCTTTTATCTGAAAATGGGCAAAAAGTGGCTAATTTTGAAGAAAATTCGTCCAAATTAGCCGATTTTATCGTAAAAAACGCCCAAAATGAGCGATTTTTGTTTTTTTGTGGAAAAGAAAGACGAATCGATTTGGAAGATCAATTGAGTGCCCACAAAATTCAAATTAAACCTCTTGAAGTTTACCAAACTTTTTTGAAACCAAAAACAGTTGGAGCATTCGACTTTGTTCTATTTTATAGCCCAACTGGAGTTCGTAGTTTTCTGCAAAACAATAGTCTAAAACAAACAACCTCTATTTGCATTGGTACGACTACAGCTGAAGCCTTAAAAAATAATTCTAGAAAAATCATAATTGCCTCCAAACCAACAATAGAGCATATGATTTTTCAAATAAAAAAACAATTACAACATCATGATTAAAAATGATTTATTTCTCAAAGCCTTAGCAGGAGAAACGGTTTCTAGACCTCCGGTATGGATGATGCGCCAGGCAGGCAGGTATTTACCAGACTTCATGAAACTAAAAGCAAAGTATGATTTCTTTACACGCTGCCAAACCCCCGAACTCGCAACAGAAATAACTATAATGCCCATTCGTCAAATTGGCCCCGATGCAGCAATTTTATTCAGTGATATACTTGTTGTTTTACAAGCCATGAACATTAAAGTTGAAATGAAACCCGATGTTGGTCCTTGGATTCCAAATCCAATTCGAAATCGAGCTACTCTGGACCAAGTTATTGTTCCCTCTGCAGAAGAATCTCTGGGTTATGTTCTTGATGCAGTAAAAATGACCAAACAAGAACTCAATAACGAAGTTCCTCTAATTGGTTTTGCAGGATCACCATGGACCTTACTTTGTTATGCCATACAAGGACAAGGATCCAAAACCTTTGATAAGGCAAAGGAATTTTGTTTTACAGAACCTGAAATGGCGCATGAATTACTTCAAAAAATAACAGATACTACCATTGATTATTTGAGAGTCAAAGCATCAACAGGTGTCAATGCATTACAGATATTTGATTCTTGGGGAGGTTTGCTTTCTCCAGAGGATTACGCACTGTTTTCATGGCCATACATTCAACAAATTGTGACCGCAGTAAAAGACTTGTGTCCGGTAATTGTATTTGGAAAAGGGTGCTGGTTTGCCCTTCAAGAAATGTCTCAGTCAGGATCTAGCGCACTTGGAGTAGACTGGACTTGTTCTGCTCGCAACGCACGCTATTTGTCGGGTGGAAATATCACCCTTCAAGGAAACTATGACCCGTCACAGTTGTTATCTCCAATTCCTAAAATTAAATCTGATGTTACAAAAATGATAGATGCCTTTGGCAAAGATCGTTACATAGTTAATCTTGGTCATGGGATTTTACCAAACATCCCTGTAAGTCATGCTCAAGCATTTGTGGATGCTGTTAAAGAATATGGAAATTAAATCGTTTTTTTATGAAAAAACTTTTCTATGATTACATTTGCAATCTTCAAGATAAGTTTACTGATGCATTAGAATTAACCGATGGAAAAGAAACTTTTAAGGAGGATATCTGGGAACGGCCCGAAGGTGGTGGTGGAAGAACACGAGTGATCGAAAATGGAGCTGTTTTTGAAAAAGGAGGTGTAAATATTTCTGGGGTTCATGGAGACCTACCGAAGACAATACAAACACACCTCAATGTTAGTCAAGGTTCTTTTTATGCTTGTGGATTGAGCTTGGTTCTTCATCCGAAAAATCCTTTGGTGCCAACTGTACATGCAAATTGGCGTTATTTTGAAATGTATGATCTCGAGGGAAATACCATAGATCAATGGTTTGGTGGAGGATTGGATTTAACACCCTACTATTTGTTTGAAGAAGATGCAGTTCACTTTCATAAAGTTTGTAAAGACAGTTGCGATCGACATGATCCAAATTTTTATGAAGGCTACAAAAAAAAATGTGACGAGTATTTTTGGAATTCTCACAGAAATGAAGCCCGCGGTCTTGGAGGACTGTTCTTTGATTATTTAAAACCAATGCCACAAAAAAACCTAGATCAATGGTATTCTTTTGTAACCGATGTTGCTAATAATTTTCTTAATGCATACCTCCCCATTTTGAATCGGAGAAAAAATCTCCCCTTCACCGAGGATCAAAAAGAATGGCAAGAAATAAGAAGAGGTCGTTATGTAGAATTTAATTTAGTTCACGATAAGGGCACCCTATTTGGGTTAAAAACAAACGGTAGAATAGAGAGTATTTTGATGAGTTTACCGCCTAAAGTTCAGTGGCGTTATGATTATACTCCCAAAAAAGATTCTCAAGAGTCCAAATTAATGGAGGTACTCAAAAAGCCTAGAAAATGGGTTTAATCAAGTTTATATACGATGTTTTTACTATTTTAACCCTGAGAAACAAAACACCGAAACATGAATACATTATCGATTTTAATTGTTTTACCTCTTTTGGTGGTGTTTTCCTATATTTTCGATGCTATTGCAAGAAAGACAAAATTTCCTTCAGTTATATTGTTGATGTTTACAGGGATAATTGTCCGAGTCGGGACCAATTTGTACGGTTTCACAGAGTTTGAATTCTTGGATCAACTGATTCCTGTTTTAGGGACTGTTGGTTTAATTCTTATTGTACTAGAAGGGGCTCTAGAATTAGACATCAAAAAAGAAAAGCTTCCTGTTATCTTGAAAGGGTTCTTTGCTGCAGCTTTCATTTTGATTTTAAATATTATCGCTGTGGCATGGGTTCTAGAAAACTTACTTAACATGGAACACAAAACAGCTGTAATTTTTGCAATTCCCTTAGCAATAATTAGTAGCGCAGTGGCAATTCCATCAGCAGCTGGTTTATTGGATCACGAAAAAGAATTTGTGGTTTATGAATCTACTTTCTCTGATATTTTGGGAATCATGATTTTCAATTACGCAATTCGCCAATTTGAATCCAATCTGGATTTAATTAGTCCCGAATCTATGATATCACTTGGTTTACAAATCATCGGAGTTATTGTGGTATCGTTATTCATAACCTACCTCCTTTTTCAGCTACTTCAAAAAATTGAACATCATGTAAAATTCTTTTTGATCCTAGCCTTACTTGTTTTGGTCTATGCTTTCGGTAAGCTCTTCCATCTGCCTGCTTTGGTTACTATTTTTATTTTTGGACTGTTTTTAAGTAATGTTCAAGTTCTACTTCCTGGTTTTATGAAAAAATATTTAGATCTAAATCAAACCGAAAAGGGACTACACGAATTTCATATACTTACAGCAGAATCGACTTTTTTAGTTAAAACATTCTTTTTTTTATTTTTTGGTTTTTCGATTAGCTTAACTCAATTTAATTCTCTTAATCCTTTTTTGATTGGGTTGATGATTTTTATAATAATGTTGATAATACGCTACATTTATTTTACGGTTTCTACCTTCAAAATAATCCCCTCTGCTCTTGTTTACATATCTCCTCGTGGCTTGATCAGCATACTTTTGTTCTTACAAATCAAAGAAGTTAAGTTTATCGATCTTTCCAAAACAATAATTGATGAACGAGTTTTACTAGTTGTTATCTTGCTATCCATGATGATTATGACCCTTGGGACTATGAAAAAAACAGTAGATAAAGATGAGACTGACTTTTTAGAAAATACAGAAGAAGCAAATACAAATTCTCTCGATAAATTCTTAGATGAAATTGCAAATGAAAAAGATGACCTTACCTAAATTACAACACTATGTATCCTATAAAAAGAAATAGACGATTAAGAAGTTCAGAAGCTCTCAGATCTTTAGTTAGAGAACAAATAATTACTCCCAATGACTTTATCGTGCCTCTTTTTATTATCGAAGGAAAAGATATAAAAGAAGAAATTCCCTCCATGCCTGACTATTACCGAATGAGTTTGGATCATACCAAAAAAGAAGTCTTGGAACTTTGGAACATGGGATTAAAGTCTGTACTGTTGTTTGTTAAAGTCCCTGAGGCATTAAAAGATAATAAAGGAACAGAAGCCATCAATCCAAAAGGATTGATGCAAAGAGCAATTTCGGCCATAAAAGAAGCTACGCCTGAGATGATTGTAATGACAGATGTTGCGCTGGATCCTTATTCTTCTTTTGGCCATGACGGAATTGTTGAAAATAATCAGATACTAAATGACACAACTGTTGAAGTTCTTGCTCAAATGGCATTATCTCATGCACAAGCAGGTGCAGACATTATTGCTCCCAGTGATATGATGGATGGAAGGATTTTAGCCATTCGAACTCTTCTTGAGCAAGAAAAATTTCACAATACAGGAATCCTTAGCTACAGTGCCAAATATGCTTCTGGATTTTACGGCCCTTTCCGATCGGCTCTAGATTCTGCGCCCGGTTTTGGAGATAAAAAAACCTATCAAATGGATTTTCATAATCGAAAAGAAGCTCTGACAGAGACAAAATTAGATATTGAGGAAGGTGCAGATATCGTAATGGTAAAACCCGGTTTATCATACTTGGATATTATTCGTGATTTGAGCAACCAAATTGAAATTCCAATTGCTGCCTACCAAGTTAGTGGTGAATACGCAATGCTCAAAGCTGCAAGCCAAAATGGTTGGATTGATTACGATACTGTACTTTATGAACAACTTGTTTCATTTAAACGTGCGGGTGCATCGCTTATTGCAACCTATTGCTCAAAAGATGCAGTTCGTATTCTGAAATAATATCTTTAACTTTAAGTATTAGTTTTATTGGAACAGATGTCATATATGATTATGTTGAACCATCAATTCGATTAACTTCAAAATTATCTCCCATATTTACGCTCAGGAGAAAAATTATTAATTGGCATAGATAATTTTTTATTCGAAATTATTTCGGTTACTAGTTTACCAGTGGCTGGTCCTAAACTCCATCCCATCATGGAATGCCCTGTGGCTAAAACCAAGTTCGAACAAGAAGAATGTCTTCCGATAAAGGGTAATCCATCTGGAGACAAAGGTCTCAAACCGCACTTGGCTTGCTTTCGATCATTCAAATCAATTTCTAAACCCGAGTAATATTGGGTTGCAGCATGGGCAATTGCGTTGACACGATTTTCTCGAATATTGTAATTGATTCCCGCTATTTCCATTGTCCCCGCAAAGCGAGTAAACCCTTGCATTGGAGTGACCCCAACCTTTGACTCAATAAGTATACAGGGCAATGAAATTCCAGTTCGAGCTTCTACATTGATTCGGTATCCTTTTCCTGCTTGAACAGAAAGTATTATTTTTAACGGCTTCAAAAGTTCTTCTGTCCAAGCACCTGCCGCAAAAACTACTTCATCTGCTTCAAAATTTCCACGGTCTGTAACCACAGTAGAAATACGATCTCCTCGAACTTGAAAGTTTTTTACAGTGGTTTCGGTATGAATCTCAACTCCACTTTTTAATGTGTTTTTCTTCAATTGATTCATAAAGACTTCGGGAGTTGAGTGTGCATCACAACGATAATGATAAGCCCCAGCGATATTCATTTGAATTCCAGGTTGCAGTCGATTTACCTCTTCTACTCCAAGCAAAGAGACATCCAAGCCCAAATCTTGTGCAGCTTGCATGACAGAATATTCGCTTTTTTCGGCTTTAGAAGTCTTAAAAGCCATCAATACACCACGATCTTCTAGATGAAAATCAAAATCAACAGACGCATGCATTTCATGATACAAGCCTTTACTCAGTTCATTGATTTCTTTGATCGCAGCCAAAGATCGTTGAACATGTTTTTTGGAACAGGAACGCATAAATTTCCAACCCCAAGAAATAAGATCGGCATCTAATCGAGGTTTAATATAAAAAGGGCTTGAGGAATTTAACATCCATTTCAACCCTTTAGAAATCATTCCTGGGGCAGCAAGAGGAACAATATGACTGGGTGTTAAATATCCTGCATTGACAAAAGAAGCTCCTTCAGTTATGGTTCCTTTATCCAATAAAGTTACTTCATGTCCTTCTGCTCTCAAATAAAATGCAGTAGACAAACCTACAATCCCTCCACCGATTACAATTACACTCTTTTTCATACTAATTAAATAACTTGAAATCCTTCTGCATAGGGATCATCCCTGTCGATAATTATGGTATTGTATCCTGTAATTCTTGCACTTCCTTCAATACTAGGAAGAATTGCTTTAAGGTTTCCGATACTTGTTTCTTTTTCTACTTTTCCTGTAAACTTTGAGCCAATAAAACTTTCATGAATAAAGGTTGACCCAACCAATAGTTTTTCTTTTACAAACCATTGAGCCATTCGAGCAGAAGTTCCAGTACCACAAGGAGATCTGTCTATGGCCTTGTCTCCATAAAAAACAGCATTTCTGGCTGTTGAACTTGGGTCTAGGGTTTCTCCGGCCCACAAAACATGACTACATCCATAAATATTGGGGTCTTCTGGATGAATAAAATCCTGCAATTCGTTGACCAAATGCCGTAAGGTTTTACTGTAACTAATCAAATTTGTAGCCGTGTAATTCTCAACTCCTTTAAAATTTTCTTGTGGATCAACGATTGCATAAAAATTACCACCATAAGCAACATCTACTGTTAATTTTCCAAGATCAGGATGTTCGATCTCCAGATCAGTTGCATGAAGGAACGAATCAATGTTTGTAAACTTTACAGCAGTCACTTTTTTACTCTCTTGTTTATAGTCGGCAACAATCAATCCTGCTGGTGTTTCAACCCGGATTGCACCTCTTACTTTGGGAGTAATCAAATTCTCTTCAATTAAAATGGTTATTGCTCCAATTAATCCATGACCGCACATAGGCAAACAACCACTGGTTTCAATAAATAAAATCGAAACGTCATTTGAGGCATCTATTGGGTCAAAGAAAAAGCTTCCACTCATCATATCGTGTCCCCTTGGTTCAAACATAAGTCCTTTTCTAATCCAATCAAATTCCTTTAAAAAATGAAGTCTTTTTTCCATCATTGTATTTCCCTTCAACTTCAGAATGGGGTCAGTGACTATCCGAACCGGATTTCCTGCAGTATTCCCATCTATACAATTAAAATGAATGACTTTACTCATTTATTTTTTGATTTATGTAGGTGTTTATTTCTTGCTCCATAAGCGGGAGGGTAAGAGTTCCTTTTTGCAATAAAATGTTATGAAATTCTCGAATATCAAAATCTTCTTCAAGGGCTTGTTCTGTTTTCTTTCTGAGTTCCAAAATCTTCAATTCTCCGACTTTGTATGCCAATGCTTGTCCAGGCCATGAAATGTAGCGATCGACTTCGGTGTTTATTTCATGAAATGAAAGTGATGTATTTGCAGCCATAAAATCAATCGCTTGTTCTTTGGTCCATCCAAAAGCGTGAATTCCAGTGTCTACAACCAAACGACATGCTCTCCACATCGAATAAGTTAACTGACCAAAACGTTCATATGGAGTTGTATAAATCCCCATTTCACCTGCTAAGGATTCGGTGTACAATCCCCAACCCTCACCATAGGCTGATAAATATAAGGATTTTCTAAATTCTGGTATGTCATCTGGGAGCTCTGAATTCAAAGCCATTTGTAAATGATGACCCGGTACGGCTTCGTGAGCTGTTAATGCAGGAAGAACATAAAGAGGTCGGCTTGGTAAATTGTATGTATTGACCCAATAATATCCGGGATTTGTACTCTCTGGTTGTGTAGGAATGTAACGCCCACCTGTGTACTTTGGGGCAATTGCATCTGGCACAGCAGCTACACCATAGGGAGTACTGGGTAGCAGCTTAAAGAATTTTGGTAATTGTTCATCGAGTCGTTTTGAAATATCACGAGCACGCATCAAAAGTTCATCTGCTGTTTTAGCATAGAACTGTTGGTCTGTTCTTAAAAATGTGAAAAAGTCTTCAAAACTTCCCTCAAAACCAACTTCATCAATTATCGATTCCATTACATCTTTTATTTTTTTCACCTCTATCAACCCCAATTGATGAACTTCATCGGCAGTCATTTCTAAAGTGGTGTAATAAGCAATTCGATTGTTGTAAAAAGAGGTTCCATTTGGTGTTTGATTTACGCCTATGGATTTGCGTGTTTGTGGATAATACTCTTTTTCAAAAAAAGTCTTGATTTTTTTAAAAGAAGGAATAACATTTTTTTGAATTGAATTTTGAGCAGCGGTTAAAATAGAATCCTTTTCTTTAACTGATAATTGCTCGGGTAATTCATTGAAAGGAGAAAAATAAAAATTATCAGCAAAAGAATCTTTAATATGTCTGTTGTAACTGCTCTCATATCCCTCAAAAATAACCAGTGGCTGAGACACTCCTTCTTCAATTCCTTTTCTCAATAGGTTTAGATTTTGATCAACATACAAGGGAATCGATTCAAGCATTTCGAGATAATCGATCGCTTGTTTTTTTGTTGTCAGGGGTCGCACACGATAAACCAAGTTATTGTGAAATCCTGCATCAGACAGAAGAGGATTCAAATGAGTTTTAAATTCAAAATTTGCAAGATGATCGTTTAACAAAAATTTTAAAAGTTCAAGAGATACAAGATCAGTTGCTGATAAATTTTCAATGGGAATTTTTTCTGTCTTGTCGAGTAAAGATTTATAAAAATCATAATCTGCTTGATAACGCTCTTCGGAGTGATCACCAAGAGGGAAATCGTCCGAGTCATAAGACTCATAGTTTTCGTATTGGTTTATCAGATCTTGAAGTGGTTTTGAATCGTCAAAAGGTGATGAACATCTATAGGCTAAAACAAAAATCAGAACATATTTTAGAGCGATTTTCATACGACAGCTTTTGTTATGTTATTGTTTAAAGTACGAAAAATTTGAAGTGGATTATCATCTTTCAATGATTCGGGTAAAAAGTCGTTTGGACAGTCTTGAAAACAAATAGGTCTCAACCACCGTTCGATAGATAAGGTTCCTACGGAGGTAAAACGAGTATCCGTTGATGCTGGAAATGGCCCCCCATGATTCATAGAAGCACAAACTGCAACACCAGTAGGTACGCCATTAAAAAGAATACGACCCACTTTTTGTTGCAAGTTTCCTATTAATGTTTTATTGTTTTCTAAGTCCGTTTTAGTCCCCAAAACTGTAGCGGTTAGTTGTCCTGGAAATGTCTTTATCAATTGAGAAAATAATGCTGTACTTGAACTGTGTACAACCAAACTAAAAGGGCCAAAAACTTCTTCTAAAAGTTCTGGTTTATCCAAAATACTTTCCGCAGAAATTACCCCTACAACTGGGCTATTATCTGCTTGTGATTTTCTATGCAACGAAACTCCTTGGCTTTCTATTTGTTGAATTTGCTTCTGATAATTCTCACTTATCTTTGGATGAACCATATTATTTGCTTCTCCAAAATTCTGTACCAATTGATCAACAAATGAATCTGGCTCGTTTCCACATATTAAAATCAGACCAGGGTTAGTACAAAACTGTCCAGTCCCCAACTGAATAGAGTTTGATATTTGAGTTGGTATTTCTAAATCAGATATCAAGCGTTCTGGTAAAATGAGTACCGGATTTACGCTCCCCATTTCAGCAAAAACAGGAATGGGTTCTTTTCTTTTTTGAGCAACATCGTAAAGGGCTTTCCCAGCTTTGAAGCTGCCTGTAAAACCTACTCCTTTAACTTTAGGGTGTTCAACTAAAGTAGATCCTACTTCGATTTTTTCTCCATGTAAATGCGCAAAAATTCCTTGAGGTAAATTACACTTGTCAAGTGCCTGTATTATCGATCGAGCTACTAACTCACTGGTTCCTGCATGGTAGGGATGCCCCTTGAGAATGACTGGACAACCTGCCGCAAGTGCAGAAATTGTATCTCCACCCGCTGTTGAGAATGCCAACGGAAAATTACTCGCTCCAAAAACAACTATGGAACCGATAGGATAGGACATTTTTCTCAAATCAGGAGTTCCCTCAATCCCAACATCCAAGATGGCATTAACATAAGACCCTTCATTCAATAAGTCTATAAAGCTCTGAATTTGAGCCAACGTTCGTGAAAACTCTCCCTCGGCTCTTCCATTAGGGTAACCCGATTCGAGTTGATACTGTTTTAAAATAAACTCTTTGTCTTGTTCTAATTCAATTTTAATTTGAGCTAAAAAAGTAGCTCTTTTAGCTGCTGAAGTGTTGGAATATTCATCAAATACACGATCAGCAAGTTCACAAGCTTCTGTTACAATTTCAATAGATGCGTTTTCATAAAGGTTTGAAAGCGCTGTTTTATCCTTTGCATTAAAAGTTTGAAAAGTAGTTGGATTTAGATAATCTACTTCTTTTCCATTGACTAGATTTTTCCCTTTGATCATAAAAATATTTTATAATTTCCTAAATCTGGACGAGTAGCCAGCGAATCATCGATAATTCTCTGAACTCGAATCCGTTCACTCCCTTTCAGTTCAATCCGAGGTTTTCGAACATAGCCAGTTCCGATACCCGTTGCAACTTCACATTGCTTGATGTTCTGAACCAATTGAGGAGATATGTCCAACTCTAGAAGCGGTAAAAACCATCTATAAATTGCCAACGCCTCATCAATTTTTTTTGCCTTAGTGTAAGCAAATATTGCAACCGTTTCTTTGGGGAAAGCATCCACTAAACCAGCCACCCATCCATTTGCACCCATCACTAAACTTTCCATCGCAAGTGTATCCACACCACAGAGAATTTTGTATCTGAATCCAAAACGATTGATCATTCGTGTAACATTCGATATGTCTCGAGTAGACTCTTTTACAGCTTGAATATTAATGAATTGCTGCAATTGATCAAACATATCCAAGGTAACTTCAATTTTGTAATCCACCGGGTTATTATAAATCATTATTGGAAGCTTAGTCGCTTGTGCAACTGAGGCAAAATATTGAACAGTCTCGCTGTCTGTAGCTTTGTAGCGCATTGGCGGTAACAACATTAAACCATCTGCTCCATTTGCTTCAGCAGCCTGTGCAACTTCAATTGCATATTGAGTAGATTGTTCTGCGATATTGATGATTATTGGAATTTTTTCTGAAATAATTTCTTGAGATTTTTTGAGTAATTGGAGTTTCTCTTCTGCTTTAAGCGTGCTTGCTTCACCGAGTGTTCCTCCTAGTATAATCCCATGAACACCTGCATCAATTTGAGCCCTGAGATTGATCTCAAAGGCTTTGAGGTTTAAATTACCTGAGGCATCAAATTGAGTAGTTAAGGCGGGCATAACTCCTTCCCAGTTAAAATTTATCATTTCCTTTTTGCTTTTATGATTCAAATATATGAAATCAAAATAGGTGCATTTTGTCTTCAGGAAATAATATTAAAATAAAGACGGTAAGTATCCTATTTTAAATACTACATTAGTAAATCAAATTGAAACTCTATTTGATTATTTATTTGAGCAAAACTAAATGCCAAATTCTCTGGGTTTTAAAAAAAATTTTATTTGACTTTATGATTCTCAAATCTCTTTAATAAGATCTCATGGAATTTGCAAAATTTAAAAGTTCTATAGGTACCATAGAGATTATTGGAGATGATGAGGGTGTTCAATCCATTCAAGTTTTCCCAGATAATATCTTTGAAGAAACTACAATTCCAAGTTTGCTGGAGGAGAGTGTAAAACAAATTAAGGGGTACATTGAAAAAAGTCGAACCCACTTTACATTTTTGATGAATCCAAAAGGAACCGAATTTCAACTTAAAGTATGGGACATCCTAAAAACAATTACTTAGGGAAAACAATGTCTTATCTCAAAGTTTCCGAAATTTACAGAAATACCAAGGCGGTAAGAGCTGTTGGGGCTGCTATCGGAAAAAACCCTATATTAGTAGATATACCTTGTCATCGAGTTATTGGAAGTAATGCAAATCTGGTTGGCTTTGCCTCTGGCTTAGATAAAAAAAATGGCTACTCCAAAAGGAAGGC
>JAURBD010000125.1 GCA_030829155.1 Flavobacteriaceae bacterium
TCTCATAATATTTTGAATCCCGCCAACGGTTCTCCAGTAACTGTTCCTTCTCAGGATATGGTCTTGGGACTCTACTATATGACCAAAGCTCGTGTTTCTACTCCCGACCTTAAAGTTATTGGAGAGGGATTAACTTTTTATTCTGTAGAGGAAGTTCATATTGCATACAATGAAAAACGCGTAAATCTTAATGCTACAATTAAAATTAGAGCAAAAGATTTCAATGAAAAAGGTGAACTAGAATACCAAATTATTGACACAACTGTTGGACGTGTATTATTTAATGAAGTAGTCCCAGAAAACGCAGGATATTTTAACGAGGTTCTTACCAAGAAAAACCTTCGTGAAATTATTGGGAAAATCCTCAAAGTAACCAGTGTGCCTCAAACTGCAGAGTTTTTAGACAAGATTAAAAGCATGGGATATGGTTTTGCCTTTAAAGGAGGATTATCCTTCAGTTTGGGAGACATTATCATTCCACCACAAAAACAACCTTTGATCGAGGAAGCCAATAATCCAGTTGATGGAATTAAAGGTAATTATAATATGGGTCTGATTACAAATAACGAACGTTACAATCAAATCATTGATATTTGGACAAATACCAATTCACGTCTTACCAATCTAGCAATGAAGAGAATTAGTGAAGACCAGCAAGGATTTAACTCTGTATACATGATGTTAGACTCCGGAGCTCGTGGATCTAAAGAACAAATTCGTCAGTTAACAGGAATGCGTGGTTTAATGGCTAAACCAAAGAAATCAACTTCTGGTGGTGGGGAAATCATTGAAAATCCAATTCTTTCTAACTTTAAGGAAGGTCTTTCGATTTTAGAATACTTTATTTCTACCCACGGTGCCCGAAAGGGACTTGCCGATACCGCTCTTAAAACTGCAGACGCAGGATACTTAACACGTCGATTGGTTGATGTATCTCAAGACGTAATTATTAATACAGTTGATTGTGGTACACTCAGGGGTATTGAAGTTAAGCCTTTGCGAAAAAATGAAGAAATTGTTGAACCTTTATCGGATCGAATCCGAGGAAGAGTTGCTTTGTTTGATATCATAAACCCTCTAGACGCTTCTGTCATTGTTGGCGCAGGTGAACAAATTTCAGACTTAATTGCTGATAGTATTGATCACCTTCCGATTGAATCAGTCGAAGTAAGATCACCATTGACATGTGAAGCAAAGAAAGGAATATGTTCTTCATGTTATGGTCGAAACCTTGCAACCGGTAAAATGGTTCAAAAAGGAGAAGCTGTAGGAGTTGTTGCGGCTCAGTCTATTGGAGAGCCAGGAACACAGTTAACCCTAAGAACCTTCCACGTTGGTGGGGTAGCAGGAGGTAGTTCTCAAGAAAATGAACTTCGTGTGAAATTTGATGGTTTTGCTGAAATTGAAGATCTTAAAACAGTAAATGGAACAGATGCTGAAGGAAACGAAATTAAAATTGTAATTTCCAGAACTTCCGAAATCAAATTGATTGACAAGAAAACAAAAGTTGTTTTGAGTACCAATAACATTCCATATGGATCAACTTTGATGATCAAAAACGGAGCCACAGTCAAAAAAGACCAATTAATTTGTAACTGGGATCCATTCAATGGAGTTATCGTTTCTGAGTTTTCTGGAAAAATTGTTTACGAAAACATCGAACAAGGAGTAACTTATCAAGTAGAAATTGATGAACAAACTGGTTTTCAGGAAAAAGTGATTTCTGAATCTAGAAACAAGAAAATCATACCAACCTTATTGATTCATGATAAAAAAGGAACCGTATTGCGTTCATACAACTTACCAGTTGGTGCTCATATTATGGTCGATGAAAACGAAAAAATAGAGGAAGGAAAAATCTTAGTAAAAATTCCAAGAAAATCTGCTCGTTCTGGAGATATTACAGGAGGTTTACCTCGTGTGACCGAACTTTTTGAAGCTCGTAATCCTTCGAACCCTGCAGTAGTATCTGAAATCGATGGGGTAGTTTCTTTTGGTAAAATCAAAAGAGGTAATCGTGAGATTATAGTAGAGTCTAAATTTGGTGACATCAAGAAATACCTTGTAAAACTTTCAAGTCAAATTTTGGTTCAAGAAAATGACTATGTAAAAGCAGGTATGCCTTTATCCGACGGTTCAATTACTCCAGTAGATATATTAAAAATTAAAGGCCCTTCAGCTGTACAACAATATCTTGTAAATGAAGTACAAGAAGTATACCGATTACAAGGAGTGAAAATTAATGACAAACATTTTGAGGTAGTTGTTCGACAAATGATGCGTAAAGTTAAAATTAACGATCCAGGTGATACTATTTTCTTAGAAAATCAATTGATTCATAAATATGACTTTATAGCAGAAAATGATGAATTGTTCGGTAAGAAAGTCGTAGAAGATTCTGGTGATTCTGAAAATTTAAAAGAAGGACAACTGATAACTTCAAGAGATCTCCGTGATGAAAATTCAATTCTTAAACGTGAAGGGAAAGCATTAGTTATTGCACGTGACGCAGCATCTGCAACTGCAACCCCAGAACTTCAGGGGATTACTCGGGCTTCTCTTCAAACCAAATCATTTATCTCAGCAGCATCATTCCAAGAAACTACAAAAGTATTGAATGAAGCAGCAGTAAACGGTAAAGTAGATACTTTAGAAGGTCTTAAAGAGAATGTAATTGTTGGGCATAAAATTCCAGCGGGTACCGGTCTTAGAGAATACAATGACATCATTGTAGGATCAAAAGAAGAATATACAAGTTTGTTGATAAACAAAAACGAAGCTGAATTTGAAGTATAACATATGAGTGATTCAAAACAAGAAGAACAAAAGATCAATATTGAGTTGGACGAAACTACCGCAGAAGGAACTTATTCTAATCTAGCGATAATCAACCACTCAATATCTGAGTTTATTGTCGATTTTATTTCAATGATGCCTGGAGCTCCTAAAGCAAAGGTTAAGTCAAGAATTATTTTGACCCCACAACATGCTAAAAGATTACAAAAGGCATTGAGTGAAAATATTCAACGTTTTGAAAAAGCCAATGGAGAAATTCAATTTCAAGAACAGCCTCCAATTCCACTAAATTTTGGACCTACCGGTGAAGCTTAAAAAAATCCCTGACTTTGAAGTCAGGGATTTTTTTTATATTAGTTCAAAACAATAAAGCATGTCATTTCAATCATTTAAGAATTTTAAAGAATTCTATCCCTTCTATCTATCAGAACATAAAAACAAAACAAGTAGGGCATTACATTTTATAGGTACCTTCTTAGTTTTTGGAATTTTAATATATCTTATTCTTGCAGAAAAAGAAGCTCGTTTTTGGATTGTATTGCCCCTAATCGGTTATGGTTTTGCTTGGTTAGGACATGCCTTTTTTGAAAAAAATAAACCCGCAACTTTTAAGTATCCGCTTTGGAGCCTTCGCGGAGATTTTACTTTGTTTTTTGATATTCTATTTGGGAAGCGTGGTTTTGATGCTTCACGTGATTAACTTCTTTTATGGCCTGCGAAGAGTTTTCTCCATTTTTCTTCCTCTAGCGAGTTCATCAATCAACTTATCCAAATAGCGAGTTTTTTTGTTAAAGAAGTAATAATTTTCTCAATTCTGTAGTCACAAATTACGCCTGTAATTAAATGGGTATTGTAATTAAACTTTGCATTTTTAAAAGAATTTTTCAAAGGTTACTTTTTGTTTAATCAATTCTGATAAAGCGCTCTCATCATAACCGGTTAACCATTCAATTGGGGTATGTAGTTCTTTTTTTGTTTGTCTTTTTTTCTGAATTTTTTGACATAATGCAGATAAACAGATGCAAAATTCATTTGTGTAATACGTTGATCATGGGCGGGAGAGGTGGTCATAAAATGTTCGTTTTATGGTACAATATGAGCAAAATTTCTTGATAAGGGTCTTAGTTTTTAAGATCTTTGATGAGTTGAGTTGTTTCATTATCAAGATTTATTTATTCGTTGTTTATCAATAAGTTAATAAAAAAATAATATAAAA
>JAURBD010000034.1 GCA_030829155.1 Flavobacteriaceae bacterium
GTACTCCAAATAAGAAGAGTCCCGTTTTTGGATTAAAGTAAATATTCCGTTATCAACAAAGCTAACAAGACTATCAAAATTATTTGCATAAAAACCTTTAACGTCTTTGTGAGCAATTTGAGCTTTTCTAATTTCTTTTAATCGAGAAATTACATCAGCGTATCTTTCTTTTTTGATTTTATTAAAGTTTATAGGACCATTGATAGAATCATAAATTTTGTAACTAAAAAATATAATTAAAACCCATAGCACAGCTTGTATTGCAATCTTCATTCTAAATGTTTTTGTTCAAAAACAAATCTACAATTTTTTTTTATTCATGAAAGTATTTAGGAAATGAATTATCTTCCCAAAAATTAAAATTTGATAATGATTTCTACTGAGTTTAAAAGGCTGCTAAATGAAACTTTTCAATTTGAAGCTACTGTCTCCCAAAATCACTGGCTGGATTCAATTGTAGATTTTATATTCACCGAAGAGAAAAATGTTTTGTATTTGTTGAAAGGTTATGCGGGAACAGGAAAATCTACTCTTGTAGGGCATCTGGTTAAATATCTAGTAAAAGCAAATTCTAAAGCTATATTGATGGCACCAACAGGACGAGCAGCAAAAGTTATTGCCAATTATTCAAATAAAAAGGCTAATACGATTCACAAACAAATTTATTACACTAAAAATGAAAAAGGATCAGGAGTTCAATTTGTGTTGAAACCCAATAAATATGAGAACACCATTTTTATTGTTGATGAAGCCTCTATGATTGGTGACGAACGTCAAAATGCCAAATTATTTGAAAATGGATCTCTTTTGGACGATCTTATGCAATATGTAGACTCGGGTTCGAATTGTAAATTAATGCTGGTAGGTGATCCGGCTCAGCTTCCTCCTGTACATCTTAACATAAGTCCCGCATTAGATGGAGATTATTTAAAAAGTCAATTCAATAAAACTGTGACCGAATGTGAGTTGAAAGAAGTTGTGAGACAACAACAAGAATCGGGTATTTTAGCTAATGCCACTCAATTGAGAATTCAAATGAACCATGAACACAATGATTCCTTTGCATTTGACTTATCAATTGCATCTGATATTCAACGTTTGCAGGATGGAAATGAAATTCTAGAGCTTTTAGATGATTCTTTGCGAAATGAGGGGCTAGAAGACACTGTTTTTATTGTTCGCTCTAATAAAAGAGCAAATCTTTACAATCAACAAATACGAAGTAGAATTCTTTTTTTAGAATCCGAATTATCGGTTGGAGATCAGTTAATGGTAGTAAAGAATAATTATTTTTGGTTGGAGCCTAATTCTTTACCGGGGTTCATAGCCAATGGGGATTTGGTTAAAGTACTTCGTGTTTTGAGCCATCATGAGCTTTATGATTTTAAATTTGCTAAAGTAGAAGTTCAACTAGTTGATTATCAAGAGGAGAATCCATTTGAGACAGTTTTATTATTGGATACTCTGAGCTCTGAAAACCCCTCATTAACATATGAAGAGAGTAATAGATTGTACCAAAATGTTCAGGAAGATTACCAACATCTAAGTTCAAAATATAAACGTTTTATGGCGGTAAAAAACAATTCTTATTTCAATGCACTTCAAGTAAAATATTCTTATGCCATAACTTGTCATAAATCACAAGGTGGGCAATGGAAAAATGTTTTTATAGAACAGCCCTATTTGCCTGATGGCCCAGATTTTAGTTATTTCCGTTGGCTGTATACAGCAATCACTCGAGCAGAATCCAAATTATATTTAGTTGGTTTTAAGAATGATTTTTTCTTGAAATAAAACAAAACAAAAGCTAAAGTTAAGTTTACACTTAGTATTTTTGAATATCATTTTATAATTTATGAAAATTATCGCTGTTATTCCTGCACGTTATCAGGCCAGTCGTTTTCCGGGAAAACTTATGCAACCTCTAGGGGATTCTACTGTAATAGGGCATACGTATAAAAATGTTTTGCAAACTGCATTGTTTTCTGAGGTTATTGTAGCAACCGATAATGATGCTATACAAAATGAAATTGAAACCTTGGGCGGATCTGTTTTCCGCAGCAAGAAAGAACATGAGTGTGGCAGTGATCGAATCGCTGAAGCAGTTGAACATAGTGATGCAGATATTGTAATCAATATTCAGGGAGATGAACCCTTTTTAAAACAAAAAAGTCTTAAAGCCCTTCTTGAAGTTTTTGAAACAGATTTGAACAAGGAAATAGACCTGGCATCTCTAATGATTCCATTTAATAAAAAAAAGGAAGTAGAAAATCTTAATAATGTAAAAGTAATTGTAGACCAATTCAATTGCGCACTCTATTTTTCGAGAATTCCAATTCCATTTTATCGAGATAAAGAACTTCCAAAGAATTATTTTAAACACATTGGTGTATATGCCTTTAGAAAAGAGGCCTTACTTCATTTTAGTTCTTCTGAAATGACTCCTTTAGAACAAGCTGAAAAAATTGAATGTATCCGCTATTTAGAGCAGGGAAAAAAAATGAAAATGGTTTTAACCCATGAAATTTCCATTGGAATTGATACTCCAGAAGATTTAAATAAAGCTCAGCAGTTTCTAAAAAAATAAATTTATCTCTATGTTTCATTTCTTTTCTAAATTAATATTACTCAATATTTTAAAATGGAAAGTAATTGGCTATTTTCCAAAACTTCCAAAATTCATTATTGCTGTTGCTCCACATACCAGCAATTATGATTTTATGGTTGGAATAATGATTCGAAGTATTTTGAAAGAAGAAATTAATTATGTTGGAAAAAAAGAATTATTCAACCCACTTACCTCATGGTTTTTCAAAGGTTTGGGTGGAGCCCCTTTGAATAGAAAAGGCAATCAAAATGTTGTAGAAGGAATAGTGAATATTTATGATAATCGAAAAACATTTCGTCTTGCAATAGCACCTGAAGGAACCAGAAAACCTGTTACAGATTGGAAATCAGGATTTTATTATATTGCAAAAGGTGCCAAAATTCCGATTCAATTGGTAGCCTTTGATTATTCGAAAAGGATAATCAAATTTTATCCCTTATTTACCCCAACAGATAATGTAGAGCAAGATTTTATTAAAATGAAAAATTATTTTAAAGGTGTAAAAGGTAAAATACCCGCAAATGGGATTTTTAATTTGTAAGATCTAAATTGTGATACACATTCATAACATCATCGTCTTCTTCTATTTTTTCAAATAGTTTTTCTACCTCTTCTACTTGTTCAGAATTCAATTTGGTTAGGTTTTGAGGTATTCTTTCAAAGCCTGAAGATAGAATTTCGAAGGATCTGTTTTCAAGTTCCTTTTGAATGGTGCCAAAATTTTCGAATGGCCCATAAAGTAATACTCCATCATCATCAGCGAAAACTTCTTCAACTCCATAGTCAATAAATTCTAATTCCAATTGTTCTGGGTCAATGTTTTCCGAATTGATTCTGAAATTACAAGTACGATCAAACATAAATTCGACAGATCCAGAGGTACCTAAATTTCCTTTTGCTTTGTTAAAATAACTTCTGACATTAGCAACGGTTCTATTGTTATTATCTGTAGCTGTTTCTATTAAAACTGCAATTCCGAAGGGAGCATATCCTTCGAAAAGCACTTCCTTATAATTCTCTGTATTCTTGTCAGAAGCCTTTTTTATTGCACGCTCAACATTATCTTTGGGCATGTTGGCTGCTTTTGCATTTTGAATGACAGCTCTGAGTCTAGGGTTGTTATCAGGGTCTGGGCCTCCTTCATTTACAGCAATTACGAGATCTTTACCAATTCGTGTAAAGGTTTTGGCCATAGCTGACCAACGTTTCATTTTTCTTGCTTTTCTAAATTCAAATGCTCTTCCCATTTCAATCTTTTTACATTTATGCAAATATAAAAAAGTATTAAGCGTTATGTAACTAGTTTTACAGTAAATATAAATCTTCTAGGATCGATTCATACGAAACATTAAGGTGGGAGGGAAGTTTATTTTCTTTAGGAAGTACAGCTAAATATCTCATTTGATTGGAGGTAAATATTTGCTTAAAAATAGCACCCTTCAGTTTTCTCCTTAAAATCATTCGTCTTATGAAATCAAAATGAGTTATTAAATCAACGCTACCCAGGTGGAAGATTCCTGTTAATTTTTGATTTATGATATAATGTATTTGTTGACTTAGTTTGCGATCACTTGTTACATTTATAATTGTATTGGGAAATACTTCTAGAGGCTGATTTGACGCAACCAGAATTTCAATTTCTTTAGTTCTTGGGGCATTATTTCCAAAAACCATTGGGAGACGAGCAATTACAAATTTGGAGGGAGGTAATTTCAAAAGACTGTTTTCAATTCTGATTTTAAAACGTCCATAAGGACTTTCAGATAATGTTTTGTCAAATTCATAAGATGGGTAGTTTTCAAACGCATCAAATACATTCGAGGAAGAGAGAAACATTAAACGGCAATTAAAGTTTTGAATGTAGGTTACTAGATGTTCATGACATTTTAATTGCTCTTTAAAGGGGCCTCGTAAGCAGGATATTATAAGTTGTGGTTTTACCTTTTTTAAAATCGATAGTATATTACTTTCTTTAAGACTAAAATAAAAAAAATTTTGTTGTTTTGAGTACTTATTTTCATTGAAATAGGTGCCGTAGGTGTCAAAATAAGGGTTCAATTCTCGATAAAGTGAGTTGCCTATAAAACCACTTCCTCCAAGAATCAATATTTTTTTCAAAATAAAATCGGTTTATGCCTTATAAAAAGGCAATGAGATTATTTTAGCACTAAGCATTTTATTTCTAACCTGAAGCTGTATTTCTGTACCCACTACACTGAACTTTTTTGGTACATATCCCAAGCCAATTCCAATATTTAATGAAGGAGCTTGAGTTCCAGAAGTTACTCGTCCAATCATATTTCCATCGAGATCAAAAAGCTTGAGGTCGGTTCGAGGAATTCCTCTTTCTTGTAATTTAAATCCTACCAAACTATTTGAAGTACCCTCGCTTTTTTGTTTGCCCAGAACTTCTGCATGAATAAAATCGGTGCTAGGACGAGTTACCCATCCTAGTCCTGCTTCAATAGGGGATTGATTTTCATTTATTTCATTACCGTAAAGGCAGTAACCCATTTCGAGTCTGAGCGTGTCTCTTGCAGCTAGTCCAATGGGTTTAATTTCATAATCTTTACCGGCTTTAAATATTGCATTCCAAACTTTTTTAACTTCAGTATTGGGGACATAAATCTCTAAACCTCCGGAGCCTGTGTATCCAGTAGTCGCAATTAAAACGTCATCAACAGCTGCAAAAATTCCTGTTTGATGAGAATAAAATGGGAGTTGATTGAGTTCAACTGTAGTTAAAGATTGCATGGCTTCAATAGCTTTGGGCCCTTGAACTGCCAATAAAGAATATTCATGAGATGCATTTGTGAGTTTAGCATTATGAACTTTGTTTTGTTCATTTATCCAATTCCAATCTTTTTCAATATTAGATGCATTTACCACCAATAGATATCGGTCTTCGGTCAATTGGTAAACAATCAAATCATCAACTACTCCACCTTTTGTGTTGGGAAGGTAATTGTATTGTGCTTTTCCGGGGGTAAGTTTTGAGATATCATTGCTGCAAATGTGCTGAAGTAGACTAATTGCACTAGGTCCTTCAACAAAAAACTCACCCATATGCGATACGTCAAAAACACCAACACTATTTCGAACAGCCAGATGTTCTTTTGTAACCCCTTCATAGTGGACTGGCATCAAGAAGCCTCCAAAAGAAACCATTTTTGCTCCGAGGGAAACATGAGTGTCATAAAGTTTGGTTTTCAACATCTTGATTAATTTTTTATTGGTACATTTAGCCCTAAAGATAAGGTCTTTTAACGTATTTTCAATTCGAAAAAATTAAATTTAACATGCAAAAATCAATCCTGTCTTTTGTTATTTTTTTCATTTTTATTGTTCCAATAAGTGCACAAAAAGCAAAACTAACTCCTAATTTCCACAAGTCCAAGCGAGATGCATTACGTTCAAAAATGCCTGCGAATAGTGTAGCCGTATTATTTGCAAATCCAGTACGTAATCGTGCGAACGATGTTGATTATGTTTACCATCCAGACCCTAATTTTTACTATTTAACCGGATTCAAAGAGCCTCAAGCGGTTTTGGTAATTTTTAAAAACCCTCAAAAGGATGATCAAGGGTTTTATTTTGATCAACTTTTTATTCAAGAACGAGATGCCAGAGCAGAACAATGGAATGGATATCGATTAGGATTAGAGGGCTCCAAGGCTTTGGGTATTGATCGCATTTCTTTGCGCTCCGAATTTGTAAACAACCCATTGGACTTTACTTCGTTTGATGAGGTTTTGATTATTGATTTTAATAATGATGTTAGAAACGATAAGAACGATCCCTATGATCTTTATGATCTTCAACGGACTTTAAAGGAGAATATTAACTATCCCAGAGATTTCAATCGTCTACGACACCAACTTTTGAAAAGAATTCGAACTGTCAAAGAAGAAAACACTCAAAAACTAAAAAATGATATTAGATGGTATTCAGAAAGAAATCAGTCCATAGCTGAAGATCCTGCAATTCAAAACTTTTTAGAATCTAAAACTTTGGAGGTTCCAGAAGATCTGAGAATGCAAGTCGCTTTTTTACTAAAAGATCAGTTTTTTGATGTAGAATTCCTAGAGAAAATCTTAGGAGATCTGCGAGAGGTTAAAACAGCAGAGGAAGTTTATTTATTGAAAAAAGCTATTGAAATATCGGCGATTGGACAACGAGAAGTTATGAAAGCAATGCGACCCAATATGACTGAACGTGAAATTCAAGGAATTCACGAATTTGTATTTAAAAAATATGGAGCAGCCTATGAAGGATATCCCTCAATTGTAGGGGCCGGATCTAATGCTTGTGTGTTGCACTACATTGAAAATGATGAAGCTGGCTTGGATTCGGATTTAATCTTGATGGATTTGGGTGCAGAATATGAGGGGTACACTGCTGATGTAACTCGAACGATTCCAAAGGATGGTACTTTTTCAGAACCCCAGAAACTGTTGTATCAAATTGTTTATGAAGCCCAAAATGCGGGTATTGAAGCAGCTCTGATAGGAAATACTTCTTCACAAATAACTCAGATTACCCAAGTTGTGGTTGCAAATGGCCTCAAGCGTTTAGGAATTATTGAGTCCGAAAATCAGTTTAGAACCTATTACCCTCATGGTGCGGCTCACCATATAGGACTGGATGTACACGATTTATCCAATTATGGACCATTCAAGGCGAATGCAATTATTACAGTTGAACCTGGTATTTACATTCCCAAAAACAGTGAGTGCGATCCAAAATGGTGGGGGATAGGGATTAGAATTGAAGATGATATCTTGATTACGGAAAATGAACCTGTAAATTTATCAGCCAATGCTCCTAGATCATGGCAGGCTATCGAAACCCTTATGAAAGAATCGAGTCCTCTAGATCAATTTCTTTTACCTGAGTTGGACTAGTTGTTAATTAAGCAAAAAGGCCTTGAGGTCTTCATAATTCTTAATTGAGATGCTCTTTTTGGTCTTGGATAAAGTTTCTTTGAGTCGCTCAGGGATTTCAACTTTAATATTTAAAGTTTCTTCAACGGTATCAAGGAATTTCACTGGATGTGCTGTTTCTAGAAATAGTCCGTATTTCTCAGGATGCTCTTTCAAATATTCTTTCAACCCTAAATAACCTACTGCTCCGTGGGGATCGGCTACGTATCCAGATTTTTCGTGGATCTCTTTTAACGCTTCTCGCGTTTCTGCATCTGTGAAACTGTAACCCGATAAGTTTTCTTTTAGAAAATTGAAATCATTACCGAAGATTTTTAAAATCCTAATGAAATTAGATGGATCTCCCACATCCATGGCATTTGATAAGGTAGGGGATGATTTTTTAGGGGAATATTTCCCTGTTTTTAAATAATCAGGAACTACATCATTGATGTTTGTGCTTGCAACAAAATGATCAATTGGTAGGCCAATTTCACCCGCCATAATACCAGCACAGATGTTTCCAAAATTCCCACTAGGAACAGAAATTACCAGAGGTTTATTTAATTTTTTTAAAGTTCTGTAGGCAATAAAATAATAGAACATTTGTGGCAACCAACGTGCCACATTGATAGAATTAGCAGAAGTTAATTGTCTTTTGTTGGTTATCTTTTGATCTAAAAAGGCTGTTTTTACCATGTCTTGACAATCATCAAATACACCATCAACTTCTAATGCAGTAATGTTTTGACCTAAGGTGGTTAGTTGTTGTTCTTGAACTTTGCTGACCTTAGCTTTTGGATACAAAATGACAACCTCAATTCCTTTTACTCCCAAAAAACCATTGGCAACAGCTCCGCCCGTGTCTCCGGAGGTAGCGACAAGTACAGTTAATTTTTGAGAATTATTTATTTTATTGAAATATCCTAAGCAGCGAGCCATAAATCGTGCTCCAACATCTTTAAACGCTAGAGTTGGTCCCTGAAATAATTCTAAAGTTCCGATTTGATCGGATATGGGAACAACAGGAAAATCAAAATCTAAAGTTTCTTCAATGATATTTTTGAGTTCAGCTTCTGGAATGCTGCCCTCAACAAAGGGTGCAATGACCTCAAAAGCTATTTCGGGAATAGCCTTATGCTCTATGTTTTCAAAAAAAGAATCGGGTAAACGGTGAATTTTTTCTGGAAAATACAATCCTCTGTCTGGTGCGATACCTCTGACAACTGCTTCGGGAAATTCAGTTGGAGTTGACTGTTTATTTAGGCTGTAGTAAATCATTTTCTTGAGATGATGTGAATTCCTTTGGAATTTATTTTAGATAAATAAAGTTCATATTCAATATTGAATTTTCTGAAGGTATTGTTCATTTCTTCTTGAACCCTAAGTGCTGTTTCGCTTCCTTTGGAAAGGGCAAAAACAGAGGGTCCAGATCCCGAAATTCCACATCCGAGTGCACCTGAGTCAATTGCAGCTCTTTTTAATTCTTGAAATCCAGGAATTAAGGCTGATCGATGGGGTTCAATAACGACATCTACCAATGATCTTTCAATTAGGTCAAAATCATTGGTGCATAACCCACTTACGAGTGCTGCTAAGTTTCCCCATTGTTCTACGGCTTTTTCCAAAAGGATTTTCTTTTTGAGAACTGCTCGAGCATCTGACGTTTTCAATTCAATTTTTGGATGAATAATAGTAGCGTGTAATTCTGACGGACTTGGTAAGCTTACTACATCGGGTGTTTTGGAACAGCGAACAAGTGTAAATCCTCCGAGTAATACAGGTGATACATTGTCTGCATGAGCAGATCCACTTGCTAATTCTTCCCCCTTCATGGCATATTTGATAAGCTCATTTCGCGCTAAAGGTTTCCCCATAAGTTCGTTAATCCCAAAAACAGCACCAGCCGAACTTGCGGCACTGCTTCCTATTCCACTTCCTGCCTTAATTCCTTTGTGTATTTCAATCTCAAAACCATGATTACAAGGATAATCTTCAAGAAGAGCTAAACCCGCAACACCAGCAACATTTTTGTGTGTTTCGAGAGGAAGTTTTTGACCTTCAATTTTAATTATGTGAATTCCTTTTTTTGAAGTTTTACGAATAACCATTTCGTCACCAACAGGTTCTAGGCAAAATCCAAGTACATCAAAGCCACAGGAAACATTGGCTACACTGGCTGGACAAAAAAGTTTAATTTCATTCATAAATTATCGTTTACCAATTCGGATAATATCTGCAAAAATCCCCGAAGCTGTAACTTCAGCTCCAGCACCTGCTCCTTTTACAATCAGTGGTTGCTCTAAATAGCGATTTGTATAAAATAAAATGATGTTATCGCTCCCTTGAAGATTGTAAAAGTCATGACCTTCTGGAATTTCTTGCAACCCAACTTTAGCAACGCCATTTTCTAGTTGGGCTACATATTTGAGTCGTGAATTCTTTGATGCGGCCTGAGCTAATAATGATTCAAAATGTTGCTTGTGTTTTGTTAGAGATTCAAAAAAGCTTTCATTGTCTGGAGTTTCTAAACATTCTTGTGGTAAAAAGGGTACATTTTCAATGTCATCAAGTTCAATTTCTAATCCACTTTCACGAGCTAATATCAATATTTTTCGTGCAACATCAATTCCACTTAAATCAATTTTGGGATCCGGTTCTGTGTATCCTTCCGTTTGAGCTTCAATCACAACATCTCTAAAATCAGTTCCTTCTTTAAAATTGTTCAAAACAAAATTTAAACTTCCAGATAAAACCGCCTGAATTTTCAATACTTGATCTCCAGAGGCAATTAGGTTATTTAGAGTATCAATTATTGGTAATCCTGCTCCTACGTTAGTTTCAAACAAGAAAGGACTTCCGTATTTACGTGAAGATTTTTTTAGGTTTGTGTAGTTTTCCAAAGTATCTGCACAAGCAATTTTATTACAAGTAACTACACCAATATTATTATTTAAGTATCGCTCATATTCATAGGCAATTGAGGCACTTGCTGTATTGTCAACAAAAATGCTGTTTCGCAAATTAAGATTTTTTGCATGCTCAAAAAATTTGTTTACATCGGCTGGATGTCCTTTTTCAAGTTCAGTTTTCCAATCCTTAAGATTCAAGTTTTCTTTCCCAAGTACCATGGTTCTGGAATTTGAGATTGCTACTACTTTTATTCGTAGAAGCAAGTTTTCTTCCAAATACTCCTGTTGTTTTAGAATTTGTTCTAAAAGTTTGCTACCAACATTACCAACACCAATAATAAACAAGTTCAATTCTTTGATGTCATTTTCAAAAAAGGTCTCATGAAGCGTATTTAGTGCTTTTTGCGTATCTTTTTTGTTGATCATTATGGAAATATTTCTTTCTGAAGCTCCTTGTGCAATTGCTCGTATATTGACATTATTTGCTCCGAGTGAGCTAAACATTTTACCACTAATTCCTTGGTGACTTTTCATATTATCACCCACAATTGCCACGTTTACAAGCTCATCTTCGATTTTTGTAGGTGCTACTTTGTTCAGAGAAATTTCAAAAGCAAATTCTGCATCAATTACTTTTTTTGCTTCTTGCGCTTCATTGGTCTGAACGGCAATGCATATTGAATGTTCTGAAGAAGCTTGAGTAATCATGATTACGTTAATTTGGGCTATTGATAATACTTCAAACAAACGTTTTGAAACCCCGGGGATTCCAACCATTCCACTTCCTTCAAGACTGATCAGACTGATTTGATCAATATGACTAATTCCTTTGACAACAGACCCATTTTGTTTGCTGACCTCACTGTCAATTCTTGTGCCTTGATCCTGAGGAGCAAAGGTATTTTTAATGAAAACAGGAATTTGTTTTTCTACCAGTGGTTGTAGCGTAGGCGGAAAGATCACTTTTGCACCAAAATGTGACAATTCCATTGCTTCTAAATAGGAAAGTTTGGGAATCGGCTTGGCTTGGGTCACAAGTTTTGGATTAGCGGTAAACATTCCACTCACATCTGTCCATATTTCAAGGGAGTTAGCCTCTAATACATGAGCCAAAATAGCCGCAGAAAAATCAGAGCCACCTCTACCTAGAGTAGTGGAATCTCCTTGCTCATTTCGCGCTACAAAACCAGGTACTAAAGTGGTTTTAGCTGTATTACTTTTAAAAAACTGCTTTGTTTTAATCTCTGTATTTTTCCAATTGACTACTGATCTGTTGTTTTGAATTTGAGTTACAATCAATTCTCTACCATCTTTCAAAACTACATCAAAGCCTTTGTGTTTGAATATTTCATAAATAATTGTACTGGAAAAACGCTCCCCATAACCCGAGACTTTTGCAGTTGCTTTTGGAGTTACTTCTCTTAACATCATTACTCCCTCTAGGATTGTTTCTAGACGATTCAACTCTGATTTTAAAAAGCTTATGATTCCACTTTGTTTTGCAGAAGGAATACTTTGATGAATGGGTTCTAAGTGACGCTCTTCAATTTCTTCTAATATTTGATAAAAGCTGTCTTTTCCTTCCGCTGCTTTGTTTAAAGCAGATATTAGCAAATCGGTTATTCCACCTAATGCAGAGACAACAATTACGTTTTGTTCTTTTTCGGATGCTACAATATTGGACACGAGGTCTAAGTTCTTTGAATTAGCTACTGATGTTCCGCCGAATTTAAGGATTTTCATACTATTGTTTTTGTGAAGAGCTAAAAATCAGGCAAGTGTAAAAATTTAAAACCCGATTTTTTGCTATGTAAGATATTTTTTTTTGAAATGAATTCAATTGCTACAGATTATATATTGAGGAGTACCCCTATGGGGTTATTACTGTAGTTAAAAAAAAAGTATAGGAAAAAAATAAAACATCAGTATTAGTGCCTAAAAAACCAAAAAAAGATTCATTCGTAAGTTTCATCCGGTAAAAATAATCCAAATGAGATTGAATTAAAACTAATTAGTCATTTTTTTTATATAAAATGTCTATTCATGAATTTTAACCTGTAAATGTTACGATCAATGAAATTTATCCATTTATTTTAAGGGATAATCGTTCTGATTTTCCATCCCAGTCCAAAGAGATTTTATCACCATCATTAATTCGATTATTTACAATTTCTTCTGCGATTAAATCTTCTAGATATTTTTGAATTGCTCTTGAAAGAGGTCGAGCACCGTATTTTTTATCATAGCCTTTTTCCCCAATAAAATCTTTTCCTTTTTTTGTTAAATTCATTTGATACCCTAATTTGCTAATTCGTTTGATAAGCTTTTCTAGCTCGATATCAATAATTTTTATAATATCCTTTTTTTCAAGGGTATTAAAGATTACTACATCGTCTACGCGGTTTAGGAACTCAGGTGCAAATGTTTTTTTTAAAGCACTTTCAATTACTCCTTTTTCGATATCTTCAGCTTGTGCTTTTTGAGAAGTGGTAGAAAACCCAACACCTGTTCCAAAGTCTTTTAACTTTCGAGCACCAATGTTTGAAGTCATTATAATTATTGTATTTTGGAAATTTATTTTTCTTCCTAAACTGTCTGTTAAAAAACCATCATCCAATACTTGAAGTAACATATTAAACACATCTGGATGTGCTTTTTCTACTTCATCCAATAATATAACCGAATAGGGCTTACGTCTTACCTTTTCACTCAACTGACCACCTTCTTCATAACCTACATAACCAGGAGGTGCTCCTATTAATCTTGAGATTGCAAATTTCTCCATGTATTCACTCATGTCAATCCGAATCAAATTTTCTTCAGATTCAAACATTTCGCTAGCTAAAATTTTAGCCAGTTGGGTTTTACCGACCCCAGTTTGTCCAAGAAAAATAAATGACCCTATGGGTTTGTCAGCAGCTTTTAATCCAGCTCTATTGCGCTGTATAGCTTTTACTACCTTTTCAACAGCTTCTTTTTGGCCGATGAGTTTAGATCCTATAGTTTCAGTTAATTTAGAAAGCTTATTTTTTTCGGAATTGATGATTTTATTAACTGGAATACCAGTCATCATTGAAACAACATCAGAAATGTGTTTTTCATTTACCTCAACCCTATTGAGTTTTGATTCTTCATGCCATTTTTCTTGAGCGGTTAGTAAATTACGTTCAACTCTTTTTTCGTCATCTCTTAGTTTTGCAGCCTCTTCGTATTTTTGTTTTTTTACAACTTCGTTTTTATGGTCTTTTACACGTTCTAATTCTTCTTCCAAGTTGATAACTTCTTGGGGAACATTCATATTATTGATGTGAACACGTGATCCCGCTTCATCGAGAGCATCAATAGCTTTGTCGGGAAGAAAACGATCAGAAACATAACGATTGGTGAGCTCTACACAAGCAGTTATTGCATCATCGCTGTAAGTCACGTTATGGTGACTTTCGTATTTATCTTTTATATTTTGAAGAATTTCGATGGTTTCTTCCTCGGTAGTTTGTTCCACAAGTACTTTTTGGAAACGACGTTCAAGTGCTCCATCTTTTTCAATACTTTGACGATATTCGTCCAAGGTAGTTGCTCCAATGCATTGGATTTCACCTCTTGCTAATGCTGGTTTAAACATATTTGAAGCATCTAAGCTTCCCGTTGCGCCACCTGCCCCAACGATGGTATGAATTTCATCGATAAAAAGAATGATGTCATCATTCTTTTCTAATTCATTCATAACGGCTTTCATACGTTCTTCAAATTGTCCTCGGTATTTGGTTCCAGCAACTAAGCTTGCTAAATCGAGTGTAACTAATCGTTTTCCATACAAAACACGAGAAACCTTTTTTTGAACAATACGTATAGCAAGGCCCTCTGCAATTGCAGATTTACCAACACCAGGTTCTCCAATAAGAAGCGGGTTGTTTTTTTTACGTCTACTTAATATTTGTGAAACGCGTTCAATTTCTTTTTCACGACCAACTACTGGGTCTAATTTATCTTGTAGTGCAAGAGCAGTAATGTCTTTTCCAAAATTATCTAAAACTGGAGTCTTGGATTTATTTCCTTTGTTGGATTCTGAGGTAGGGGTAAAAGGATTCTTTTTCCCGTCATCAGCATCTTCTTCTTTTTCGTCTGAAAAAGAAGCCGAAGTGCTAAAATCAGAATAATCATTATCAGATGTAAGCAGGAGCTTGAATTGTTCTTTCACAGAGTCATAATTAATATCAAGATTTTCAAGTAATTTAGTTGTGGGGTCATTTTCATTTCTAAGAATACACAAAAGTAAATGAGCCGTATTTATTAAATCACTTTGAAATAATTTAGCCTCTAAAAAAGTAGTTTTGAGTGCTCTTTCTGCCTGACGTGTAAGGTGTAAGTTTTTTTTCGAATTCTCTAGCCCA
>JAURBD010000050.1 GCA_030829155.1 Flavobacteriaceae bacterium
GCTACCCAAAAAGTTTTTGATGACTTTGCTGGAGGATCTGCAGATCCTGAATTTCTTAAAAAAATACTTAACCTTTAATCTTTATTTATGAAAAAGTTGGTCTCAGTCCTCTTACTATCTTTAGGTATAATTTCTTGTCAAGGAAATCCGAACAAGAAAAAAAATATAGAATCACAAAAAGTAAAAACCTCAAACGTAAATGAAGAATGGATTTCTCTGTTTGATGGTAAAACCTTTAATGGATGGCACCAGTACAATGGAGAAAGTATTGGTAAGGAATGGGCAGTTGAAAAAGGTATAATGGTATTTAATCCAGAGGGAAACAGAAACTACGGTGATGGAGGTAGAAACATCGTTACGGATAAGGAGTTCACTAATTTTATTTTATCGATAGAATGGAAGGTTTCGGAAGCAGGGAATAGTGGTATTTTTTGGGGTGTTAAAGAAGGAGAAGAATTTGGAGAACCTTATCTAACTGGCCCTGAAATCCAAGTACTCGATAATGATCGACATCCTGATGCTCAAGAAAACCCAAAATACCATCAAGCTGGGGCACTTTATGACATGGTTCAACCCACATCGGATGTATGTAATCCGGCAGGGGAATGGAATCTTGTAGTGTTGTCCATAGATCATAACACAAACAAAGGGAGTATGGTATTGAATGGGACAGAAATTGTTACTTTTGCAGTACATGGGCCTGAATGGGATTCTCTTGTTAAAGCATCTAAATTTGGAAATAAAGAAGCTTCAAACTATTTAGAGGCCCCTAAGTTCGGTACATTTAGAACTGGGAAAATTGGTCTACAAGATCATGAAGATCAAGTTTTTTTCCGCAACATAAAAATTAAAGAATTAAAGTAACTGCATGATTACATCAATGACTGGGTTTGGCAAAAGTGAAACCTCAATTTTAAATAAAAAAATTGTGGTTGAAATCAGAACCCTAAACAGTAAAAATATTGATCTAAATTTTAGAGTCCCTCACATCTTTAGAGAATTAGAACCTCAACTCAGAGGAACTATCAGTGAACAATTGAATCGTGGAAAAGTAGATGTATCTGTTTACATAGAAACCGATAGCGGTTCCAATACCACTCACCTAAACAAAGAGGTTGTGAATGATTATATTAAACAATTAAATCAAATTCATCAAGGAGATCGTACGGAGCTTCTTAAAATAGCTGTTCGTTTACCAGATACCCTTAAAACAGAAAAAGAAGATCTAAAAAAAGAAGAGAAAGAGGCACTAATAGACGTTTTTTCATCAGCACTTATACAAGTTAATAATTACAGAAAAAATGAAGGAGCCGCATTAGAAAAGGATTTTAATCAACGTTTGGAGGTTTTGGAAAAACTGTTAAGTGAAGTTATCCAAATTGATCCTGATCGGAAAGAAAAAGTAAGTTTAAAGCTCCGAAACTCATTGGAACAATTGACTGTTGAAATAGATCAAAATCGAATGGAGCAAGAGTTGATTTATTATTTAGAAAAATATGATATTACTGAAGAAAAAGTCCGGTTAGATAATCATCTTTCATACTTTAAAGAAATTATGAGTCAAAATCAACCCAATGGGAAAAAACTCGGTTTTATCTCTCAGGAAATTGGACGTGAAATCAATACCATTGGATCGAAAGCAAATCATTCTGGACTTCAAAAAATTGTGGTTGAGATGAAAGACGAACTCGAAAAAATAAAAGAACAACTCCTCAATGTACTCTAAATGAAAGAAGGTAAGTTATTTGTTTTTTCTGCACCCTCTGGTTCCGGTAAAACAACCCTTGTGAAACACCTCCTTTCTGAAAACTTATCCCTTGGATTTTCTATTTCTGCTACCTCTCGAAAACCTCGTGGTAAAGAAAAAAATGGTGTTGACTATCATTTTCTATCTTCATCTGATTTTCAAAACAAAATTAAAGAAAATGCCTTTGTTGAGTTTGAAGAAGTTTACGATGACGTTTTCTATGGAACTCTGAAATCAGAGATAAAACGCTTATGGTCCCAAGGGAAACATGTCCTTTTTGATATTGATGTAAAAGGAGGCATCAACATCAAGAAGCAATACCCTCAAAACACTTTAGCTCTATTTATTCAACCTCCCACAAAAAAAATATTAGAAAAACGTCTGCGGGGAAGAGATACTGAAAATGAAGAGGACATCCAAATGCGATTGGCTAGGGCTGAAGAAGAAATGAGCTTTGCAGTTCAATTTGATTCTGTCATCATAAATGATGATCTTGAAACAGCTAAAAAAGAAGTAGTTCGTCAAGTTCGTGGGTTTATCGATTCATAGACAAATCACTATCTTTGTAGTATGAAAAAAATTGGGCTCTATTTTGGAACCTTTAACCCGATTCATATTGGTCACATTATTCTAGCAAACCATTTCGCGGAAACAACTGATTTGAATGAAATTTGGATGGTTATTACTCCACAAAATCCATTCAAAAAAAAAGATTCGATTTTGGATAACAACCACCGTTTGGAACTGGTCTACAAAGCCACCATGGACTATCCAAAACTAAAACCTTCAAATATTGAATTTGGACTGCCTACCCCCAACTACACCATCAATTCATTGGTTCATTTGGTCGAAAAATATCCCGAGCATCAATTTGCTCTTCTGATGGGAGAAGATAATTTAGTTAGTTTTCCAAAATGGAAAAATTATGAACTAATCTTAGGACACCATGAGATTTATGTTTATCCCAGAAAAACAAATCGAGTAATACCAGAGCAATTCAAAAATCATCCAAAAATAAATCTAATAGACGCACCCAAAATAGAATTATCATCCTCTGCTATTCGAAAAGCAATCAAAAAAGGGCAAAATGTACGTCCCTTACTCCCACCCGAAAGCTGGGTTTATTTGGATGAGATGAATTTTTATAAATAATATATAACCTCAGTCAAGGCATTTTTTAATCAATGCTTTAGTAAGGCTCTCCCTACTCCACTTTTCAATTTCTGGAAACTCATTAAATAATGTCTCCTTCTGCTCAATTATACGATTAATAAAAAAAGTTATTCCTTCCAAATCATTTGAATCGAACATGACTGCACAACTCCCTTTATTAATTAATTTTGCTGCTTCTGAATTTGTAGCTCCTAATGAAAGTATAGGTCTTTTTGATGCAATGTATTCCAATAACTTTCCAGAAATCATTTGCGTTTTGGCTCCCTCAAAGATAAAGTTCAACAAAAGATGAGCGCTTTTCATTAATGTTATTGCCTCTTTGTGGTTTAAATAGCCGTGATAAATTAATTCTACTTCAGGTAAGGCTGCACGAATCTCTTCTATTATCTCTTTAGGAATATTCCCTGCAAGAGAAAAACGAATAAGACAATTTCCTTCTAGATTTTGCAATGCCTTAATTATCGAAGGATAGGATTGTTGATGGGTGAGCAAGCCTGTATAGACTAAATGGAAAACATCTCCTGGAGGGTCAGATTTTATGCCGGCCATAAGCTCAGCATCAAAACCATTTGCTATGGAAATAAATCTTTGGTTTGGTGCTTTTTGTTTTAAACTTTGATGCAAATCCCCACCTACAGTTGTAATAACACCATTCGCTTTTTGGAGAACGTTTTTTTCTAATTGGGTGTCCTTGACTTCACTGCTTTGTGTTCTTTGCATTTGTTTGTTGTAAAAAATATCCACCCAAGGATCTCTAAAATCTACCCACCATTTTATTTCAAATTGATCCCGAAGTTGTAATCCTGCCAAATGGGTGGAATGTGGAGGTCCTGTGGTAATTAAGTGGCTTATATTTTCTTCAGTTAATACTTTTTGTGCAGCCTTAATTGCGAAGGGTATCCATCCTTTTCGAGCATCAGGAATAAAAAAATTACCACGGACATATGCAGCAAATTTATCGAAAATACCTTTTGTTGGTAGTTGTCCCTGAGGGATACCCTCTTGAGTACTTCCAGAACTCAACCAAGAATATAAACGTAAGGGTTCACGTGTGCTGGTTTTGATAACCCTAATCTTATTAACTTCGTCTAACAAACTAAGGTCAATTAGTGGATAAGATGCCTGCTTTTCATCTACGGTAATGACAATAGGTTCCCATTCCAACCGCTGTAAATGTTTAGCAAAATACATCCAGCGTTGAACACCCGAACCTCCTGAGGGAGGCCAATAATAGCTTAAAATTAAAATTTTCTTCCGACTATCCAAACGCAATTTTTATTGCAACAAGATACTAAAACTTTTAGGTTGCTCAGTTTTGAATTCTTCGATGTCGAATATAAGAGGATGAATAAACTCGATCCTCAAACAGCGGTTAATCGGGCAGATTAAAATGGGTTATAAATTCATCAGGGGATCGAATAATCAGTTTAACTGAATTATCAATATGGAATATCAGTGGTATCTATGTGACCTACTGGATTGTAGTTAGATCGAATCAATCGATTTGAAATAAGTATGTAAGTACTGTCATTTTTTTATAAGAGCTCATAGGTAAGAATAAAATTAATCTTGAAAAGAATTTCCACTAAAAAAATCTATTTAGAACTCATCGGCTCGAAAGATAAAATTTGTTTTTCTATTGCAGCCTTATCCAGCGCTTGTTTGACTGAATGGGGAGCATCAAATTGGTAAAATTTTTGATTGTAATCGCAAATCCCTATAAAACTAGAAGGTTATTCCTCATTAATACTGTTTGGAGAGTTACAACCGAAAGAAAATAAAAAGTGAAAAAATACAAATAACGTATTTTGTACGATTAAGACTTTAAATATAAACTATAAGACTGACTTAAATAACCTATTATAATCTAGCTTTTATAAAGAGGGACTGAGGAACAGGCTTCTCCATAAAACAAACTTTTAACAACAGGTTGAAGCTTTTGAATGAGTTCCACAAATGCAGCCTCTGGAACTTCTTTTTCAGAACACCCTTTAACAATAACAGGTTTTCCTTCAAACGGGGTCAAATCAAGATTTGCTATTGCTTGGCTAAAAAGTTGTTTTTCTAAATCTTTTATGGTACCCCAAACGATTTGCTCAGCTACTTTGCTTAATTGGGATGTGATTAACAAGCTGGCCCAAGCTGGAAGAATTGCATCTGTTTTACAATTTAAAGCAATATAATTGCAGCTGTATTGATCCCAATCGTGGTTCTTAATCGCTTTCCTAAATTCTTTTTCGCGTAAAATAAAACCTTGATCCAACCATTGACTTAAATCGACTTCTAAAAGAACTTCACTGGGATAAAGCTCTTCTAAATCAAAAGTTACAAGAGTACTTTGTGCAACTTTATTTACGATTTCATCTTTCATGATTTGTCAATTAAAGAAACCCCAGTTCTAATTTTGCTTCTTCACTCATCAGATCTTGTGTCCAAGGAGGGTCAAAGGTAATTTCAACCTCCGCATCATTAACTTCATTAAGAGATTTTACTTTTTCTTCTACCTCAACTGGAAGTGTTTCTGCGACCGGACAGTTTGGTGTGGTCAAAGTCATCAATATCTTTACATCTTGATCTTCATTTACAAAAACATCATAGATCAATCCCAATTCATAAATATCTACTGGGATTTCAGGATCAAAAATGGTTTTAAGAACATTCACGATTTTTTCTCCTAACTCTTGATTATCTGGTGTGTTTTCTGACATAATTAATTGAGTTGTATTTGAAACGCAATAGCGTACATTTTTATTTGCTTAATCATCGAAACTAAACCATTTGCACGGGTTGGAGATAAGTGTTCTTTCAATCCAATTTGATCGATGAAATCAGTTTCTGCAGCCAAGATATCTTTTGGATGCTGATTTGAAAATACTCGTATCAAAATTGCAATAATTCCTTTGGTAATGATTGCATCGCTATCGGCTGTAAATTCTAATTGATCATTTTTTAACTCAGCATGCACCCATACTTTACTTTGACATCCTTTGATGATATTGTCTTCAGTTTTAAACTCATCTGCAATCAAAGGAAGGGATTTTCCTAGATCAATCATGTGTTCATAACGTTGCATCCAATCTTCGAATATTCCGAACTCTTCAATAACTTCTTCTTGTATTTCTTGTATGCTCATAATACTCAAAGATAAACTATATTATTTCAACATTAGGATTGCTTTTTTCAATCCCTTTATCAGGGTGTCAATTTCTTTCCTAGTGTTGTAGAAAGAAAATGAAATCCGAATAGTTCCAGGGATTTTATAAAAATCCATAATAGGTTGTGCACAATGATGTCCAGTTCGAACGGCTATTCCCATTTTATCCAAAATACTTCCAATGTCATAAGGGTGTATATCATCTACATTAAAAGATATTACTGCAGTTTTATGGGGAGCTTCTCCATAGATCTTTACCCCATCAATTTCTTTCAGTTGTTCTGTTGCATAAATCAAAAGTTCTTGCTCATAGGCTGCGATAGTTTCAAAGCGAATAGCATTCATATAATCTAATGCTGCTCCAAATGCAATTCCTCCAGCTATATTAGGAGTCCCTGCTTCAAACTTGTGTGGTAAATCTGCATAAGTAGTTTTTTCGAAGCTAACTTCAGCAATCATTTCACCCCCACCTTGATAGGGAGGGAGTTGATTTAGTAGTTCTTCTTTTCCATACAACATTCCTACCCCAGTTGGCCCACACAATTTGTGTGCAGAAGTAACATAATAATCAACTTCCAGGGCTTGTACATCAGCTTTTATGTGGGGAGAGGCTTGTGCTCCATCAATCAGAACTTTTGCTCCGCTTACATGAGCAAGTTTGATGATTTCTTCAATCGGATTTACTGTTCCCAGAGCATTGGAAACATGATTTACAAAAACTAGTTTGGTTTTTTTTGAAAGTAAATCCTTGTAGGCATCGATATCTAGAACACCTGCTTCATCCATAGGTACTACTTTCAAAAGTGCTCCCGTTCGGTCACAAAGCATTTGCCAGGGAACAATATTAGAATGATGCTCCATTGCCGAAGCTATTAATTCGTCTCCAGCTTGAAGAAGTTTACTGTAACCCGAAGCGACAATATTAATGCTGTGGGTTGTTCCTGAAGTAAAGATTATTTCATGAGCTCTAGCCGCATTGAAATGATGCTGGATTTTTTGCCTTGCATTTTCATAGACATCAGTTGCTTCTTGACTTAGAGCGTGAACTCCCCTATGAATATTGGAGTTATAATTTCGGTAGTAATTTGAGATAACCTCAATTACCTGATTGGGAGTTTGAGAAGTTGCCGCATTATCAAAATAAATTAGAGGTTGCCCGTTAACGGTTCGCTCTAATATTGGAAAATCTTTTCGTATTTCGTTTACGTCAAACATTCTTTATAAATCGTGTCCTATGTTAACTCCCAATTTGTTGGCAATTAACTTGTTGATTCTTGCTTTAAGAGTTGGTATTTTAACAGATTCCAAAACATTATTTGCAAAAGCATAGGTTAATAATCCTTTAGCTTCTTTCTTTGGAATTCCTCTAGATCTTAAGTAAAATAATGCATCTTCATCCAATTGTCCTATGGTACATCCGTGTGAACATTTTACATCATCAGCAAAAATCTCTAGTTGAGGTTTGGTGTTGATGGTAGCTGTATCGTCCAACAAAATGTTATTATTTTTTTGGAATGCGTTTGTTTTTTGAGCAATTCGATTTACATAAATTTTACCGTTAAAAACACCTACTGATTTGTCTGAATAAATTCCTTTATAGTCTTGATGACTTTCACAATTGGGTTGTGCATGATCTACCAATGTAAAATGATCTACGTGTTGTTGATCTCCAATAATAGTAACTCCTTTCATTATTGAATCAATATATTCTCCTTTTTGGTAAAAGTTTAAGTTATTCCGAGTCAGTTTTCCTCCAAAGGAAAATGTATGAACACTTACATTGCTTTTCGTCTTTTGAGCAACATAAGTGTTGTCAATTAGAGAAGCTTCATCTAAGTCATTTTGAACCTTATAATAATCAATCACTGCTTTTTTAGCAGCAAAAATTTCGGTTACAGAATTTGACATAATTTGATGGGGAACCAAACTTTGATGACGCTCAACAATTTGCACTTGGGCATTCTCTTCAACAACAATCAAATTTCTTGGTTGTAATAAAATTGGGCCTTGCTTACCAGTGGCAAAATGTAATATCTGAATAGGTTTTTCTGCTACAACTGATTTGGGAATAAAAATATAAGCTCCTTCTTTGGTGAAAGATGTATTCAATGCGGTGAGGTTATCATCTTTTTTTGCAATAGTATTGAAATACGTTGTTATGGTTTTCTTGTATTTATCTTTAGAAAGCGCAGCAGATAAAAGACAAACATCAATGCCATCGTGTGTCGTATCCGACAAAAATGGAGAATATACTCCATCGATAAAAACAATTTTGTAGGTATCAATCTCAAATAAAAAATATTTTTTTACATCTTTTAACTCAATTGTAGTTTCCTCTTTTGGGAAAATTGAATAATCACTTTTAATCAATTTTGCCAAGGAGGTGTACTTCCATGCTTCATCTTTCTTGGAAGGAAATCCATTTTCCTCAAAATGTTTCAAACTTTCGGTTCGGATTTCATGAACTGGTGAAGAAAGATCTAGCTGTTCTTCAAAAGCCATAAAAGAGGAAATTAATTTTTCTTTCAACTCCATAACTAGTTGACTAATTGTTTAATCCAATCGTATCCTTTTGCCTCCAACTCGTGAGCAAGTTCTTTAGTTCCTGACTTTACAATTTTACCGTCGTGAAGTACATGAACAAAATCGGGTACGATGTAATCCAGCAAACGCTGGTAGTGAGTAATTACCACAACAGCATTTTCTTTGCTTTTTAATTTATTTACTCCGTTTGCAACAATCTTAAGGGCATCGATATCTAAACCCGAATCAGTCTCATCTAAAATAGCTAGTTTGGGTTCCAACATGGCCATTTGAAAAATTTCGTTTCGTTTCTTTTCTCCACCCGAAAAACCTTCGTTCAAAGAACGAGACAAAAACTTTGAGTCAATTTCTAAAAGAGCTGCTTTTTCACGAATATTTTTCAACATATCCTTTGCAGGCATATCTTCTAAACCTTGTGCTTTTCGTGAAGCATTGATTGCTGTTTTGATAAAATTAGTTACTGTAACTCCAGGGATTTCAACAGGATATTGAAAGGAAAGAAAAATTCCTTTGTGGGCGCGTTCTTCAGCATCAATCTCCTCCAAACTTTCACCACTGAGAGAAATTGTTCCTTTCTCAACTTCATAATCTTCGTTTCCTGCAATTACTGAGGAAAGAGTACTTTTCCCAGATCCATTAGGACCCATTATTGCATGAACTTCTCCAGCTTTTACTTCAAGATTAATTCCTTTTAAAATTTCTTTACCTTCTACAGTTGCATGTAGATCATTTATTAATAACATATTTTATGTAATCTTAACCCACCGAACCTTCGAGGGAAATTTCTAATAATTTTTGTGCCTCTACGGCAAATTCCATAGGAAGCTTGTTTAAAACTTCTTTGCTAAACCCATTTACAATTAGCGCAATTGCTTTCTCGGTATCAATTCCTCGTTGATTGCAATAAAAAATTTGATCTTCTCCAATTTTGCTTGTAGTAGCTTCATGCTCTATTTGAGCTGAATTATTTTTTGCCTCAATGTATGGAAAAGTATGTGCTCCACATAAATCACCCATTAGTAAAGAATCACATTGAGAAAAATTTCTAGCATTAACTGCTCTGGGCTGAACTTGCACTAATCCTCGATAACTATTTTGAGAATGACCCGCAGAAATTCCTTTGGATATAATTGTGCTTTTAGTGTTTTTCCCTAAGTGAACCATTTTAGTCCCCGTGTCTGCTTGCTGAAAATTATTGGTTACTGCTATTGAATAAAACTCCCCGATAGAATTGTCTCCTTTTAAAATACAAGAAGGGTATTTCCATGTTACAGCTGAGCCAGTTTCTACCTGTGTCCATGAAATTTTTGCTCGATTATGACAAATCCCTCTTTTGGTTACAAAGTTGAAAACTCCACCTTTACCCTCTTTGTCACCAGGATACCAATTTTGTACTGTTGAATATTTAATTTCTGCATCATCCATTGCCACCAACTCTACAACCGCAGCGTGCAATTGATTTTCGTCCCGAGATGGTGCTGTACATCCCTCTAAATAGCTTACATAACTCGATTCATCAGCAACAACAAGCGTACGTTCGAATTGTCCTGTTCCAGCTTGATTTATCCTGAAATAAGTGGATAACTCCATAGGACAACGAACGCCTTTAGGGATGTAGCAAAACGATCCATCTGAAAAAACAGCTGAATTAAGAGCAGCATAAAAATTGTCTTTGACAGGAACAACAGTTCCAATGTATTTTTTTACCAATTCGGGATGTTCTTTTATTGCCTCAGAAATAGAACAAAATATGATTCCTTTTTCTGCTAGTGTATCCCGAAATGTAGTGGCTACAGAAACAGAATCTACAACAATATCAACAGCAACACCAGCCAATTTTTTTTGCTCGTCTATTGAAATTCCTAATTTTTTGAAAGTATCTAATAATTCTGGATCAACCTCATCAAGACTTTCATATTTATCTTTCTTTTTAGGTGCAGAATAATATGAAATTGCTTGAAAATCAGGTTTTGTATATTGAACGTTATGCCACTCTGGCTCCGTCATTTCAACCCAAGATCGGTAAGCGTTTAAACGCCATTCTGTCATCCATTCTGGTTCCTCTTTCCGTTTAGAAATAGCACGAACGATGTCTTCATTCAGACCAATTGGGAATGTATCTGAATCAATGTCTGTGTAA
>JAURBD010000038.1 GCA_030829155.1 Flavobacteriaceae bacterium
ATACTTTTTATACCAATGCAATTAAAATATAGACAAAAATAAATTTATTTTCTATAATGTTGAGAGTTCAAACATTTGTGTTTTAATTTTAAATAATGCTTGAACTGATCCAAACGAAGAATACTTTATTGGTCGTAGTTATAAATGTAATTTGAGTTAATTACTCTTTTTTAAATGATTTGTTAATGGATTCTTTTACCATTTTATTCATTAAAGAATAACCCTCTCTGGTAATATGAACTCCATCGTTGGTCAGTTTAGGTCTAAGCCCTCCATTATTATTATTCATTGCGGCGTAATAATCGAGATACTTGATTTGGTTGTCCTTTGCATAAGACCTAAGTAATTGATTCATTTGTATAACCAAATCTGCTGGTAAAATGGAGGGGTTCCATTCAAATCTATCAGCTGGAAGTACAGAACATATAATGGGTTTTATTCCATGATACTGAGCTAGTTCAACCATAGAAAAAATATTTCCAGCCGATACTTTTACTCCATAAAACTTGGTGTTCTGAGCAATATCATTGATCCCGGCAAGAATTACTATTGTTCTGGGATTCAGGTCAATAACATCTTGTCTAAAACGAATAAGCATTTGTTCAGTGGTTTGGCCACTAATTCCACGGTTTATATAGTTGTTGTCACCAAAAAAATCTGAAAAATAATAAGACCATCCTTCTGTTATTGAATCCCCCATAAAAACAGCATCTGGATCTTTCTTAGATGCAAGTTCATTATTTGCTTTCTCATACTTTTGTAAGCCACCCCAATCCAAAGTCTTAATCACTTCTTTAGCCTTAATTTGAATTTCTTCATTCCCTTTATTTTGGGCTTTGAGGTTTAAATTGAAGAAAAAAAGAAATATAAAAACGAGATAAAAATAGTTGTCTTTCATTTTATTTTAATTTTCAATTAATTTAGGTGAAGTGCTCAAATTAAAATGAAAAATTATACCAACAAATAAAATTCATCGATAAAAAATAGATAATAAATAAAAAAAGCCTTCTTTAAAGAAGGCTTTTTTATGGTTTTGATTTTGTTGAAAACTGAAATATTACTCAGCTGCTTCGGGTTCTGTTTGAAGAGAAGCCATTAAGCCTCCTGCATCAAAATAATCCCCACCAGCAATTATTTTTCCATCTTTGAAGTCAAAAGTGTGATAAGATATCATTTCCCATGTTTTTCCAGAGGCAGAATGTGTACCGCTCCAAGTACCATATGATCGAACACTCCCATCTGCCAAAGAAGTTTCAATTGACACTCCAGGTAAATAATTTTCAGGAGTATAAACTACATTCTCCATGACATCATGCCATCCTTTTAGATAATCTCCATAAGCTTCTTTTCCAATTTTTTCAGAACCGTGAAAGGCGGGTTGCCAATCAATGTCTTCATGAACTAAAGCCAGTTGTGCATCAAGATCAGCCTCAGTTCCTTGAAGTGCAAATAATGTTTTAACTGTTTCAACATTTTTATCGAAATCAGCATGAGAACCTTGAGGTGCACATGACCCAAAGAGCGTTATTAAGGCAAGAACGAATAATTTTTTCATTTTAATTAAATTTAGATTTCTCTAAATATACTACTTTATTTAAAATTAATTTTCTTTTGATAGTAATTGTGGTTTTTTGGTTATCTTTTTTTTAGAGGTTTATTTTGCTTTTATAAATTCTTTTAAAATATAAATATTTATTTCTCTTTTCTAAAGATGTAACGCGTAATGAAAATCGCATCTCTTTCTTTATCAGCGCTTTCAACTCCTGAGGTAACTGTAAATAATTCCCATCCTTGAGTTGACATTTCATTAAGCTTTGAGCGTACCATAGCATCATTGGTGGCAATGTTGTTGAAACGTATTCCTGCAACATTATAAAAGTTTAATAATTTAGTTTCTTCAAAAGCTTGTGTTCTAATTTCAGAACGCTTTTTTTTACTTTTATCTTTTTCGCCATCTTCTTTTCTGATGGTTGTCGCCTCTCTATAATTTACATTTTCAGTTTCTGAAATCATCCTAGATCTCCCTAAACCACTTTGAATAAGTGATTCAACAACTGTTACCATTTCAAACTCATAAACAGGTGAAGTTGTTTGTTCTGTTTGGTAAGTAGTTGTAAAACCTGAAATAATTACTACAAAACATATTGCAGCAAAAGTTCCGATAGTTGTTGCTTTAATCTTTTTCATATCAATCTAGTTATAATGTTATTGTAACAAGATATCAAATAAAGAATTAATAAATGGAAATAAACTAGTTTTAATTTTATGGACAAGTACCCCAAACAGGTTTGTTTTCTTGAAGTAATGCTGAATTTGTTGAAAAATCTTGTGGCTCTGAGGAAAGGTTTGTAACGCACCAACTCGACAAGTTTTGATTGAAAGAAGAAGCTTCAAAAAACATTCCCTCCATGCTTGTTACGTTTGAAGTATTCCAATCCTCTATATTTTGATTAAAAGCAGTTGCTTCTGAAAATAACCCGAGCATTTTCGTTACTTTCGATGTGTCCCAATTTGATATATTTTGGTTAAACGAAGACGCATTCTTGAACATACTTCCCATATTTGTTACATTAGAAACATCCCAAGCACTGATGTTTTGATTGAATAGATTTGCCTGAAAGAAAATACCATCCATATTGGTTACATTAGATACGTCCCAAAAACTAATATCAGAGTTAAAAGAGTTGTCATTGAAAAAATTTGTTAATGAAACCCCTGAACCAGACATATCTGTAACCAATGTTGTGCATAAATTATAATTTCCAGCTGCAATTTCATCTTTAATCGTTGAATTATTTACAGCTACATAAGTTTTCCCATTAATAATATCTATGTCACCCACCTTAGCCTGTGGGCATTTACAATGATTATCTTCAAAATATATTTTTCCAGAATTTTGAATAGAACTAGAGCTTGCATAAGTTTCGTCTCCATACCCACCTCCACAGGAAATTAAGGTTAAGATTACCAAAAATAATAGTTTCTTCATTCCATTTTTTATTTAGCCAAAGATAGAAAAAAACATACAAAAATAAATTTTGAAGTTTTATCAAAAATCTGAATTTGACTTTTTAAAACCCACTAATTTAACATTAATAATAGTCAAAAAAAACTAGAACAATTTAAGTATAAAAAAATAGTCTTAAAAATTGATGCAAACGATTGCAAAAAAGAAACTTATTTTGTGAGGGAGAAATAATTAATTTTATTGAAATAGTAATTTTAAAGTTGTAACTTTTATAGTTGTTTAACTCTACTTTTTTCATTACTTTTCCAATCTAGAAGAAAACATTAAATGGACACCAATCAACGACTACAATCTCTCGATGTCCTTAGAGGTCTGACCATTATTTTGATGATTATCGTTAACAGCCCTGGCAGCTGGTCACATGTTTATCCCCCATTATTGCATGCAGAATGGAACGGACTTACACCAACAGATCTTGTATTTCCAAGCTTCTTATTTATTGTTGGAATATCGATAGTATTATCATTAGAAAAACGTGTACTTGTTGATTCAAAACAAAAGCTTTTAAAAAAGGTTTTTGGAAGAGCCATCAAAATCTATTTAGTGGGATTATTACTCTGGGTTTGGCCTGAATTTGATTTTTCCAACATTAGGTATGCCGGAGTTTTACAACGTATTTCAATTGTTTACATGATTTGTGCTACGATTTTTATTTACACCAAAAAAAGCAACCATATTTCACTTGGAGTCGTGCTCTTAATCACATATGCAGTTATTATGGTATTTGTTCCGGTTCCAGGAATTGGAAAACCTGATTTATCTGAACCAATGATGAATTGGGCAAACTACATAGACTCCCATCTACTTCCCGGTATACTATGGCAAAAAACATGGGATCCAGAGGGTATATTAAGTACAATTGGAGCTGTTGTAACCGGTTTATTTGGAATGAGTGCGGCAGGAATTATTAAACAATACAAGGAAAGTAAATCCCTAGATCAACTAATGATGTATGGTTTTATACTTGCATTTACTGGTTATATCACTCACTATATTTTCCCCATTAATAAAGCGCTTTGGTCGAGTTCATTTACCTTACTAACTGCAGGTATAAGTGCTTTGACACTTGGTACTTGCATATACTACATAGATAAAAAAAAAATGAAAAAAGGAATGAATATACCCATAGCCTTTGGAGTAAATCCAATTGTAGCTTATACCCTTTCAAGCCTTTTGGTTTCTGTATTTTACAGCGATTTTTTTATAGGGGTGGCACTCAACGACTTGTTTATGGAAACATTTATTCAATTGGGTTTATCAGCAAAGTTTATTTCTTTGGTTTATGCCCTAATTTATGGATTCATAATATTCATTCCCACATATCTACTTTACAAAAAGAAATTATTTATTAAACTTTAAAAAACCTACATGAAAAAAATTTTCACACTCCTTATTCTTTTAATATCGATAGAATCTATTCAGGCACAGTTAACTTTATTTAATGGCGAAAACCTAGATGGTTGGCAAATTCATGGGACAGAAAAATGGTATGTTGAAAATGGAGAATTGATCTGTGAGAGTGGTCCCGATAAAGAGTATGGCTACTTATCTACCAAAGAACATTTTGATAATTTTGAGATGGAACTCGAATTTAAACAAGAAGCTGACGGAAATAGTGGTGTATTTTTTCGTTCAACAGTAGAAGGAACTAAAGTTAGTGGATGGCAAGTTGAAGTTGCTCCACCTAGCTTACATACTGGTGGTATTTATGAATCTTACGGAAGAGGTTGGCTAATAAAACCCGATCCCTCAAAAGACCAATACTTAAAAATGGGTGATTGGAATAAAATGAAAATCAAGGTCAATGGAGATAAAGTAATTACTTATTTAAATGGCCATGAGATGGTTCAAATAGAAGATCAAAAAATTGGACAAGGCAAAGGAGGTATTGCACTTCAAATTCATTCTGGAGGAGATATCAAAGTGAAATGGAGAAATTTAAAATTAAAAAAAATATAAAATGAAGTCGTTTTTATTTTTTTGTATATCTGTTTTTATGCTTTTGGGTTGCCAAGAGAATAAAACCAAGCCAAAAAAAAAGTCCTCAGAATGGATTTCACTTTTTGACGGAAGCTCTCTTGATGGATGGAAAGCTTATAACCAGAAAAGCTTACCGCCTGGATGGGCTATAGTTGACAGCGTAATGACTTTTAGCACTGAAATGATTTTAGAGCAAGATTATGACTACAAAGGAAGTAGGGATATAGTTTATGGTGGTCAAGAATTTGACAATTTTGAACTGTATGTTGAATGGAAAATTCCTCCAGGTGGGAATAGTGGAATTTTTTATCACATTGCAGAAGGTTATGACGGTCTCCCAGAAGTAGCTCCCGAATATCAATTAATTGATGATGAAAACTACACCAATTTTCATGATATTACAGAATACAATAAAAGTATAGGCATAACCAAGAACCCACAGAACTTACAGCCCCTTCAATCAACCGGAGCAGACTACGCTATGTATGTTCCAGATCCCACAAAGAAAAATCTTAATCCTGCAGGTCAATGGAACAACAGCAAAATTATATTTACCCCTGAAAAAGTAGAACACTGGCTCAATGGGGAATTACTTCTAACTTTCGTTCCCTGGTCAGAAGAGTGGAATGCAAAAAAAAGTAATGGGAAATGGAAAATTGCTGAAGATTACGGCATCTACAAAAAAGGATTTATAGGTTTTCAAGATCACGGAAGCAGTTTATGGTTTAGAAATATTAAAATAAAAGAGTTGTAAAATGAAAAAAAGAGAATTTATCAAAACTGCTTCATTAGCTATTGGAGCTTCAGTCCTTCCCCTATCTACATGGTCTTGTGCAAAACCTGATCAGATATTGCGTACAGCACATATCGGTATTGCAAATATGGGACTTGAAGATTTAAAGGCAATTTCATCCCATGCAAATGTTGTTGTAACTGCTTTGTGTGATGTCGATAACAATGCTTTGAAAGCTGCCAGTGAAATGTTTCCTCAAGCTCAAATCTTTAGCGACTATCGAATAATGTTTGATCAAATTTCAAATCAAATTGATGCAGTAGTAGTATCTACTCCTGACCACACTCATGCTCCAGCTTCCTTATTGGCAATGGAAAAAAATAAAGCTGTTTATTGTCAAAAACCCCTGACTCATTACGTTTCCGAATCCAGAGAAATGCGAAAAGTTGCTAATGAAAAAAATCTTGTTACTCAAATGGGTATTCAAGTGCACTCATTCTATGATTATAAATTAGCTACTTATCTCATTAAAGGAGGTGTCATAGGAAAAGTCAGCAAAGTAATTGCATGGTCAAACAAAAATTGGGGATATGATGGCCCTGCGCCAGAAGGTTCTGATCCCATTCCAGAAAATCTTGACTGGAATCTTTGGTTGGGTACTTCTCAAGAACGTGAATATAAAGATGGTTACTACCATCCTGGAAATTGGAGAAAGTTAATAGATTATGGCTGTGCAACCTTGGGAGATATGGGAGTACACATTTTTGACACCCCCTACAGCGCATTAGAACTTGATGTCCCCAATACAATCACTAATCAGTGTCGCCCATTTAATGATTATGCTTATCCAGAGCGAAATATCGTTCGTTACACCTTTGATGGAACCGCCTACACAACAGATCGTTTTGAATGGTTGTGGTATGATGGCGTAGATGGACCTGAAATTAAAGACGAATTGTTATTACCTGATGGAGATTCTCTTCCTGAACAAGGTGCAATGTTTATTGGAGAAAATGGCAAACGTTTGCTTTTACCTCATTTTATGGAACTCCCAAAACTTATCGAAGGGAAGTCCTATGGAAATTATAAAATTGAAGATTATGACCCTGAGGGAACTCTTGGAGAACCGATCAGAGATTATTCCAAAGAATCTCCAAAACATTACCATGAATTTGTGGATAGTTGTTTAGGAAAATCGGATTGTTCTGCTCCATTTGAATATTCATCCAAACTAACAGAAACAATTCTTTTAGGAGTTATTGCAGGACGTTTTCCAAACCAAACACTTCATTACAATAAAGAAACTTCAGAATTTGTAGAACAAGATGCAAATGTATTTTTGAAAGGAAATTATCGTACTTTCTAATGAAAAATTAATTTCTTTAGAAAAAAAGAGTCTTTTGTTTAAGACGTTCTTTTTAAGCCATAAAAAAATCTAAAGGATTTTCAATTTATCTTCGTTCAAATATAATTTGATAAAGTTTTACAAGATTAAATTGTAATTAATCCATTAAAAACTTTAAAACCTCAACTGCGGCTTTACTAATTTTAGTTCCCGGTCCATATACTCCCATTGCTCCTGCTCCAATTAAAAAGCTGTGATCTTGAGGTGGAATTACTCCACCTACAATTACAACTATATCTCCTCGACCCAATCGATTTAGTTCATTAATAACTTTCGGAACTAAGGTTTTATGCCCAGCAGCTAAAGAAGAAATTCCCATAATGTGAACATCATTTTCTATGGCCTGTTTTGCTGCTTCTTGTGGGGTTTGAAAAAGTGGACCTATGTCAACATCAAAACCTAAATCTGCATAGCTGGTAGCGATAATCTTTGCCCCTCTATCGTGTCCATCTTGACCCATTTTGGCTATCATAATTCTGGGGCGTCGGCCGTTTAATTCAAAAAAACGATTGGTAAGTTCTTTTCCTTTTTTAAAATCTACATCATTTTTAATTTCTTTGGAATAAACGCCTGTAAAACTATTTATTTTAGCTTGATAACGACCAAATGACTGTTCTAATGCACTACTAATCTCCCCTAATGTAGCTCGTTCTCTTGCGGCAATTACCGCTAGTCCCAATAAATTTTGTGTTAACTTTTTCCCTGAAACCAATTCTTGAGCAGCTTGCTTCAGAGCCTCTAAAGCTTCTTTTAATTTAGCATTATTTCTAGAATTTTTTAATTCTTTCAGCTGTTTTAATTGCTGTTGCTGAACTTTAATTTGATCTACTTCCAAAAAGGAAATAAGTTCTTCTTCTTCCAATTTGTATTTATTTACACCAACTATCAAATCTTGACCACTATCAATTCGTGCTTGTTTTTTGGTAGCAGCTTCTTCAATTCTCATTTTGGGAATTCCAGCCTCGATGGCACTTGTCATTCCTCCATAAGATTCAATTTCCTCGATTAATTCCCATGCTTTCTGAGCAATATCATGAGTCAATTGTTCTACATAATAACTCCCCCCCCAAGGATCAACAGTTTTTGTAATTTGAGTTTCTTCTTGTAAGTAAAGCTGTGTGTTTCGGGCAATTCTAGCCGAAAACTCAGTTGGTAAAGCTATTGCTTCATCCAAGGCATTAGTATGTAAACTTTGAGTACCTCCAAAAACAGCTGCCATGGCCTCTATGGTTGTTCGAGCAACATTATTAAAAGGATCTTGAGCAGTTAAACTCCAACCGCTAGTTTGGGAATGTGCTCGTAACGCTAATGATTTTTCATTTTTCGGATTAAACTGTTTTACTATTTTAGACCATAACATTCGTGCAGCTCTCATTTTGGCTATTTCCATAAAGTGATTCATACCTATTCCCCAAAAAAAGGAAAGCCTAGGTGCAAAATCATCAATAGATAAACCAGCTTTGAGACCTGTTCTTATGTATTCTAAACCATCTGAAAGGGTATAAGCCAATTCAATATCGGCAGTCGCTCCAGCCTCTTGCATATGATAGCCCGAAATACTAATACTATTAAACTTGGGCATATACTTTGAAGTATATTTAAAAATCTCTGACACAATTTTGATGGAGTGCTCTGGTGGGTATATGTAAGTATTCCTAACCATAAATTCTTTCAAAATATCATTCTGTATGGTTCCAGAGAGCTTCTCAGGTTTGACACCTTGTTCTTCAGCAGCTACAATATAAAATGCCATTATCGGAAGTACCGCTCCATTCATTGTCATAGAAACTGACATTTGATCCAAAGGAATTTTATTAAATAATATCTTCATGTCTTCTACTGAGTCAATTGCAACTCCAGCTTTCCCTACATCACCTTCAACACGCTTATGATCACTATCATATCCTCTATGAGTGGGCAAATCAAAAGCCACAGAAAGCCCTTTTTGCCCCATGGCTAAATTCTTCAAGTAAAAAGCATTGCTTTCTTGTGCCGAGGAAAATCCAGCATATTGACGAATGGTCCAAGGTCGCCTTACATACATAGAACTATAAGGACCTCTTAAAAAAGGAGGTGTCCCAGAAGAAAAACCAAGATGCTCTAGAGGTTCTTCAGATAATGAGGCAATCTTTGGAATTGCAATCCCCTCAGCAGTTAAATAAACATCAGAAAGTGACTTTTCCATATTCTTTGAAATTTTTGGAAGTTCAACATCTGAGAAATTCTTACGATTATTCTTCATGAATTTTCTATTTTTTCAGCTATGCGCTTTTCAATGATCGGCTGAATAATTCCTGTTTTAAATATTTTTGTAGTCTTAAGATTAATAGCTGTTTTTGGCGCTTCATGATCTTGATATTTATTAGTTCCAACCAAAATAAGATTACCAGAATCAAAAAGTGATTCTTCTTTTTCAGCAGAGGCTTTAATTTCTTTTTGAATCTCTCCATTAAGCAAGGCATTCAAAAACCCGCCATGACCTTCTAGACTTTTAAATTTTTTCAAAGATAACTCAGCAAAATCCTCCGTTATTTTTCCTATGTAATACGAACCCTCTATAGGATTAATGACTTGATCAAAATAACTTTCTTTTTTTAGGATAAGTAATTGGTTTTGTGCTACACGAGATCCAAAACTATTTGTAGGGTTAATAATAGAATCATAAGCAATGTTATTGATGATATCAGCACCTCCCAATATTGCAGACATTATAGCTGTCGTTGTTCGAAGCATATTTGTATTGTAATCTTGTAGCGTCATGTTGCGTTTTGACGGCTCAGCAATAATCTTGAATGATATCCGAAGGTTATAAATGGATGTTATTTGAGTAAAAACTGTTTTTAAAGCTTGAATTTTGGCTATTTCAAAAAAGTAATTACTTCCTAGTGCTAAATGAAAAAGAAATTCAACCTCATCAATTGAAGAGGATTCTAATAAGGTTATATAATCTACAGCAAGGCTCATGCCATACGAGAGTTGCTGTGGAATAGTAGCTCCAGCATTTTGGTATATTCGAGTATCTACATAAATGGGGACACTTTTTTTTTGGGAATTAATCAATTTTACCAAATGATTCAAATCAGTTTTTTGGTCTATAAGCCAATCCCCGGTTTTAGCAAGCATAGTTATTGGATCAAAAAGGAAAAAATATTTGTTTTTATTTAAAATTTTTGATTCCATCTCATCCAAATGTTTACACTTTGGGATAAAATGAAAGATGAAATAAAAATTGATTTGAAAGGGTTTTAGTGCTTCAAAAAGGTTTTTAAAAGATATTTCTTTATTGCTCAGACACAAAAAAACTGTTTCAACATCTAATTTAATAAAAGCTTCAAGGGAGTGAACTAAAGATTCAATATCCAATTCAATGTATAGGGTATGAGCGGTATTCCATTGCTCGGGAAATGAATTTATAATTCGTTTTGATTGATTATTGTCTCGTTCATAAAAGGGTTGAGTTGTGATACCATCCAAAGATTCCCAACATAAAGTAGATTGATAGTTTAAGCCTTTTAAATCCTTTTGAATTTGTGACCACACTTCTTGATCGCTACTACTCTTAAATTCTGAAAATAGTTTTTGTCCCATTTATAAGCCGTTGCATTTATTCCTTAACTTTTAAGGTGGATTGTCGTTCGCGATTCAGGTGTAATTGAGTTACATCGGGTCTAGAATAATGACCCGAAGGATCAAAATTCTGCCGCTCTTCATAGATGCGATTCAAATAAATTTCAGCACAAAAAACTCCCTCGGAATTAACTATGGGTTCAATAAGCCAGCTACCATCTGGATTTGCAACACAAGAACCTCCATTGGCTAAATTGTCAGGTGCAGCATCCAACAACTCTTCAAAATAGGGTGTGTCTTTTGGGAAATCATTTTTTGTCATCAAAGCACTAACAGAAATCACATAAGATCTACTTTCTCTTGCAATGAATCGCGTGATATCTTTAGTGTTATGCTCACTCCCTGGCCAAACTGCACAGTGTACATTCTCACCCATTCCATACAATGCTGCTCTGGGCAAGGGCATCCAATTTTCCCAACAGTTCAAGCCTCCAAGAGTAAAGCCTTTGTATGAATGTACTTGCAATCCATTTCCGTCTCCTGGTGCCCATGTCAACCGCTCATCATGTGTAGGTTGTAGTTTTCTGTGGACACTGCAGATAACTCCTTGATCATTTATAAATACTAAAGAGCAGTATAAACTGTGTCCTCCTCGGTTTGAGGCTCGTTCTATTATGCCAATATAAACAGCCATTTTATATTGACTTGCTAAAGCACAAACTTCGTCCAAATCCCCATTTTCTATATTGACCGAATTTTGAACGTAATGAGCATGTAAAACTTTATTAATTTTTAAATCCCATTGTGCTCCATTTGTTAATGCTAGCCAAAAAGGATACCCAGGCAAAAGACCCTCTCCAAAAATAATAAGCTGTGCTTTTTCTTTATATGCCTCAAGCATAGCAGTTTTTACTTTATCGAGGGTTTTGTTTTTGTTTAACCAAACGGGAGAAATTTGAGCTAAAGCAACCTGTAGTTTATTCATTTTAATGATTTATTTACAAGTAAATATAAGCATATAATCTAGGTTAATAAGACTATTTTTTTTGGGGTTTTATGTTTTAATTCTTTGAAATACAATTACAAATCCACAGTTGAATAAAATATGGTATATTCGAAAGTATAATTAACAACTATGGAAATCAAAACTATCTATCAAAATCAAAAAACTTTTTTTGATTCAAATATCACCCAAGCAGTTCCTTATCGAAAAGCTGCATTAAAAAAATTACTACGTTCCATAGAGAATAGAGAAGATGCCATTTATAAAGCTTTATTTGAAGATCTTAAAAAATCGGAATATGAGTCTTTAATTACTGAGGTTTTCATTATTAAAAAAGAAATTAAGACCACACTAAATAACCTGAATTCTTGGACTAAAACAAAACGTATTGCTTCTTCCTTGATAAATTATCCAACTCAAGATTATTTAATTCCAGAACCTTATGGATGTACATTACAAATAAGTCCCTGGAATTACCCTTTTCAGCTGGCACTGGTCTCAGTAATTAATGCAGTTGGCGCAGGAAATACTGTAGTTCTAAAGCCCTCAGAATACGCACCTAAAACCTCTGCAATCGTAGAAGAAATTATCGGGGAATCTTTTGTTCCAGAACATGTTTGTGTTGTTCAGGGAGACGCCCAGGTGTCATCAGAATTATTGAAACTTCGCTGGGATTATGTTTTCTTTACAGGGAGTACACATGTAGGTAAAATTGTTGCCCAAGCTGCAGCTAAACACCTCACCCCCTACACTCTTGAATTGGGAGGAAAAAATCCTTGTATTATAGATCAAACTGCTTCCATTACCTTGACTGCTCGAAGAATTGTTTGGGGAAAGTATGTGAATTGTGGTCAAACTTGCATCGCTCCCGATTACCTATTGGTCCATCAATCTAAAGTTTCGGAATTGAGTCAAGCGTTGATTCTTGAAATTAAAAAAGCTTTTGGTAAAGATCCACTAAAATCATCTAGTTACGGTAAAATAATTAGTCAAAAACATTTGTTACACCTCAAGAAAATGCTTGAGGGAGAATCCATAATTTATGGAGGAAATATGAATGAAGAAGAATTATATTTAGAACCAACCCTAATTGATCAACCCGATTTGGATAGTGAGATAATGAAAGATGAAATTTTTGGTCCTCTCCTACCTATTTTGAGTTATGAAAATGAGGAGGAGTTAAAACCCATCATCAATCGTTATGAAAAACCACTTGGTTTTTATGTTTTTAGTAAAAGAAACTCTTTTATTAAAAAAATACAGCAAGAATATTCATTTGGAGGTGGTGTTTCTAACGACACTGTAATTCAATTTTCGAACGATAAACTTCCTTTTGGAGGAGTTGGTCACAGTGGAACAGGATCTTATCACGGGAAATATGGTTTTGATACCTTTACCCATTACAAACCATTTGTTAAAAAGGCCCTTTGGCTTGACTTACCCCTGAGATATGCACCCTACCCGAAATCCTTTGCCCTTTTAAAGAAAATACTAGGGCTTATATAAAACATAACGCTATGGATTAATGGCATGTTAAAAAAAATTATAGACAATTTCATCAAGAGTCGAGGGAGAAGGCCCAGGGTATTGATTTGTAATTTTGAACCAACTGAAAAATCGGTAGAGTATTCCGATTTAGCTATACAGTATGCAAATAATGGTTTTGATGTAGACCTTGCTCCCTTTAATTCAGAACTAAATCATATACTCAAACAATCTATTGAAAATGATGTACACTTTATTCATCTTCATCTAAATTCATATGAGAATAAAAATATAATTTCAGAATTAAAAAAGAAATTGAATCAAAGGAAAAAAATCGATATTTTATTCATTGTGTCAACTGAAAATGAAACGCATGAAATCATAAAAGGAAACATTCTTTATTTATCGATTAAAAATAAACGATTAAAACAATCTATTCCTAAAATACTGGATGCATTGCAGTTGAAGTGAATTTAGCTCTTCGGAAAGAGTTTAAGCAATAGCTTTTCCAATCTTTTTATAGCCTCCAGAGGGGTAAGTTTCTCTTGTTCAACTTCATGGTTTATAGAGGACATACCTTGGTTGAGTTTGGAGTTTTCTTCCATAAAACGCTTGAGTTGATATTGCTGAAGTTCTAGATGCCACTTTATATTTTGGGCAGCTCTCTTTTTTTTAAAATACCCAGATTTTTGGGTTTTTTCTACATAATTAACAATCGTTTTCCACAACTCTGATATCCCTATATTTTCCTTTGAAGAACAAGTCATCGCTACAGGATTCCATTGAGATTCCTTTGGAGGAAATAAA